>CAZPER010000195.1:0-1504 GCA_964585655.1 uncultured Gemmatimonadaceae bacterium | reverse complement strand
CGCCGCAGCTCGGCGCGCGCCGCCGGGGCGCCGGCCGGATCGGAAGTCACGGTGCGGGCCAGCTGGTTGAGCCGTGACCGGAGCCAGGGGTCGGGGCGCGCGGCGTCCACCAGGCGGGAGAACGGAGTCAGCTGGGTCGTGCCCTGGAGCCGCCCCCGTTCGCCGAAGCTGACCGGCATGGTGGCGTAGAGCAGGTCGTGCAGCGGCTGCACCCCGCGCCGACCGGCCAGCAGCCGGAGCATGCGGAAGGTGTGGGCCTCATGGGTGAGCCCCACCCGCTCCAGGCCGATGCTCGCCAGCGACAGGCGGCGGTACATGTCGTCCACGTCCCGGACGCTCGCGGGGCTCCAGAACCGCTCGGCGAGGGCGGCCATGCGGGGCCAGATCCGGCTGTCGACCGTCTCCTGATTCACATGTTCCGCCCACATGCAGGCCTCGGCCCCGAGCACCCGGGCTTCCTCTTCCGGGGAGAGACCGTGGCCGGCGGGCAGCGGGTCCGCCAGGTAATGCTCCTCCGCCGTCTTCATGTGGTCCAGGTAGTAGGGGGCGGAGAGGATCGCCCCCATCCCCTGCCGGACGGCGCGACCCAGGTATTCGGTGCCGCGCCACGACTGCACCACCGAGCCGGCGGGGAGGCCGGGATGGAGAATCTCGTCCCAGCCAACCAGGATCCGGTGGTGCCGGGTCAGGATCTTCGAGAGCCGGTCGTTGAAGTGGGCCTGCAACGCCTCGTTGTCGCGCAGGCCGTGGGTCCGCTTGTAGCGCAGGATCCGCGGGTTCTGGTCCCAGTGCTTGCCCACGACCTCGTCGCCGCCGATATGCCAGTACGGATCGGGGAAGAGCTGGGTCATCTCCCCAATGAAGCCGTCGAGGAACTGATAGGTCGCTTCGCGGGTGGGATCGAACGCCGGCTCGAAGACGCCGAAGCGCCGCTCGATCTGGTAGGGGCCCGGCGCACTGGCGTATTCGGGATAACCGACGAACCAGCTGGTGGAGTGCCCGGGCATGTCGAATTCGGGCATGACCCGGATGCCGCGGTCGTAGGCGTAGGCCACGATGTCGCGGATCTCTTCCTGGGTGTAATACAACCCGTCGGAGCCGAGCTGATGCAGCCGGGGGAAGCGGCGGCTCTCGACCCGGAAGCCCTGGTCCTCGGAGAGGTGCCAGTGCAGCACGTTGAGCTTGACCGCGGCCATGCCGTCGAGGGTACGCTTCACGACCGCCGGGGGCATGAAATGGCGGCCGGTGTCCATGTTCAGGCCGCGCCAGGGGAAGCGGGGCCGGTCCTCGATCATGACGCCTGCGAGTACGAAGCCATCGGCGCGGCCGGCAACCAGCTGCTGCAGCGTCTCGAGGCCGCGGAGGGCGCCGACGGTCGTCGCCGCGCGGAGCCGCGCGCTCCCGGCGCCGATCGTGAGCGAGTAGCTCTCATCTTCCCGCGGGGTCTGCACCGGCTCCCCCGCGGCCGCCACCTCGATCACCAGGCGCGCGGCCGCCGGATCGG
>CAZPER010000194.1:0-1587 GCA_964585655.1 uncultured Gemmatimonadaceae bacterium | reverse complement strand
GCCGGATCCTTCCAGAAGAGCCCGGGGAGGTGCGTCACCCAGGCCCGCGTGATCCCGGCCCGGTCCATCGCCGCGAGCAACCCCTCAGGCGAGGTGCCAGGCACCCGGCGCCAGGGGTACGAGCCGAGAAAGGTGTTGACGTCAATCATGCGAACGCCCCGGGAGGGAAGATCCGGACGGCGTTTCCGCCGGACACCAGCGCGAAGTCCGCCGGCGGGAGCAGCCGCTCCAGGTAGCGCAGCTTGGCCCAGCCGGTGCAGAGCGTCACATCGGCGCCCCAGAGCAGCCGCTCGGCGCCGACCGCGCGGAGGGCGCCCTCGAGCATGCCTCCGTCCACGCCGCTCCCCGAGAGGTCCAGCAGCACATTCGGCGCGTGGCGCACGGCGCGCAGGGTATGGAGCCAGTCTCCGCCGCCGCCGATGTGGGCCAGGATGAAGCTGACGGCCTGGTGCCGGGCCGCGAGGCGGCAGAGTTCCACCCCATCCGACGCCTCCTGCCCCGGCCATTCCCGGCGGCGGAACTGCCAGATGTGGTGCAGCACGGGGAGCCGGAGCCGGCGGGCCGCCTCACACAGCGGATCGAGCAGGGGGTCGTCGGCCCGGCGGCTGGCGGCGAGCTTGAGGCCGATCATCCCGCCGGCCACCCCCGCCTCCAGCTCCGCCACGGCGTGCGCGGTATGGTTGGGATTCACCGCCACGTAGCCCCGGATGCGCGGGCCGTGCTCCGCCGCGAGCCCGCGGAGCGCGGCGTTGGCCTCGGTCAGGTCGGCGGGGGAGGGAAAGTAGGTCGGTGAGGTGTGACCCCAGCTCCCGAGGATGGAGGCCACGTGACACCGGATCCCGATGCGCGCCCCGGCATCGAGCCGGCTCCGGTTGCGCTCGCGCCAGTCGGCGCGGCCGCTCCGGTCGTGGAAGAAGTGCGCGTGGACGTCAATCAGCATGGGGGAATCTGCCCCGGGGCAAGCTGAGGGGCTAGGTCGCGGCGCCGCCGGCCGCCCGGACCCGGGCTCCCTCCACCACCCCCGCCCCGGGATGGCGGACCACGACGGCGCCCGGCTCGAGGCCGGAGCGGACCTCGACGGCGAACGCCCCGACATGCCCCACGGTCACCGGCTGCCGCCGCAACCGGCCGTCCACGACCTGAAAGACCGCCCACCCCTCGCCGTCCCGGACCAGCGCGCTCTCCGGGATGGTCAACACGTCGGCCGCGCCCCAGAGGACGATGCGCACCTCGACCCGGAACCGATCCCCGAGCTCCGGGGGCACCCGATCCAGGTCGGCGACGACGTTCACCCGCTGCTCCTCGACCCCCAGCGCGGAGACCTTGGTAAAGCCGGAGGGTTCGACCTGCCGCACCCGCGCCACGAGCGCGCTGTCGCCCCCCCACCCCTCCACCAGCACGGTGTCTCCCGGCCGGACCAGGACGGCTTCGGTGGTGAGCAGATCGCTCACGATCTCGAGCCGCGACACATCGCCGAGTTCCAGCACGGGCGTGCCCGCGAGGATCACCCGGTCGCTCTCCTCCAGCAATAGGAGCACCCGGCCCGCCACGGGGGCGCGCAGCGCGGTGCGCGGCCCGCCCCCCTGC
>CAZPER010000193.1:0-1604 GCA_964585655.1 uncultured Gemmatimonadaceae bacterium | reverse complement strand
TGAGTGCGCCGTCGGGACCGCAGGTGCGGACGAACTTCCGCGCGTCGCGCGTGGCCCCCTGACATCAGGTGCTGGAGATCAAGGGCGAGAATCGGTTCAAGCCCTGGCGCCAGGACGTCGAGGTCGAGCCGGGCAACATCCGGAAGATTCACGCGGTGCTGATCCCGGTCGTGGGTGGGCCAGGCGTAGCGGCAGGCAGCAGCAGTGGCAGTGCCTCGAAGGGCGGCAGCGCCCCCGTGGCCCCCGCCACCAGCGTGCGGCCCAGCACCACCCCGGCCACCCGCCGGCGCGGTGCGCCGACCGCGCGCCAGATGGCCATTTCCGGCGCGAGTGAGAGCACCCAGAGCCGCATCAGGGTGAAGGTGCCAACCGCCGCCACGATCAGCATCGCCAGGCCGAGCAGGACGTACCCCCGCCCGAACCAGCCCAGGGGCGCCTGTTCCCGTCGCACCAGGGTCGCCGCGCTCTCCCCCTGGGCCACCGCGTGGGGGGCGGCGATCGCCTCCGCGGCGGCGATCGCGCCGGCCGCGCCCTGGAGCTGAAGCTCCGCGCCGCGCACCGGATGCTGCAGGATGCTGAGATAGACCGTGAACGGGGGGAGCAGCGTCGCGCCCAGGCCGGTGCCCGTCCGGTCCTCCACCACGCCCACCACCCGGTACCACTCGCTGGGGTCACTGCCCACCATCATGATGCGCCCCACCGCCTGGCCATACTGGAAGTGCCGCTGCGCGAGCGCCCTCCCCACCACCGCGACCGGCTCGCGGCCGGCGCGGTCCGCGTCGGAGAGTTCCCGGCCCTCGAGCAGCCGCAGCCCGAGGGCCCGGAAGCTGTCCGCGCTCACATACTGGTGGGTGGTGCTGACCACGTGAATCGGGATCCGGAGCCCGCCCTCGGCGCAGTCGCCACAATCGGTGCGCACCTTGCTGACCGCGCCGAGTCCAAGCACCGCGCCCGGGCTGGTCAGGCTGGCCCGCTCGAGACCGGGAATCCGGGCCACCGCCCCGAGCAGCCGGGCAATGGTGTCTGGGGCGGCCTTCTCCCCGAAGCGGAGCGGGACCACCACCCCCGCGGGCAGCGCCCCCTCAGGGACCTGCGCCAGGCTCCGGGCGTGACGGCTCACCACCACCCCCGTGGCAAGCACCGCGAGCGAGGCGCCGATGAGCAGCGCCGGGATCCGGAGCGCCAGGCCGCCATCCGCCGGCTCGGTCACCTCCGGTCGCCGGGCGAAGAGGATCGGAAACAGGGCGCCGAAGACGATAACGAGCGCGAGCGCCACGCCCGGCGCCACCGCGCCGGCCAGTGCCCACCCCGGCGGCGGGCCCGGCCAGCCCTCAGCCGCCCTGCGGGTGACTACCGCGGCGATCACCCCCCCGGCCGCGAGCGCCGCGCCGCCGATGACCAGCGCCGCGATCAGGAACCCGCCGAGCAGCATGCGCCGGGAGGCGCCCACCGCGCGCCGGACCGCCACCTCCCGTTCCCCCTGTGCGGTGCGCGCGGCGCCGACCGCCAGCAGCGGCAGCAGCGCAGCCGCACCCACAGCCCACGCCAGGCACAGCCGCATGCCGGCCCGAGCTCGATGCGCTGCTGCCGCTGAGCGGGCTCTT
>CAZPER010000192.1:0-1606 GCA_964585655.1 uncultured Gemmatimonadaceae bacterium | reverse complement strand
CGCAAGCGGCTTGCCACCGCCCTTTGCTCTGCCGCCGGCGCTCGCCCCACCCCCACCGCCGCCGATCCGCACCCCGCCCCGGATGATCCGGCCCATCCCGTCCGACATGAGCGCGATGGCGCCGACCATCGCGGCGAGCAGGGTCATGAGCCGGGTGTCGAAGTTCTGCACGTGCGCCATCTCGTGCGCCACGACCCCCTGCAGCTCGTCCCGGTCCAGGCGTTCCAGCAGCCCCTGGGTGACGGCCACCGACGCCGTCCGGGGTTCGATGCCGGTCGCGAACGCATTGGGGTCGCCGTCCGGCACCACGAAGATCCGGGGCCTCGGCTGCCCGCTCGCGATCGCCATCTCCTCCACCACGTTCACCAGCCGCCGCTCCAGTTCGGTCGCGGGCTCGAGCACCTCCCGGGCGCCGGTGGCCCAGAGCACCCGCTCCGGCCCCTTCCGCCAGGAGTACCAGCAGATCCCGCCGGCAATGAGCGTGGCGACGATCCCGATGCCGGGCACGGTGTGGCGCGGCACCTCCGGCCCCGCGTCGGCGGTCATCAGGTACCAGGCCAGGTCGCCCCCGAACCCCACCCACGCGAAGAACAGCACGAACCCCGTCACCAGCCAGAACGAGCGGCGGCGATTGGATTCCTGCTGTTCGAACAGATTGGCGGGGGCCGTCATGGACGGTATCGTCGTGACCGTCGCGACCGCCTACTGTCCCATCGAGAGATCCACCTTGGGCACCGCCCGCTCCGCGGCATCCTCGATTTCCCACAGGTCGGCCGGCGAGGCCTTGGCCAGGCCCGCCACCAGGTTGGTGGGGAACTGCTGCTGGGCGGTGTTGTAGCTCGTGGCCACGTCGTTGTACAGCTGCCGCGCGAACCCCACCTTGTTCTCGGTGCTGGTGAGTTCCTCCTGCAACTGCTGGATGTTCGCCGTGGCCTTGAGCTGCGGATAGTTCTCCGACAGCGCGAACAGCCGGCCCAGCGCCTGGGTCAGCTCCCCCTCCGCCCGGGCCACCTGCGCCACGCCGCCGCCGCTGGCGCTCACCGCCTTGTTGCGGGCGGAGATGACCGCTTCCAGCGTGTTCTTCTCGAAGTCCATCGCCCCCTTCACGGCGCTGATCAGGTTGGGGATCAGGTCGTGCCGGCGCTTGAGCTGGACGTCGATCTGCTTCCACGCATTCGCCACCTGGTTCTTGAGCGCGATCAGGCGGTTGTAGGCGGTGATGACCCACAGCACCACCGCGGCGGCCACCACGAGCAGGAGGATGCCCATGCCAGTTCCTTGTTGGGGGACAGCGCGAAGTGTAGGGGAGCGCGGGGCCGGGGGCTACGGTGCGCCGCCGGCCTGGTCGAGCGCCTGGCGCAGGGCGTCCACGATGGCCTGGTCGTCGAGCGTGTCGAACAGCGCATGCCGCTCGTCCAGCAGCAGCTCCGCGCCGGGGCCGAGGCTGATTCGCCGGAGCAGCTGCCCCTTGCCCCGGCGGCTGCCCGGGGCGGCTTCCCCGGCGGCCCAGGCCAGCAGCGCGCGCCCCACCTTGCCCCGCGGGGCGCCCGCGGGCACCGTCAGCGAGAGCTGGTCCGGGGGCGGCAGCTTGGGACCCAGCGCGGCG
>CAZPER010000191.1:0-1628 GCA_964585655.1 uncultured Gemmatimonadaceae bacterium | reverse complement strand
CGTCGGGGCAGGGCGGGCCTGCGGCTCGTCCCGACCACCGGGACCGCCAGCGTAGGGCTGTCACGGAAGCTGACCGGCTTCGAGAACGTGGACGGCAGTTCGTACGACGACACCATCACCGGGCGGGCCGGCCCCAACGCCATCGACGGCTACTTCGGCAAGGACACGATCTTCGGCAACGGGGGCGACGACGTCCTCACCGGTGGCAGCCACGAGGACTGGATCCACGGTGGTGAGGGTGCCGGTGCCCGGGCGGGCCTCGAAGTATCCCTTCCACACGATCCACCGCGCGGCGAGGCTGTCGCTGATGCGCCAGCGGGCGAGGTCGGTGCCGTTGAAGAGGACGTCCGCGCCCGGGGGCGGCCGGTCGGCGCTGGCGACGGGGACCGCCGGCGCGGTGGCGGGATGGGGCCGGGTCATTTCGTGGACCCGCCAGTCCTGCGCGGCGAGCGGGGCGCATACGACCAGGGCGGCGATCATCATGGCGCGTGGCATACGCAATGTCTTGGTAGGGGCGGAGCGCCAGCTCCGCCCGTGGCTCAGGAACGGGCAACGGGAAACGACCTACGGACCACGGAAGCTAACGCACCCCGCTCGCCCGCGAGCTCCCTCCGGGCGATGGGAGCCGCAGGGTGGTCGGCGCTGACGCTGCTCGCAGGAGCGGGTGGCCGCACCTGGTTCGGCGCTCCCGCCTTGTCGCGTCGGCGCGGAGCCGCAGAGGATTGGTGAGACCGCTTCGCGGCTCGCGCGCCGCCGCTCCCCGGCAGGAGCGCCTCACCGCGCGGCCCTCACTACCCGTCCGACCGTCCGACCGTCCGCCTACCCGCCCAGCACTTCCTCGATCCTGGCCAGCTCCTCCCCCGCAAACGCCAGCTTCCCCGCCGCGCCGACGCAGTCTTCCAGCTGGCTCACCTTGCTGGCGCCGATGATGGCGGCGGTGACGACGGGATTCCGCAGGGTCCAGGCGAGGGCCATCTGGGCCAGGGTCTGGCCCCGCGCGCGGGCGATTTCGTTGAGGCGCTTCGCCTTGGCCACCGCATCCGGGGTGACCTGCGCGGGCGTGAGGAACCGCGGGTCGCGGCCGGCGCGCGCGTCGGCGGAGATGCCTTGAAAGTAGCGGTCGGTGAGGAGGCCCTTGGCGAGCGGCGAGAAGACCGCTGCGCCGATCTGTTCCCGCTCGAGCGCCGGCAGCAGCTCCGCCTCGATCTGGCGATCGAACAGGCTGTAGCGTGGCTGGTGGATCAGGCAGGGCGTCCCCAGCTCCCGCAGCAGCTTCGCGGCGCGGAGGGTGTCGGCCGCGGAATAGTTGGAAAGGCCGACATAGAGGGCCTTGCCGCTCCGCACCGCGTGGGCGAGGGCGCCCATGGTCTCCTCCAGCGGCGTCTCGGGGTCGGGGCGGTGAGAGTAGAAAATGTCCACGTACTCGAGCCGCATGCGCTTCAGCGACTGGTCCAGCGAGGCCAGCAGGCTCTTCCGCGAGCCCCACTCGCCGTAGGGGCCGGGCCACATGTAGTAGCCGGCCTTGGTGGTGATGACGAGTTCGTCGCGCCAGGGGCGGAGCTCCCCCTGCAGGATGCGGCCGAAGGTCTCCGCGGCGGCCCCCCCGGGGGGGCCGGAGTTGTTGGCAG
>CAZPER010000190.1:0-1636 GCA_964585655.1 uncultured Gemmatimonadaceae bacterium | reverse complement strand
GGGCGTCCTGCCCGGTGGCCGGGGCGGCCGCCAGGGTGCCGGCCCCCGCAGCGGCGGACCGGATCGGGATCAGCAGCCGCAGGCCGGTGGGCGCGCCGGCGGGTTCGCCCGCCGGGCGCGACAGCGGAATGATGAAGGGACTGGTCATCTCTCGGCCTCCTCGAGGCGATCGGTTGGCGTCAGGTCCGCGGCGCGAACAGGCCGCCGAGGATGGTCGGGTTGCGCAGGACCAGGCCGGCGATGCCGATCACCCACGGGTTGCCCATGGCGCCCTTGCTGTCGCCCAGGACGCCGTTCTTGATGGCGCCGCGGAGCAACTGGCTCAGGTCGGGGGCGAGGGCGGTGCTGCCGTCGGCGCCGGTCACCACATTGAAGCTGGAGGCGAAGTCGAGGGCGCCGTCCATCTTCATCCGGCTGTCCAGCGTCCCGAGCCGGCGGCTGTGGGTCTTGGCCACCGTGACCACGTCGGTGAGCCGGCCGTCCATGGTGCCCAGGCGGTCGTTCACCAGCTTGATCCCCTCGGCGTTGCGGCGGGTCTCATCCCCGACCCGGGCGAGCGCTTCCTTGAACTGCTTCTGCGTGACGACCCCCGAGTCCACCGGTGGCTGGTAGGCGTTGCGGCCGGAGGCGGTGGGGACACGCTGCGGCGGACGGCCCCGGCCCCGGGCGCGGGCGCGGGACATCCGGCGCTCGGCCAGGTCCTGCTCCGATTCATCCATGAGTTCGTCCAGCATGTGATCCACCTCCTCGTTGTCGTAGGCGTCGTACCCGTGAGCGGCTTCCCAGGACTCCCCGAAATCGAGGAGCGCGTCATCCACGTCTGCGTCCATACCGTCCTCCCTTCAGAGTGAACAGCTACCGCCGCCGGCCGATGGACGGCCGGGGGGCTTCGGTGCGCCGAGCCCGCACCCGGCGGGCGGCGGGCAGGACCAGTTCCTCGAACAGCGCCGGGTCGGGATCCCGAAAGCCGGCGCGGCCACGGCCGCGGCAGGCCTCGCAGTCCCGATCGCCGCCCCAGCAGACGGGGCAGGCGCCGAGGGCCGAGGCGACGGTGTCATTGACCTCGCGCAGGTCCGCCAGCTCGCCCCGCAGGTCGGCGTCGGGCTCCGGCTCCGGCTCCACCTCGGCCGAGAGTTCCTGCTCCCCGGCGCCCTGGAAGAGGAGATCCACCAGCGCCTGGTGCTCGGCGGAGAGACCCGCCTGGCTGAGCAGGGCGCGGAGCCGCGCGATGCCGCGCGGGCCGTCCTGCAGGGCGGCGAAGAGCGCCTGGCGGAGCGCGGCCGCCGGGTCGGCGGTGGCGCCGCCCGGGATGGTGCCGATGTCAATCGTCATCGCGATACTCTCCCCGGAGTGCGGCTTCGAAGGAATCGAGCGGATTGGTGTCGTCGGCCTCGTCGTCCCAGGTGTCGTCCCACGCCTCCTCCTGGTCGCTCTCCCCCGCGCCCGCCGCTTCGTCGAGGTCGGCGAGGAGCAGCCGGGTGCGGTCGGCGGGGCTCGGCAGGTCGCAGCGCGGCATCCCGCGGCGGTCGTACCAGTAGTCCTCCGGCTCCGCGCCGGCGTCCGCGGCTTCAGCGGCCAGCTCGGCGATCGCGTTGGCGAAGGCCGACGCCGGCACCTGGTGCCCACCGACCGCGAT
>CAZPER010000189.1:0-1640 GCA_964585655.1 uncultured Gemmatimonadaceae bacterium | reverse complement strand
GTGTGGGGCGGCGGCAGCGGCTGGGGCGGGGGCGGGGGGTTCGGTGGTGGCTTCGGTGGTGGCGGTGGCGGCGGTGGCTTCGGCGGGTTCGGCGGCGGTGGCGGCGGCATGGGCGGCGGCGCGGGGAGGAGCTTCTGATGAAACAGGTGGAGGCACTGCTGGACCGGTTCGTCGCCGACTTCGATCGCCTGGCCCTGCCGGAGGCGAGTGTCGTGCTCCATGGCTCCGCCGCGCGGGGGCAGTACCTGCCGGGGTGGTCCGACGTCAACCTGCTGATCCTCCTCGACGGGATCAGCACCGACACGCTCGAGGTGCTCCGCCCGCTGCTCCGCTGGTGGAAGGAGGAGGCGCGGTCGGTGCCGCTGCTGCTGAGCCGGGCCGAGTGGCGCCGGGCGGCGGACGCCTACCCGCTAGAGATCGCCGAGATGCGGACGGGCTACCGGGTGCTCCGCGGCAGCGACCCGCTGATGGAGCTGGTGGTGCGCCCCGCGGACCTGCGCCTGGCCCTGGAGCGGGAGTTCCGGGGCAAGCTGCTGCGGCTGCGCCAGGTGTACGCCCTGCTGGGCGACGACGGCAAGGCGCTGGGGGCGGTGGCGCGGCGGAGCGTATCGCCGATCCTGCTGCTCTGTCGCGGGCTGCTGGTGCTCACCGGCGAATCGCCGCCGGCCGATCCGGTGGACCTGGTGAACCGGGCGGGAGTGGTCGCGGGGTTCGGCGGGCCGGCGGTGGCGCGGGTGGTGACCCGCCGGGGGCAGGAGGACTGGGCCTGCAGTGAGGCCGAGTTTCAGGGGTACCTGGCCGCCGTGGAGACGGCGGCAGGGTTCGTGGACAACTATCAGATCGGAGATCACCAATGACGCGGTCGTTTCGGGTGCTGCTGGTGGCGGCCCTCGCCCTCACCGCGAGCGGGTGCGGGTACAACAAGATCCAGGGCCTGGACGAGCAGGTGAGCAAGGCCCAGGGCCAGATCCAGGCGCAGCTGCAGCGCCGGGCGGACCTGATCCCCAACCTGGTCGCGACGGTCAAGGGCTACGCCAAGCAGGAAGAGACCATCTTTACCGAGGTGGCGAACGCCCGCGCCCGGCTCAACAGCTCGCTGCAGTCGGGCAACCTCGAGGACATGGCCAATGCCAACCAGGCGCTCAACGCGCCGCTGGGCCGGCTCCTGGCCATCGTCGAGGCCTATCCCCAGCTCAAGTCCGACGCCAACTTCCGGGCGCTGCAGGACGAGCTGACGGGCACCGATAACCGGATCGCCACCGCGCGCCAGGACTACAACGACGCGGTCAACCAGTTCAACAGCTTCATCCGGACCTTCCCCTACAACCTCACGGCGAAGATGTTCGGCGCCGGCGGGCCCAAGCCATACTTCGAGGCCAAGGAAGGCACCGACACTCCGCCCACGGTCGATTTCGGCAAGTAGTCCGTGGGCGCCACCGCGCTGGCACTGCTCCGGGCGTACCGCCGCACCGCGCTGCTCCTTGGCGCGGCTGCGGCGGTCGCGCTGTGGAGCATCCTGCCGGCGCGCTGGCTCGCCGGGGGGCTCGTGGCGGCGCCCCCCGCGGTACCCGACCCGGGCCTGTCCTGGTCCTCCCCGATGACCCCGCTGGAGGCGCTGCGCCAGCAGGCGGTGGATGGGC
>CAZPER010000188.1:0-1727 GCA_964585655.1 uncultured Gemmatimonadaceae bacterium | reverse complement strand
GACGGGGACGGGGGAACGGGAGAAGGGGGGAGCGGGGGAGGGGGGGACGGGGAGCGGGGGACGGGAGGCGGGGGACGGCAGGGGCCAGGGCACGGGGGACCGGGGGGCCGGCGGGGAGGGAGCGGGCGTGGGGGAGGGGTGGCAGGATGGAGCACTCGCCCGAAGCGGCGGAACTGCAGCGGGCGGAGTCCCCGTCGGCCGGACGGCCCGACGGAACGGACGGGCGGATCTGACAGTCCCCGGCCTCCCGCCCCCGAATTGACCGCCAAATCACCGGCGCCTGACCCCTTGGAACGAGACTGGTCTCCACCCTCACCCCCCGAGCGGACTCAAGGAGACTGCGATGCCCCTCACCCCCCGCCCCGCCCCGCGGGGCCTGTGCGCCCTGGTCGCCCTGGCGCTGGCGACCTCCCCTTCCCTTGCCGCCGGGCAGACGCTGCGGCCGCAGGTCAACGCCACCCTCTCCGACCCCCGTATCGCCGGGCTCGTGGTGGATGAGGCGGCCATGGCAGCGCTCACCACCGACAACAAGGGGGACCCGGAGGCCGGCCAGACGATGCCCCAGGTCTTCGCGGCCGCGGCGCGGTTTGCCCGGGACTCGCTGGAGCAGCTCCTGGACGCGCTCGCGACCTATGGCAAGCAGCGGGAGCTGGTCACCGCCGCCATCGAGGCCAACCCCACCAGCCCCGCCGTCGCACGCTACCGCCACGCGGTGGCGGCGGCGATCGCCCTGGAGCGGAGGGAGCTGCAACAGGTGCTGAACGCCCTCACCGATGACCCCGCGAGCCAGGCGAGCATCGAAAGCGACGCCGCCTACCTCCGGAGCCAGCTCTCCCGGACCGAACGGATCACCATCGCCCTCACCGCCGATGGCACCATCCGCCAGGCCTTGGAGAAGCCGGCCGAGGACGGCGTCGGGACGGGCAGCGCCGGCACGGGGTCGCTTGGCATCGGCGTCACCTGGCCCCGCGGCTGGCGGCTCACCGCCTCGCTCGGCGTGGCCTCCTCGGTGGATACGGTCAAGAACCTGCACGGCAGCACCGTCCTGGTCCCGGCCGGCGGGCGCGGCAGCATCTCCAACGTGATCCTCGAGGCCAGCACCCCGCCCCTCCACAGGTTCGGGTCCACCGAGCTGCGGGCAAAGGCCTACTTCTTCGGGACCAACGTGGCCTGGGCGGTGGACTCGATCACCGCGACCTCGCCCACCACCGCGGACACCACCTCCATCGCCGCCGACTTCGCCATCCTGGGCGGTGGGCTGGCGGGGGAACTCGAGGTGCTCCCCGGCAGGCAGCTCCTGGGACAGCCGGTCGGCGTGGCCTTCAACTTCGGGGTGGCCGCCCGCTGGATGCGCGGCAACGGGCAGCACCGGAAGTTCCTGATCAAGGAGGCGCTCAACGGCTCGAAGGGGCTCAGTTACACCGGGATCGAAGGGGGTGTGCGGGTCAACTTCGGTATCATCGCCGCCGGGGCACAGTACTACTGGATCGTGCAGCGGGGGGCGAATAATCGACCGATCAGCGGGCTCTCCCGCGGGCAACTGGTGATCGGGTTCAGCGTGCAGGGGTCGGTGATCCAGGGGCCGCTGGACTAGAGGGGGGAACGGGAGAACGGGAGAACGGGGAACGGGGAACGGGGAACGGGAGACGGGAAGGGCCAGGGCACGGAGGACGGGAGGACCGGAGGGACGGCGGGGATGGAGCGCGCGTCGGTGAGCGGTGGCACGA
>CAZPER010000187.1:0-1805 GCA_964585655.1 uncultured Gemmatimonadaceae bacterium | reverse complement strand
AGACCGCTTCGCGGCTCGCGCGCCGCCGCTCCCCGGCAGGAGCACCTCACTACGCTGCCCTTACCGCCCTACCGCCTTCCGCACCCTCTCCATCTGCCGCAGATGCACCAGGTCATGTCCCGCGTACATCCGGATCAGGAAGTCGAGGCTTTCCTCGCCCCGTTCGCTGTGGACCCCGACGCGGGCGCGTTCTGCCGGCGTCGCGTGGCTGAGCAGCCGCAGGTTGCCGCGGCGGATGGTCGTGAACTCGGCGAGGGTGACGTCGAGGTCGGTGTCGTGCTGGTGCAGCCGCCCGATCCAGATGTCCTGGTCGTACGCGGGGATCGGTGGCCGGTCGTGAGTCAGGATCATGCGGAAGCGGAAGCCGCCCACCAGCTCGCTGTCGGCGAGGTGCTGCACCACCTGGCGCAGCGACCACTTGCCCGGGGCCTCCGGGCGGTCGAGCGCCGCTGGACTCACGCCGGCGACTGCCTGACGCAGCGCCTCGGGGGTGGCGGCGAGCACGGCGAGCGGATCCCGCGCCCCCAGGGCGTCGAGGAGGGACTGGATGTAGGGCGACGGTGTGGTCACGGCTGCTCCTTGCGAGTGCTTGGCTGGCCGGGTCGGGGGTCAGCCGTATATTGGATTTTGCGTCTCACGTCCCCGCGTGTTCCTCACCCCCACCCCTCGGGGGATCCATGACTGCATTGTCCGCCGTTTCGCTGACGGGCGGGGACGAGCCCCGTCCCTGCCTGCCGTTGCGGTTTCCCCTCGGTGCCGGCCTGGCGCTGGGTCTCGTGCTCCTGGCCTGCGGGGACAGTTCGTCTCCCAGCCAGGAGATCACCCGGATCTACGTCGCCAACACCCAGGCCAGCAGCATCACGGTGTACCGGGCCGGGGATACCGGGAACGTGGCGCCGATTGCCACGATCGTCGGGCCGAGCACCGGGTTGAACAGTCCGACCGGGGTGGCGCTGGGGCCGGACGGCCGGCTGTACGTCTCCAACAGCGGGGGCCACAGCATCACGGCCTACGCGGCGGACGCCGATGGGGATGCCGCGCCGGAGGTGACGATCGCGGGCCCGAGCACCGGGCTCAACAACCCGCTGGACGTCGCGTTCGACGGGGTCCGGCGGCTGTACGTGGCCAACTACGTGGGCCAGACCGTCACCATCTACCCGCCCAACGCCTCGGGGGATGCCAGTCCCGCCGCGACCATCCAGGGGGCCGGCAGCCTGCTGGCCGGCCCCTCGGGCCTGGCGCTCGACGCCACCGGCCGGATCTACGTGGCCAACTCCGACAACAACAGCGTCACCATGTACGCCCCCGGGGCGGCGACCCCGGTGCTGGTGGGGCGGATCAGCGGTGCCACTACCGGGCTCGACATCCCGAACGGGGTGGCGCTGGACCCGAACCGGCGGGTGTACGTGGCCAACTTCTCTTCCAACACCAACTCGGTGACGGTGTATGCCGCGGGGGACACCGGCAACGTCGCGCCGGTGGCGACGATCGCCGGGCCCAGCACCGGCCTCAACCAGCCGCACCTGCTGGCGTTCGACTCGGACGGGCGGCTGTACGCCGGCAACTTCTTCGGCAACAGCGTGCTGCTGTTCAACGCCAACGCGAGCGGCGACGCGGCTCCGATCGGCGCCATCGTCGGCGCGGCGACTGGCCTGGCCAACCCCTCCGGCGTGGCGATCACTGGGCCCAAGGCGGGGCCGGTGCGGCCGTAGGTCGGCTCGGCAGCTTGGACGGGCGGCCACCAGGGCCGCCCTTCCGGTCCCGTTCCCCGTTCCCCGTTCTCCGCACCACAGCCTTACCGCGGC
>CAZPER010000186.1:0-1836 GCA_964585655.1 uncultured Gemmatimonadaceae bacterium | reverse complement strand
CTGCTCAAGCTCTCCTTCGAGCGGGGGTGGATCTCGCCGCTCACTCGCTGCATCGGCGGGGCGCTTGCCGGTGCGGGCATCGGCGGGCTCGGCTGGCGGCTGCATCAGAAGGGCACCCGGACCTACGGCGCCGCGCTGATCGGGCTGGGTGCCGCGATCATCTACCTCGCCGTCTGGGCCGCCACCCGGCTGTACCAGTTCCTGCCGCCGACGCCGGCCATCGCGGCGCTGGCGCTGGTCTCGGTGGGGCTCGCGGGAATCGCCTGGGTCATCGGGATCGAGGCGCTGGCCACGGTGGCCGCGCTGGGCGCCTTCTTCGCGCCGATCGTCGTCGGCTCCGAGGCCGGCAGCGTCAACCTCCTGCTGCTCTACCTGGCCGCCATGGGCGCGGCGCTCGGGTGGGTGGCGCAGGCGCGGCACTGGCGGATCACGATGGCGGTGGTGGCGCTCGCGTTCTTCGGGGTGGCCGGCCCCATCGCCTTCCACCGCGCCGACCCGGTGCTGCTCTACCTCTACGCCATCCTGGGCGGCGCGGCGGGGCTCTATGTCGGGCTTCGCGAGGGGTGGTTCGAGACCCGGTTCCTCGCCTTTTCCGGCGGCTGGATCCTGCTCGGCATCGCGGACGATCGCGCCACCGCCCACTGGCCGACGCTGCTCGGCGGCATCCTGCTCACGGTGCCGGTCTGGTGGCGGGCGCTCACCTCGGACGGCGTCTGGCCGCCGCGCGGCCGCTTCGGCGAGACGCTGTACTTCTATCTCTCGCCGCTGCTCCTGGGGGGCGCGCTGCACCAGGTGGCCCCGGAATTCTTCGACCGGCACGAAGGGCTGATCCCGCTGCTCATCGCCATCCCCTACCTGGTGCTCGGCGTGCTGCAGCCGCGGCGCCCCTTCGCCACGGTGGCGGCGCTCGGCCTGGGCATTGCCGCGCTGGCGCAGTGGGACACCCTGACGGAGGTCTGGGCGCTGCTGGCGCTGGCGCACCTCTGGGCGGCGCTGGACCATGCCCGGGATCGGGATGATGGGCGGTGGTACGCCATCGGCAGCTACGTGGCGGCGCTGCTCCTCCTGGTGAGCTACCACCTCCCGCTCCGGCCGCAGGAGGAAGCGGCCTTCGTCGGCCCGTGGGCCCTGACGCTGTTCGTCGCGGTGGAGACGGCGGTGGCGTTTGCCATCGGCCTCCTCCGTCGCGACACCCTGCCGTCGCTGCCATCGGTGCCGTCGCTACCGTCGCTCTCCTGGTCCACCGCCGGCGTCCTGCTCCTCTTTGGCGTCACCGGCGAGCTGATGCGCGTCTTTGCGCTGAGCAACCTGGATGCGGACACTGCGTCACTGGCCGGCGGCCTCGCGGTGAGTGTGTGGTGGATCTGTTTCGCGGGGGCCTGCTTCCTGGTGGGGTTCCGACGGCAGTTGCGGCCGCTCCGGGTCACCGGCTTCCTGGTGGCGGGGCTGGCGCTGCTCAAGGTGGTCTTCGTGGACCTCTCGACCCTGGATGCGCTGTACCGGGTCGGGTCGGCGTTCGTGCTGGGAGTGGCGTCGCTCGGCGTGGCGTACGCGTATCACCGGCGGGGCGACGGACCGACGGACCGACGGACCGACTGACCGTGGGGCGGGGGAGTTGGATTGCGGCTGTCATTGCGAGGCCCCGCAGGGGCCTGAGCAATCCCCCACCGTCCGAGCGGAGGGAAGGGGATCGCGTCGTCGCGCTGCGCGCACCTCGCGATGACAGCAGGGCTACCTTCGTCTGTCCGTCTGTCCGTCTGTCCGTCTGTCCGTCTGTCCGTCTGTCCGCCTGTCCGCCTGTCCGCCTGTCCGCCTGTCCGCCTGTCCGCCTGTCCG
>CAZPER010000185.1:0-1841 GCA_964585655.1 uncultured Gemmatimonadaceae bacterium | reverse complement strand
GGCGCGCGATGCGCGGCATCGGGCCCCGCCGGCCGGTGGTCGAGCCCCGGCTGCTGCAGCTGCTCTCGGACCTCCGCCGCCACGCCGGCGTGCGCCGGCCGGTGCGGCTGACCCAGGCGGCGGGGCTCACCAGCCCGGTGGCCCTCGGCTGGAACGAAATCGTGCTGCCGGAGGCGGTGCTCACGGAGCTCGACGGAAGCCAGCAGAAGTGCCTGCTGGCCCACGAACTGGCGCACCTGGTCCGGCGGGATCCCTTCTGGCTGGCCCTGGGCTGCAGCCTCGAGCGCCTGCTGTTCTTCCAGCCGCTCAACCGGCTGGCGCGCATCCGGCTGCAGGAGGCGGCCGAATATCTCTGTGACGACTGGGCCGTGCATCGCACCGGCTCGGGGGTCTCGCTGGCCACCTGCCTGGTGAAGGTGGCGGAGTGGGTGACCACCCCGCCGCAGCCGGTGCCGCTCGCCGGCATGGCGGAACGCCGGTCCCAGCTCGTCATCCGTATCCACCGTCTCATCGAGGGCCGTCCCATGCCCAGCACCCCCCGTTCGCTCTGGTTCGCCGCCGGGCTGGTCTCCCTGGTGGGCCTCACCGCCATCGCAGCGCCCAGCGTGACGGCGCACGCGCAGCAGCCCGTGGGGCAGGACACCGTTGCCACCGATACCGCCGACACCACCCGTTCCAGCTTCCGCCGCATGCTGCGGGAGATGCGGTTGCTCGAGTGGCGGGCCCGGTCCGATGTGCGCCGGGCGGCGATCGCGCCCCGTCCCCCCCGCCCGCCGCGCACGCCGGAGGCCATGGCCTTCGCCGAGGCGCCGCTGGCTCCGATGCCGGCACTGGCGCCGACGCCGTGGCCCACGCCAGAAGCGGCCCTGGCGCCGATGGCCCGCGCCGACGCGATGCGCGACCTGGCGCGAGCCCGGGCTGGCCTGTCCGCCGAACTGGCGGCGATGAGTGGGGACGTCTGGTCCGGCGAAAAGCGGCGGCAGCGGGACACCAACAACATCGCCGTGCCGGCGCTCATCGGGGCCCTGAAGGACCCGGACGTCGAGGTGCGGCGCGCCGCGGCCCAGTCACTGGCGAACCTGGAGGACCCGCGCGCCGTCCCGGCCCTCATCATGGCGCTCGGGGATGCCGACACCGAGGTCCGCGGCGCGGCGGCCTCCGGACTGGCCGCCCTGGAAGACCCGCGTGCGGTGCCCGCGCTGGTCGGCCTGCTCAAGGACAAGTCGCCCGAGGTGCGGTACCACGCCCTCGCGGCGCTGGCGAGCTTCCCGGACGGCGTGCCCGCGGACGCGATCCTCGCGGCCCTGGAGGACTCCAACGCCGATATCCGGCAGGTGGCCATGTCCCTCGCCGCGAGCCGGGTGAGTCACGATGAGGACGATTCCACCCCGGCGGACCCCCGGTTCGTGGCCGCCTTCACCCGGCTGCTCAAGGACGGCTCCCCTGATGTGCGGCAGGCGGCGGTGAGCGGCCTCGGGGAGCTGCGGCTCACCAAGGCCCCGCCGGAGCTGCTGGCCCTGGTGACGGACAAGAGCGAGGATGTGCGGCAGCAACTGGCCTACAGCCTCGGCGAGATCGGGGACCCGAAGGGCGTGCCGGCGCTCAAGACCCTGCTGACCGATGCCAGCGGGGACGTGCGCGAGGCAGCGGTGCACGGCCTCAGCGAGATCCGGGACCAGAGCGCGCTGGAGGCGCTGGTGGGGGCGCTGCGGTCGAACGACGCGACGGTGCGCCGCACCGCCGCGATGGTGCTGGGCCAGCGGGGCGAGGACTGAGATGACCATGCTCCTCACGACCCTGCTGGCCGGCTACCCGCTCGAGCCGGCCTCCCGCTCGTGGCT
>CAZPER010000184.1:0-1850 GCA_964585655.1 uncultured Gemmatimonadaceae bacterium | reverse complement strand
ACCAGCACCGCGATCATCACCCAGAAGAGCGCCCAGAACAGCTCCGGCTGGGACCGCTCGAGCTCGCCCAGCCACTGGAGCAGCGCGCGCCACCAGCGCCCGAGGAAGGCCAGCGGGTGGGGTCGCTCCACCCACTGATAGGCCTCCGCCTGGAACACCGTATCCAGCACCGCCCGCAGCGAGTCGGGCCCCGCCGGCGCCAGCTCCACCGCCTGCAGCACGAACGTCACGCCTGGGCGAGCCCGGCGGCGAGCACCTCGAGGTCGAACGCCTCCTTGCGGACGCGGAGGTCGTAGTAGGCCACGGTGAGCACACAATAGAAGAGCGGATAGATGAGCATCTGCACCAGCGAGGCGGCCGCGAGCCAGACCACCGCCATCATCGACGCGCGGGGCGAGAGCATCGTGGCATCGCCGGCGGCGGCAGCGAACCCGCCCAGCGCGATCATCGGCAGCAGGATGAGCACGAGGACGGTGAACAGCGCCCCGAAGAGCTTGCCCCGGTGCCCGCGGGTCAGCGCCCAGGAGCGGCCCATGGCGGTCGTCGGGGCGTCGAGCCCCTCGATGACCATCGCCGGCGTGGACAGCGAGAGGCCGGTAAAGAGGATGACCCCCGGAACGATCAGCAGCAGGAAGCCGAGGCCCACCAGGAATCCCATCAGCAGGCCCAGCACCACCAGCCGGCCGATATAGGGCGCGGCCCGCGCGAACGCCCCGCCCGCGGACAGGCTCCGCCCCATGTAATTCTCCGACACCACGAAGGTGGCCGCCGCGGAGGCGATGGCGCCGAAGACCACGTTGAGCAGCAGGGCGGTGAAGTAGAGCGGCAGGTGGAGCAGCGCGCCGCCGGAGGCCTCGATGTACACCGAGAGCGCCACCGGCACCGCGCTGGTGGCGAGGGTGATCACCAGGAGCGGCACGAAGAGGCCGCGATACAACCCGAAGGCGACGTCCAGAATCTCGCCCAGGGTGAGTGGGCGGAGGACCGGCTGGCTCATGAGCGGGGGGCTCCGGGGAGAGATGGCGTAAGATGGGCGCCGTGCGGGGCCTTGGGAAGCGGCCCGATCCCGGCGTAGATTCTTCCATCCCCACCCGGCCGCGATGACCCAGCCCCAGGACTTCCGGCAGCACCTCGAAGTCGAGACCCCCGAGCATGTCCTGCTCGACTACGAGATCGCCGGCATCGGCTCCCGGGCGCTCGCGGCCATCCTGGATTCCCTGATCCTCGGGGCCTGGATCATCCTCCTCTTCTTCATCACGGGGATCCTGTCGCTCGGGCTGGGCCAGTGGACCTTCGCGGTGTTCGGCGTCGTGAGCTTCGCCTCCATGTGGGGCTACTTCACCTTCTTCGAGGGGCTCCGAAGCGGGCAGACGCCAGGCAAGCGCCGCCTGGGGATCCGCGTCGTGCGCGACAGCGGCCACGCGGTGTCGCTCGGGGCCGCCGCCGCCCGGAACCTGCTCCGCGTCGCCGATTTCCTCCCCCCGCCCTACCTGATCGGCGCCATCGCCGTCGCGATTCACCCGCGGGGCAAGCGCCTCGGCGACCTGGTCGCCGGTACGGTCGTGGTGCGGGACCGGCCGGTGGAAGCGCCGGTCGCGGCGGCCACCGCGCGGGACCTGCCCGAGGCACTCGGCGTCCCCGAGCTGGACGACGAGGAGTTCCGGGTGCTCCGGGAATATTCCGAGCGGGCGGAGAGTCTTCCGGCGGAGGTGCGGGGCCGGCTCGCCGCTCGCCTGGTGCTCCGGTTTGCGCCCCGTTATCCCATCCGCGCCACTGAGCCGGACACCTTCCTGGCGGAACTGTACGCCGCCGAGCTGGCGCGCCGCCGCGGCCGGTTCGGCGCGCGGCAG
>CAZPER010000183.1:0-1978 GCA_964585655.1 uncultured Gemmatimonadaceae bacterium | reverse complement strand
CGAAGCCGAGCAGGTGAAGGATGCCATGGGTCGTCAGCAGCAGCATCTCCTCGATGACTGACGCCGGGAGCGGTCCGGCGGACACATCGTCGCGGGCTAGCTCCGCGGCGACCACGCCCCGGAAGGCCTCGATCTCGATCGGCGTCGCGGGCCAGGGGTAACAGGCCCGGACCACCCCGCGCCGGATGAGATAGGCGCGGTCGTCGCCATGGGTGCCGGGATCCCGGTACACGAACGTCAGCAGCTCGACCGCGGACCGGGCCCGGGTCGTGGCTCCCAGCAACCACTCCAGGGCCTCGAAGCGCTCCCGCCATCGCGCCGCCGCCTCGAATTCTCCCCGCTCGGCCGCCGCCATCATTCCGTCCACCACCCGGTCCACCGGGGCGATGGCCTGGGCTGACGCGAGCATGCCGTCCGGGTGGCGCGCCACGTCGAACAGCCACCTCCCCCGCCGGTCGAACCGCCCGGGGATGCGCGCCGCCGCGAAGCCGGAGGCGATCGAGTCTGGTGCGGGCCGGTAAGCCGGGGGGAGCGCCATGAGGATCCCATGGGCCACGGCGGCGTTGCGACGCTGGAATGCCCCCTGGAGGCCGAGGGGGCCGCGCCAGAGATACTCTGCCGGCAGCACCCGGATGTCGGCCGAGCCGCCGAGCCGCCGAGCCGCCAGGCCGGCCTCCAGCCGCATGACGTCCACGAGCCCGGGCCGGGTCTCGCCAATGACGAACGGCACCCCCGGCTTCGCGATTCCGGCCTTCTCCCGGGCGATCTCCTCCAGACTGTCCCCGAGGTACTTCATATGGTCCAGCTCGATCTTGGTCACCCCGCTCACCAGCGGGGTGAGCACGTTGGTGCTGTCCAGCCGGCCCCCGAGACCCACCTCCACCACCCCGATGTCCACCCCGCGGGCGGCGAAGTCCGCCAGGGCGATGACCGTCGTGGCCTCGAAGAAAGTGCCGCGCCGCGCCTCGATTTCGGGGGCCAGCTGCCCGGTCCACGCCGCGACGGCCGACTCCGAGATGGGCACGCCATCGACCTGGATCCGCTCCCGGAACGAGACCAGGTGCGGCGAGGTGTACAGCCCGACCCGGAAGCCGGCGGCGCGGAGCGCCGAGGCCACGAGGGTAGAAACGCTCCCCTTGCCGTTGGTCCCACCGATGTGAATCGTCGGGTAGACGTCCTGGGGGTCGCCCACGGTCGCCAGCAGGGCCCGGGTGGTCTCCAACCCGAACTTGATGGAGGTGGTGCGGGGGAAGAGGAACTCCAGCGCCTGCTGGTAGCTGAGGCCCACGCGCGTCGCCGGATGCAGAGGTGGAGGGGAGGAGTTAGGTTTGCACCGCCGGCGCCCGATCGCCCAATCGCCCAATCGTCGAGCAACCTACCCCCACCGTCCATGTCCCGCTACACCGCCCTTCCCGATCCGTTCGTGACCGAGCTCCTGGCGATTCCCGGCTTCCGGGAACTCACCGAGGGGTTTTCGCTCTGCCCCGAATGCGAGCGCTGTGAGCGCAGCCTGGTATACCTGACGCCGGCCGAGCAGGCCAGCGCCAGAACCTTGGACATGCGGCTCTACGGGAAAGGCTCCGCCACCCGGCTCAACCGGAAGGGGTGCCGCTGTCCCTTTTACCTTGGGCCGGCAGAGGGCTGCTCGGCCTATGCCGACCGGCCGCTGATCTGCCATCTCTTCCCGATCGACATCGTCGAGCACGAGGAAGACGAGACCTACTGGTGGGTCCTCTTCGGCGCCTGCGAGGAGGTGGCCCGGGGCAAGCTCCAGGGCCGGGTGGAGGAGGCGCGCGCCCTGGCGCGGGAGATCGACCGCCGCATGCCGGACGAGCTCCGCCACTCCTTCATGGCGGACGCCGACGCGGCGGTCTTCGAGCCGGTGTTCTACGAGCACCCGATTCACTACCTGCTTCCGCTGACGCCGCCGGGGACGCCTCCGCCCCAGGGCTAGCCGGTCCCGGGAACAAGTCGGGCG
>CAZPER010000182.1:0-2010 GCA_964585655.1 uncultured Gemmatimonadaceae bacterium | reverse complement strand
GGTCCCGCAGCGACTCCCCCTCCACGAACGGCATGACGTAGTAGGCGGTGCCCTGCACCTCACCGGAATCGATCAGGCCCAGGATGTGGGGGTGCTGCAGGGTGGCGATGGTCTTGATCTCGCGCAGGAACCGCTCGGCCCCGATCACGGCCGCCAGCTCGGGCCGGAGGACCTTGATCGCCACCCGCCGGTCGTGCTTGAGGTCCTGGGCCAGGTAGACCGTGGCCATGCCGCCGGCGCCCAGCTCCCGTTCAATGCGGTAGCGGTCGGCGAGGGCCGCGGCGAGCCGATCGAGCGGAGCAGTCACTATCGGCGCCCCATCTTCTGCTGCAACTCCTCGAACCAGTTGTCCACCACGACCAGCGGAATCTCCAGGTCGGAATCCGGCGTGACCGAGCGCGCCATGACGAAGCGGCCGTCGGGCCCCACGTCAAAGGGCGTGTAGTACTCGCGGGAACTCATGTAGATCTTGTCGCCCAGCGGGAACAGCATGACGGGCGCGCCCAGCCGGGGTTCGGCTCCCGAGCCGACGGTGGCCGCCATCATCTCCCCCTGGGCGTTGACGTAGAACAGCTCCCGGCCATTCCGGGCCCAGAGCGGCGCGACCCCGCCGTCGTTCGACACCTGCCACTTGCCGGCTTCTGTGTTGGGGAAGGGGCGGAGGAACACCTCGGTGCGGCCGGTCTCGTTCGATTCGTACGCCAGCCACCGGCCGTCGGGGGAGAGCGCGATCGCCTCCTCGTCGTACGGCGTCGCGACGATCGGCACGGGGATCGTGTCCATCCCGGGCCGTATGCCGACGATGTCGCGCCCGCCCGCCTGTCCGACGACCCCGCCGGTGCGGAAGAGCAGCCAGCGCCCATCCGTCGACCAGGCGCCTTCGAAGATTCCCCCCGTCGCCCGCCGGATGAGGGAGTCGGCGCCGGTGCCATTAGCCGGCCGCCGGTAGAGCCCCCCCGTCCCCGGCCCGGTGCGGTTCGATCCGAACATCAGGGACGCGCCATCCGGCATCCAGCGCGGCCGGAACTCCGCGGCATTCTCGTACGAGACCCGTGACAGCGGGCCCCGCGGCAGCTGCTTCACCCAGATATCGTCGCCCGCGTCGGTGGAGAGCCCGATGGCCAGGCGGGTGCCGTCGGGGGACAGGGCCCAGCCGACATTGTCCCCGAACTGGGTGAGCCGGAACGTCCAGCCTGGATCCACCGGCGTTTCCCGGCCGCTGCGATCCACCCATACGATGGTGTACTCCCGGAGCAAGGAGAGGGTCGCGCCCACGCGGGTGACCAGGGTGCCCGACTGCGACACCGCCATCAGCGGCAGCTGCCGGTCGATCACCGCGATGCTGTCCAGGATGGGGACCGGGGAACCCTCGATGGTCAGGGAGCCCAGGTCGAACGCGGCCGCGAGCAGCGCGCCGTCGGGCCGGACGAAGACGATGTGCCCGGTCGGGACATACACCCCCTTCGAGGCACCGGCCACAACCTGGTGGGAGGCGCCGGAACGGAGGTCCACGACCCAGAGGTCCTGCTGGATCGCGCAGGACGAGGCACAGCGCGTATACAGCACCCCCCGCGCCTTGGGCAACGGCGAGGGATAGAGATTGGGCAGGGTGTCGGCCACCAGGGTGTCCGGCGCCCCGCCCTCGGCCGAAACGCGCCGGAGTCCCAGCCCGCCGCCCACCGGGAGGAAGACGATGGTCTCGTCATCGAGCCAGGCCAGCCCGGGGTTCCCGGAGGCGCCGCTGGTCAGGGTAATGGCCGCGCCACCGATGACCGGGATCTTCCGGAGGTCCCCCTGCGAGGTGTAGGCGATCCACTTGCCGTCGGGCGACCAGGTGAAGTTCACGACGCCGGTGGTGCCGAGGAGCGGCGTGGCCTCGTAGCGGTCCCGCTGCTTGATCCAGAGCTGGACCGCCCCCTCCCCCGCCGGGCCGGCGTAGGCGATGCGGGAGCCGTCGGGGGAGGGAACCGCCGGCCAGTTCGGCGCCGGCGTCTGCGCCGGCGGCAGCGC
>CAZPER010000181.1:0-2021 GCA_964585655.1 uncultured Gemmatimonadaceae bacterium | reverse complement strand
ACGGGAGGAAGGCGCATGGCACGGTGGCGGGACCTGGCCCGACGGGGGCTGGTGGCGCTGGTCGGAGGACCCACCCTGGCCCTCGGCGCGCGTGACGGCGTCACGGTGGAACGCCTCCCGGCGTTCGAATCCCGGCTGCTCGGCGAGAACCGGACGGTGGACGTGTTCCTCCCCCGCGGCTACGCGGAGCAGGACACCGTCACCTACCCCGTCATCTACGCCAACGACGGCCAGGACATGGAGGCGGTGGACCTGCGCGGCACCCTCGACTCGCTGCAGCGCACCGGCCGGATGGCGCCGGTCATCCTGGTCGCGATCCACGCCACCGAACGGGTGCAGGACTACGGCACCGCCTACATCCCCAACGCGCAGGGCCTCGGCGCCCGGGCGGACCGCTACGGGCAGTTCGTCCTGACCGAGCTGATGACCCTCGTGGAAACCCGCTACCGGGTGCGCACCGGCCCCGCCGAGACCGCCATCATGGGCTGGTCGCTCGGCGGGCTCTCGGCGTTTGACCTGGCGTGGCGGCACCCCGACCGATTCGGCGCCGTCGGCGTCTTCTCCGGCGCCTTCTGGTGGCGCACCGATGACAGCAGCGTCGAGACCCGGCAGACCAGCCGCATCATGCACCGCCGGGTGCGGGAGACCCCCGGACACCCTCCGCTCCGGATGTGGTTCGAGACCGGTCGCCAGGACGAACAGGCCGACCGGGACCAGGATGGCGTCATCGACGCGATCCAGGATACCGAGGAGCTGGTCGCCACCCTGGAGAAGAAGGGGTATCGTCGCGGTCTCGACGTAGTGCACCTGACCATCGAAGGGCGGCACGACCTGCCGACCTGGAAACGCCTCCTCCCCGAATGGCTGGTGTGGGCCTTTCCCGCCTCCTCCTGATCGGTGGGGGGCACTCCCACCTCTTCGTGCTTGAGGCGCTCGCCACCGGGCGCATCAAGACGGCGGAGGCGGTGCTGGTCAGCCCCGACGCCCGGCAGCTCTACTCCGGGATGCTGCCCGGCTACCTCGGCGGGCGCCACACGCTGGACGAGCTCACCTTTGACCTGGCCGCGCTCGCGGCGGCGGTGGGGGTGCGCTACCTCCCCGGCCGGGTGGAGCGGATCGACGCCTTCGGACGCACGGTCACCCTGGCCGACGGCACCACCCTCCCGTATGACGTCGCCTCGGTGGGCATTGGCGGTGTGCCCGCCGGCCACTCCCTCTCCGGCGTAGCGGAGCACGCGCTCCCCCTCAAGCCGGCGGACCGGGCGCTGCTCATCGGTCCGGCGTTCGAGCGGGCCGCGGCGGCGGCGGGGCCCGAACCGCTGCAGGTGGCGGTGGTCGGGGCCGGGGCGGCCGGCGTGGAGCTCGCGCTCGCCGCCCGCGCCCGGTTGGACCAGCTGGAGGCAAGCCGCGCGGTGATCACCATCTATGAATCGTCCCACACCATCCTGCGGGACCACGGCACCACCGTGGCCGAGCGGGCGGAGGCGGTGCTGCGGAGCCGGGACATCACCCTCCGGCTCTCCACCCGGGTGGAGGAAGTCGGCCCCAACCACGTGGTGGCGAGTGGCGGGCGGGTGGCGCCGGCGGACCTGATCCTCTGGGCCACCGGCACCGAGGCGCCGCCGCTCTTCCGGGCGAGCGGGCTCCCCACCGACTCCCGCGGCTTTCTCTCGGTGGACGATGCCCTCACCGTTCCCGGCTGTCCCGGCCTCTTCGGCGCCGGGGACGCGGTGACCCTGCTGAGCGCGCCGCGGCTGCCGCACGCCGGCGTGCACGCGGTGCGGCAGGGACCGGTGCTGGCCCGGAACCTCGCCGCCGCGCTCGCGGGCACCGGCGCTTACCGCAACTTCCGCCCCCGTACCGAGTCGCTGGCGCTGCTCAACACCGCCGACGGCCGGGCGCTGGGTTCCTGGCGGGGGCTCGGGCTGCACCCGGGCGCGGGGGCCGCCGTGAAGGGAGGCGCGGAAAAAAGGATCGATCCGCTGTTTTGGCGCATGGTTGATCTCCCAAAAGCCGCGGAC
>CAZPER010000180.1:0-2058 GCA_964585655.1 uncultured Gemmatimonadaceae bacterium | reverse complement strand
CTGGCGGCACCAGGGAGGCAGGGAGGAGTCCGTCCGATTCTCATTCGCGGGGGACGGGTGATCGACCCCTCCCGCCGGACCGATGGGGTGGCTGACGTCTATCTGGTCGACGGCAAGGTCGCCGCCGTGGGCCGGAACATCGTCGGCGAGGACGGCTGCCAGGTGATCGAGGCGGCGGGGAAGGTGGTGACCCCCGGTCTCATCGACCTCCACGTGCACCTCCGCGAGCCCGGTTTCGAGGAGCTGGAGACCGTCTCCACCGGGGCGATGGCCGCCGCCGCCGGCGGGTTCACCGCGGTCTGCGCCATGCCCAACACCGACCCGCCGCTCGACAACCAGGGCGCGATCGGGTTCGTGATCAGCCAGGCCCAGAAGGCGGGGAAGGCGCGCGTCTATCCCATCGGCACCATCTCCCTGGGCCAGAAGGGGGAGCAGCTCTCCGAGTTCGGCGAGCTGCTGAGCGCCGGCGCGGTGGCGGTGAGCGACGACGGCAAGCCGATCATGAACAGCCACCTCATGCGGACCGCCCTCGAATACGCCAAGACTTTCGGCATCCCCGTGGCGGACCACTGCGAGGAGATCACCCTGGCGCAGGGCGGCGCCATGCACGAGGGGATCGTGGCCACCCGGCTCGGGCTCAAGGGGATTCCGGCGGCGGCGGAAGAGATCCATGTCGCCCGCGACTGCATCCTGTCGGAGCTGACCGGCGGGCACATCCACCTATGCCACATGAGCACCCGGGGCTCGGTCGAGCTGATCCGGCGGGCCAAGTCCAAGGGGCTGCGGGTGACGGCGGAGGTGACCCCGCATCACTTCACCCTGACCCACGACGCCTGCGCCGGATACAATACCAACGCCAAGATGAACCCGCCGCTTCGGGAGCCTGAGGACGTCGAGGCGCTGCGGGAGGCGCTCAAGGACGGCACCGTGGACGTCATCGCCACCGATCACGCCCCGCACCATTATGACGCCAAGGAGCGGGAGTTCGACGACGCGCCCAACGGGATCCTGGGGCTCGAAACGGCCTTCGGGCTGGCGGTGACCGAGCTGGTCAGGCCCGGGTTGATCGCCCTGCCGGACCTGCTGTACCGGATGAGCACCCGGGCGGCCCAGATCTTCAAGCTGCCTGGCGGCACCCTGTCGGTTGGTTCCCATGCCGATATCGCGGTGCTCGATCCGGACGTCGAATGGACCGTGGATCCGGCCCAGTTCTACTCCAAGAGCCGGAATACCCCATTCGGTGGCCGGAAGCTCTTTGGGCGGGCGGAGTTGACCATCGTCCGGGGGCGGGTGGTCTATGACCGCACCGCCACCCCCGGACGGCTTTCGTAAGGCCACTAGCCAGTTACATTTGCAGCGACGGGACGGGTACCACGCAGGGAGCCGGGATCCTCGAGCGATGTCTGGACACGACCATGCCGACCTCTGACAGCCGTAACGCCATCGAAAAGCTGCTGCAGGACCGGGCCCAGTTTGTGAGCTGGCTGACTCGGCTCAACTCCACCGGCGGGGAGGCTCCTGTCGTGCCGGAGGCGGTCCGCGGCCGGGTGCGCGCGGATTACGAGCGGCGTCTGGAATCCGTGCTCGAGGAGCTCCGGGGCCACACCAACGCCCTGGAGGAGCAGGTGGCCGGGCTGGTGGCGCGCGCCGGGGAGCTGACCCTGCGGGAGAGCCAGCACAAGGAGCACCTCTCCGAGGCAGAGGTCCGCCACATGGTCGGCGAATACGACGAGACCAAGTGGGACGGTATCCGGAGTGAGCTGCTCAAGGTGCTGGCCCAGGTACATGAGGAGCTGCGGCACACCAACGGGGAAGTGGAGCGGCTGAACGAGGTGCTGGCGACCATCCGGACGCCCGTGCCCGTCTCCGAGCCTCTCCCGGAGCCGCCCGTCCCGGAGCCTCTCGTGCCGGCGCCTGCGGCCCCGCCGATCATGGCCTCGGGCCCCCGTCCGGCCGTCACCACTTCAGGGGTCCGGGCCGCCGCTCCCCCCGAGCCGCCGCCCCCGGCGCCGCCCGCACCGGCGGCCGCTCCCCCCGCCTCGGAGCCGGTGCGGCCCG
>CAZPER010000179.1:0-2136 GCA_964585655.1 uncultured Gemmatimonadaceae bacterium | reverse complement strand
GGGCGGGGGGCCGCGGGGCGGGCTATGGACCCCTCGCCCGGTGAGGGGTGCGAAGAGCTCGCCCGGGTCCCCCACGGGCGGGGCGCCTCCGGCACCACCCCGCCGGGCGCGGGAGGCGAAGGCCCCGGTCACCAGCCCCCGCCGCACCAGGCGGCGCGGGTCTACCCGGCCGCGCACCCCGGGGTGCCGCGCGAGCTGCTCGAAGAAGAATCGCTCGACGTTTCCCCGGGCTCCCGCCGCGACCCGGGCTGGCACGACCAGGGCCACGTTCGCCACCTGCGGCGCGAGCGCGATGCGGTTGAGTCCCACGTAGCCCTCCGCGCCCACATGCATTTCGGTGACGCCCTCGAGCCCCGGCACCTCCGCGACGTGGGCCACGAACGCGACCCGCTCCAGCCGACCAAGCGGCCGTGCCGCCGGGCCGCCGAGCCGCCGGGCCACGACCGAGCGGAGGCCATCGGCGCCGATCACCAGCCGGGCCCGGAGGGTCTCCCGGCCACCGTCGGCATCCCGGAGCACCGCCCCGGCCACGCCCCCCGCTTCGTGCAGCAGCGCCTCGACGCTCCGGCCCTCGCGGAGCGTCGCCCCGGACGCCACCGCCGCCGCCGCCAGCACCGCGTCCAGGATGCGGCGCGCCACCGCCAGGCCGGTCTCGCGCCAGGGCCGGACCTCGGCCTGCGCAAAGGTGCCGGTCAGCGACGCGCCGCGCGGCCCGTGCACGGTGGTGCCACGGATCGGCGCCCCGGCCGGCTCCACGCGCGCCAGCACCCCGAGCCCGTCCAGCAGTCGGGTCGCCTCGGGGCTCAGGTACTCGGAGCAGACCTTGTCGCGGGGGAAGTGCGCCCGGTCCACCAGCGACACCCGGAGTCCCCGCCGCGCCAGGTGCCAGGCCGTGGCGCTCCCGGCCGGGCCGGCACCTACGATCAGGACGTCGAGTGGCGCGTTTCCCATGGGCCGGAAAGTGACCCCCTTGGGCAATGGATGCCACCCGGGCGTTGTCGAGGGTTTCCGCCCTAGGACCCCGTGGCCGGTACGAGCAGCCGCCAGGCAGCCCAGCCGAGCCACGCCGCCGTGCCGGTGGCCAGGGCATTGACGCCGTCGTTGGTGAGCCAGGCGAGCCCGTCGGTGAGACGTGAGGGCTGGCCGCACTGGTGCACCCGCCGCTCCGTCTCCTGTCCGCAGCGATCGCACCGGAACCGGCCCTGGAGCGTGGCGCCGAGCAGCGAGTCGAGCAGCATGCCGGCGACCCCGACGCCCAGGGTGGCAGGCAGGAGGGAATGCCACTCGGGGGCGAAGAGCGCCGCGGCAATCCCCACCGACAATGCGCCGACCACCCCGCCGAGGCTTCCGGCCCAGGTCACCCCGCCGCTGGTCCCGGGGGGAACCAGCGCCCCGGTGACGATGTGCCGCGGCGGCCGCCGGCTCCAGCCACCGGCGGCGGTGGCCCAGGTGTCGGCGGCCGCGGCCGCCAGGCTCGCCGTGACCAGCCAGAGCCCCGCCTCCGGCACCAGCGCACCGAGCGCCGCCGGCCCGCCATTGGCGAGGACCTGCCAGGGATCGCGCTCCTGCCCCTTGGCGCCGTGGGCGGCGGTGTGATCCGGGGCCAGCCGCCCGATCGCGCTGGCCCCGCCGAAGAAGGCGCCGAGCGCGGCCATCCCGGCCCAGCCAGTGCCGCCGAGGATGGCGGTGCCGATGAGCGTGGCGGTGGTGGCGGCGGCGGCGGTCAGGGCGCGCAGCCTCCACCCGAGCCCCGCCAGGAGGGCGGAGAGCAGCAGCGCGGGCAGGAAGGGCAGGACGGAATCCGGGTTCGGGTACCGGGGTGGCCGGGAACGACGGGCTTCGATCTATATTGTAGCGCCGACGACCACCCCCCAGGCCGGTGGTGGTGCCGCCGGAACCCGTCACAGGACCAGGAACCGACTTGTCCGTTCCCACGATCATTCCCCTGAGCCTCCTCGAGGCTCTGCGGAACCTCGACACGCCGGTCGAGGATGGACTGGAAGAGCTGGCCGGCGAAATCGTCGCCAAGCGCTTCGGCCTTTCCTCCACCGTCGCCGCCCAGATCGCGCGGTACCAGGACCAGGTGCGCCGCAACGAGCCGGTCTCGGTCGATGAGGCGGTCTCCGTGTTCCGCCT
>CAZPER010000178.1:0-2246 GCA_964585655.1 uncultured Gemmatimonadaceae bacterium | reverse complement strand
GGCGCCGCCAGCGGCGCGGTGATTGCCTCGACCATCGTGCTGCCCGACTCGGCGCCGCTCGCCTTCATCGGGAAAGCGCCGCTCGCCATTGGCAGGACCGCGCTCGCGCTCTCGCCGGACGGCGCCACACTGGCCTACGTGGCCGAGCGCGGGGAGGGGACCCAACTCTACCTCCGGCCACTGGACCGGGACACGGTGCTCCCCGTGCCGGGCACCGAGGGGGCCTGCTGCCCCTTCTACTCTCCCGATGGCCAGTGGCTCGCGTTCCATGCCCAGGACCGGCTCAGCAAAGTCCGCCCCGGCCTCGCCGGCACCCCGATCCCGATCACGACCGTCAACGGCTTCATGGGTGCCGATTGGGCCGACGATGGCTGGATCCTGGTGAGCGAGCAGCAGGGCCGGCGCGCCACCCGGGTCAACCCGGAGACCGGCGCCCGCGAGCCGCTCCCCTCCCTGTACAGCATCGCGAGGGCCTTCCCGGAGGGGCGAGGCATCCTCGCGCGGGATCCGGCGACGCTCGCCCCAGCGATCTACGTTCCCGGGGAGGATCAGCCGCGGCCGCTCTCGGTGCCGGGAACGGACCTGCGCTACGCCCCGACCGGACACATCACCTATGCGCACCAGGGCGCGCTGTGGGTGGTACCGTTCGACCTGTCACGACTTCAACTGACCAGCGAGCCTCTGGCCCTGCTGCCGCACGTCCGGAGCGAGGCCTCGGTGGGTTTCGCGCAGTACGCCTTCGCCCGGAACGGCCTCCTGGCCTATGCCGCCGGGGGGAACGGTTCCCTGAGCCGGCTGGTGGTTCGCCACCGCTCCGGGCAGGTGGACACCCTGCCGTACGAGCCGGCGCTCTTCGGGTGTCTCTCGCTGTCGCCGGACGGCCGGAGCATCGTCACCCGCATCGCCGATCCGGTCACCGGCCAGCTCGATCTCTGGGTGTACGATCTGGCCGGCGGCACCCCGCTCCGCCTGACGACCACCGGCGGGGCCTACTGCCCGAGCTGGTCACCCGATGGCCGGGTCACGCACGTGACCCGTTCCGGCGACGAGTCGAGGATCCTGAGCCAGGGCGCCTCCGGGCGGGAGAGCCCGACCACGGTGGCCACCGTAAGGCTCGCGGTGGGCTCGTCGGCGATCCGCTGGTCGCCGGACGGCAGGCGCGTAGCGGTGTACGCCATCCGGGACTCGAACAACGTGGACATCCTCGTGGTGCCGCTGGACAGCACCGACGCCGTGCACCCCGTGGCCGAGACTCCGGCGCTCGAGTGGGGCGGGGTCTTCTCCCCCGATGGCCGGTGGATCGCGTATTCCTCCAGCGAATCGGGGGCGGACGAGATCTACGTGCAGCCGTGGCCCACGACCGGGCAGCGCTGGCGACTCTCCCGGAACGGGGGCGAGGAGCCCCTCTGGACCCGGGGCGGCCGGGGCCTGGTGTACCGTAACGGCCAGGAATGGTGGACCGTGACCGTGACCACGGGGGCAACGTTTACGGCGAGCGAGCCCGAACGGATCGCGCGGGGACCGTTCCTGAATATCCCGGGCTACGAGTATGCAGTGTCGGCTGACGAAGAGCGGCTCTACCTGCTCGCCCCGCTCACCGCGCGAGCCTCGACGACCCGGGTCACCATCATCAGCAACTGGCCCACACTGCTCCGGGAGCTGTCCCGTCGCGCGGGGCAGGGTGCAGAATGAGTGCTCCGGGAGTGCAGCCATGAGTCGCGACCGCCTCGCCGCCGCCCTCGCCGATCGCTATCGCCTCGAGCGGGAGCTGGGCGCCGGCGGCATGGCCACGGTGTACCTGGCCCAGGACCTCCGGCATGACCGGAAGGTCGCGATCAAGGTGCTCCGGCCCGAACTCGCCGCCGTGATTGGCGCCGAGCGATTCCTCTCCGAGATCAAGACCACGGCCAATCTGCAGCATCCGCATATCCTGCCACTCTTTGATTCGGGGGCGGCGGATTCCTTCCTGTTCTATGTGATGCCCTTCATCGAGGGCGAATCGCTGCGCGACCGGCTCAGCCGGGAGAAGCAGCTCCCCATCGCGGATGCGGTACGGATCGCCACCGAGGTGGCTGGCGCCCTCGATTACGCCCACCGCCACAACGTGATCCACCGCGATATCAAGCCGGAGAACATCCTGCTGCATGATGGGCGGGCGCTGGTGGCCGATTTCGGCATCGCGCTGGCGGCGAGCAAGGCCGGCGGCAGCCGGATGACCGAGACCGGCATGTCGCTCGGCACCCCGA
>CAZPER010000177.1:0-2296 GCA_964585655.1 uncultured Gemmatimonadaceae bacterium | reverse complement strand
CGGTCATCGACTTGGTCGAGCCGAAAATGAGCGCGCGGGCGTGGTCGCCGAAGACGGCCTTCACGGCCTGGGTCTCGGCGATGTCGCCTTGTGGCGTCGAGGTGCCGTGGGCGTTGATGTAGCCCACGTCCGTGGGCTTGATCCCGCCGTCGGCGAGGCACATGCGCATGGCCCGCTGGGCCCCCTCACCTTCGGGCGCCGGGGCGGACATGTGGTAGGCGTCGCCGGTCAGCCCGTACCCCACCACCTCCGCGAGGATCGTGGCACCGCGGCGCCGGGCATGTTCCAGGCTCTCGAGCACCACCACCGCCCCGCCGTCGCCCAGCACGAAGCCGTCCCGGTCCTTGTCAAAGGGCCGGCTGGCGGTGGCCGGATCGTCGTTTCGGGTGGACATCGCCTTCATGTTGGAGAAGGCAGCCACGGTCAGCCCGGTGATGGCAGCCTCGGAGCCGCCGGTCACCATGGCGTCCGCGGTGCCGGCCCGGATCAGGTTGTACGACTCCCCGATCGCGTGCGCCGAGGAGGCGCAGGCCGACACGGTGGCGTAGTTCGGTCCCTTGAGCCCGTAGCGCATGGAGACCAGGCCGGGGGCCATGTTGGCGATGAACATCGGCACGAAGAACGGGGAGACCCGGTCCGGCCCCTTGAGCAGGTACGCGGCGCAGTTCTCCTCGTACGTCTGCATCCCGCCGATGCCGCTGCCGAGGATGACCCCCACCCGGTTGGGATCGGGCACCTTGCCCTCGAGCCCCGCCTGGGTCATGGCCTGGTGGGCCGCGCCCAGGGCGAACTGCGAAAACAGGTCGAAGCGCCGCGCCTCTTTCCGGTCCATGTACTGGAGCGGATCGAACTGCTTCACCTCGCAGGCGAACCGGACGCTGAGGCGCGCCGGATCGAACTTGGTGATCGGCGCGGCCCCGGAGCGTCCGGCCAGAAGGCCATTCCAGGTGCTTTCGACATCGGGGCCGAGCGGTGAGACCAGCCCGACCCCGGTGACCACGACCCGGTGCGCCAAGTTACTTCCCGAGCTTGTCGTGGAGGTACTTGAGGGCGTCACCCACGGTGCGGAGCTTCTCGGCCTCCTCGTCCGGGATGTCGATGTCGAATTCCTTCTCGAACGCCATCACGAGCTCGACGGTGTCGAGGCTGTCCGCGCCGAGGTCCTCCATGAAGCTGGCTTCGTTCGTGAGCTTCTCACGCTCGACGCCGAGCTCCTCGACGATGATGTCCTTGACGCGATCTTCAACGTTGCTCATGACGTTCCTCTGGAGAGGTAGGGGAAGAGTGTCGTTCCCGTTCAGACGGCGAGTCCGCCGTCCACCACGAGAACCTGTCCGGTAATGTAGCCCGCCAGATCGGAGGCCAGAAAGAGGACGGCGCCCGCCACGTCCTCCGGCTGCCCGAACCGGCCCAATACGATGCCGCCCAACATGGCCACCCGGGCCTCCTCGGGCAAGGCACTGGTCATGTCGGTGTCGATGAAGCCCGGCGCCACCGCGTTGACCAGGATCCCCCGGCTGCCGTACTCCTTGGCAACCGACTTGGTGAGCCCGATCAGGCCGGCCTTGCTGGCGGCGTAGTTCGCCTGCCCCTTGTTCCCGGTCAGCCCGATGATGCTGGTGACATTGATGATCCGGCCGGCGCGCCGCTTCATCATGCCCTTGAGCACCGCCTTGGTCGTGTGGAAGGCGCCCTTGAGGTTGGCCTCGAGGACCTCGTCCCACTCCTCCCCGCTCATCCGGAGCAGCAGGTTGTCCCGGGTGATGCCGGCATTGTTCACCAGGATGTCCACCGGGCCCAGCCGCTGCTCCGTCTGCGCCACGGCGGCGTCCACCTGGGCCGCGTCCCCGACCTGACAGGCCACCCCAATGGCGCGCTCGCCCAGCTCCGCCGCGACCTGCTCCGCGCGGCCCGCCTCGCGGCCCACGATCGCCACCCGCGCCCCGGCCTGGTGGAGCAGCCCCGCCACCGCGCGTCCGATGCCGCGGGTGGAGCCGGTGACGAAGGCGGTCTTGCCGCTGAGGTCGATGGTACGCGCCATGGGATCGGACCGGGTCAGGCGGTGGCCAGGAACTTGTCCAGCTCGTCGGCGGTGCCGAGCGGGATGGCCGCGGCGCCGGGAACGATGCGCTTGAGGAGCCCGGTCAGCACGTTGCCCGGCCCCACCTCCACGAACCGCGCCCCGGGTGCCAGCGCCGCCCCCCGCTGCATGCACGCCACCCAGCGGACCCGCGTCGTAGCTGCTCCGCCAGCAGCCGGCGGCGTTCGTCGCGGGTTTGTTCGGGTTGCGCGGTGA
>CAZPER010000176.1:0-2335 GCA_964585655.1 uncultured Gemmatimonadaceae bacterium | reverse complement strand
GGGTTCCTGTGCCGGGCGCTGGCCGGGCTGGACCCGCTCCTCGCCATCCCGGTCAGCCTGTACATGGGTTTCGCCGGCGGGTTCCCGCCCCTCGCGGTGTTCATCGCCGCCTGCCTCGCGGTCCTGCCGCTCGCGAGCTACATGGGCGAGGCGACCGAGCACCTCACCGCGCGCACCGGGCCCGCGTTCGGCGGCTTCCTCAACGCCACGTTCGGCAACGCGGCCGAACTCATCATCGCCATCGTGGCGCTCCGGGCGGGGCTGGTGGAGCTGGTGAAGGCGTCCATCACCGGGAGCATCCTGGGCAACCTGCTGCTGATCCTGGGCCTGTCCCTGGTGGCCGGAAGCCTCAAGACCCCGATCATTCGCTTCAACCGGACGGCGGCCGGGATGAGCGCCGGCATGCTCGCACTGGCGGTCACCGGCCTGGTCTTCCCGACGCTGTTCCATGGCGTCTCGGCGAGCGCCAACCGGGAGCTGATCGAACTGCACCTCTCCGAGGCGGTGGCGGTGGTCCTGGCGGTGACCTACGGCTTCTCGCTCCTGTTCTCGCTCAAGACGCACAGCCGGCTGTTCGCAGGTGAGCCCCACCCGATGACCGGCCACCTGTGGAGCATGCCGGTCGCGATCGGCGTGCTGGCCCTGGCGACCGTGGGTGTGGCGCTCGAGTCGGAGGTCCTCGTTCACGCGGTGCAGGAGCTCAGCACCGAGCACGCCTGGCTCTCCCAGACGTTCCTGGGGCTCATCGTCATTCCGATCATCGGCAACGCGGCGGAGCACGCCACCGCGATCGTGGTCGCCCGGAAGGGGAAGGTGGACCTGGCGCTCAACATCGCCATGGGCTCGAGTACCCAGGTCGCCCTGCTGGTGGCGCCCCTGCTGGTGTTCATCGGGGCGCTGATCGGGCCGAACAGCAACGGCCAGTACATGAACCTGGTCTTCACCCCGATCGAGGTCATCGCCGTCTCTCTCTCGACCATCCTGACCGCCATTGTGACCCTGGACGGCGAGTCGCACTGGTTCGAAGGGGTGCAGCTCCTGGCGCTTTATGCCATGGTGGCGATCGCGGTCTTCTTCCTCTAGGTGGGGCCGTAACGGCGCCACTTGCCGGGGGCGTGCGGGGGTCGTAGTGTGCGGGGGCGCGGCGGCGCAGTTGACGGGCACGAATGGCGCTCGTAAGTTGCCACGGATCAAACCTTTACGTCTCTTCTCGGAGCCCTAGGCTGCGCACCCGACCGACGGTTCTCTACCATGCGCCGGCGGCCGACACCGTGCCCGACCTGGTTCGCCACTGGGCGGAGGGTCGTGACTTCCCGTTGCTGGTGCTGCCGGACCCGGCGGACGTCCACTCGATCATCCTGCGCGGGTTCCCCTGCTTCCTGTTCGTCGATGCCGACCGGGCGGGGGCGGCCGGAGCCACGCTGGTGCGGAAGCTCAAGAGCGACGCGTTCACCGCCATCGTTCCGGTGGTGATGCTGTCCGGGCGCCACGACCCGGCGCAGGTGGAGGGGTGGTTCGCCGCCGGCAGCGACGAAGTGGTGACCAGCTTCTTCTCGCCGGCGGAGCAGCGGGCCCGGATCGACGCGATCCTCACCCGCACCGAGCGGGACGTCAGCGTGCATCCCTCGACCCGGCTGCCGGGGACGACCGAGATCGAGCGCGAGATCCGCCGGGGGCTGGACAGCGAAACCGAGTTCGCGGTCTGCTACGCCGACCTGGATCACTTCAAGGAATTCAACGACCGGTACAGCTATTACGATGGCGACCGGGTGATCTACCTGCTTTCGCGAATCCTGCATGACGTGGTGAAGGGGTTGCTGGGGACGACGGGGTTCGTCGGGCACATCGGGGGAGACGATTTCATCTTCGTGGTGCCGCTGGAGCAGGTGAACGCCATCTGCACCGAGATCCTTGCGGTCTTCGATACCCTGATCCCCTTGCAGTACAACGACCAGGACCGCCGGGCCGGCTACTTCTTCGGCAAGGACCGTCGGGGCCAGCTCCACCGGGTGCCCCTCATGACGCTGTCCATCGGCATCGTGACCAACCGGAGCCGGAAGTTCACCCATCCGGCCCAGGTGTCGGAGCTGGCGACTGAGATGAAGAGCTACGCGAAGACGCTGCCCGGTTCCGTGTTCGTGGTGGACCGGCGACAGCAGACCGACTCGGACGACCCCGGTGACCGGCGTCCGGGTGCAGCCCGCTAGGGGGAGGCATGAACGTCACCTGTCCTTCCTGCACGACCATCTACCGCGTCGACCCGGCGAAGGTCCCGGACGGCGGGGTACGCGCCCGGTGCAAGGTGTGTGCGGCGGTCTTTCCCGTCGCCCGCCCG
>CAZPER010000175.1:0-2588 GCA_964585655.1 uncultured Gemmatimonadaceae bacterium | reverse complement strand
CTCGTTCCCCCGTTCCCCCGTTCCCCCGTTTCCCCGTTTCCCCGTTTCCCCGTTTCCCCGTCCCGTCGTCCCGCCGTCCCGCCGTCCCTTACAGCGCCGTGGGGAAGGTCTCGGGCAGTTCCGCCTCGCCGATGGCCCACACGGGGGTGAGTTCCAGCGGCTCCACCGCGCGGGTGCGATCATAGTGCAGCACCGCATCGAACTGGCGCGGCAGCGACGCCTGGAAGTAGTGGCTCTGGCGCTCGGTCTCCGGGCGATAGATCACCCCGATGGCGCGTTCCAGCCGCGGCGGCAGCAGGGCCTCGACGGCGCCGGTTTGCCGGCGGAGGTCAAGGTAGAAGTTCGCCCCGCCCACCGCGTGAAAGAGGGCTTCATAGCTCTCTGGCAGGGCGGGACGGACCTGCTTCCGCTCCGCGTGCGCGTCCCAGTCCGCGGCGGCGGTCACGGTGCCGTCGTAGGTGGTGAAGCCGACCAGCACCGCATCGTCCCCGAGCCGCTCCCGGGTGAGTTGGCCGAGGGTGAGCTCCCCCCGTGCTCCCATCTCCGTGGCTCGGGCATCCCCCTGATGGGAGTTGTGGGCCCAGACCACGATCCGCGCCGGCGCGCCCGGGGCCCCGAGGAAGCGCTCGAGCGCCTTCAGCGTGTCGGCCATGTGGCGGTCGCGGAGATTCCAGGAGGCGGGCTGGCTCCGGAACATGGTCCGGTAGTACCGCTCCGCGGTGGCCACCACCTGCGCGTTCCGTTCAGCAAAGAAGAGGTCGTCCGCGGCCTGGCGACCGTCCCGGCGGGCGTACTCGCCCGCCGCCTGCCGCAGCGCCACCAGCTGCCCGACGACTTCCCGCTCGCAGGAGGGATCGAGGCCGATCGTCGTGGCGTAGCCGTAGCGCTGGGGATCGGCGCCGAACCGGTCGAAACAGGCATAGCTCTGCGCGGCCCGCGCGGCGGCTTGGGGATCCACCACCCGGAGGTACTCGAGCACCGCCGCCATGGAGGCGTGGAGGCTGTACAGGTCGAGGCCATAGAACCCGACCTTCATGGCGTCGCCGGGCAGAGTGTCGTTGTGGGCACGGAGCCAGCCGGCGAAGTCGAGCACGTCGGCGTTGCGCCACATCCACTGCGGGAAGCGGAGGAACCCACCCAGCGCCTCCTCGGCGTCGGGGTCCCCGGGGCGGCCGCGCACGAACCGGTTCACCCGGTAGGCATCGGGCCAGTCGGCCTCCACCGCCACCGCCGAGAAGCCGCGCTCCCGGATGAGCCGCTTGGTGATCTCGGCGCGGACCCGGTAGAAGTCGTGGGTCCCGTGCGACGCCTCGCCCAGCAGGACGACCCGGGCATCGCCGACCAGGTCGAGCAGCGGCCCAAAGTCCTCCGGCCCGCCGCGGAGCGGGTGCGCCGCCGCCGTGACGAGGCGCGCCGTGGCCTGGTCAGGCGTTGTGGGCATGGTCGGGGAACTCCGCCGGCGGGCCGTAGCGCGCCAGCCACTCGAGCACCTCGGCGTCGCTGGTCTGGTCGAAGTCCCGATACCACTCGCCGACGCCGTGGAACGGCTCCGGCGTGGCGACGGTGACACAGGCGTCGGCCTCGCGGAGCAGGGCGGTGCGCGCGCTCTTCGACATGACCGGCGCGGCCGCGATGATCGCGAAGGGCCCGAGCGTGCGGATGGCGCGCACCGCCACCAGCATCGTGGCGCCGGTCGCCACGCCGTCATCCACCAGCAGCACCGTCTTGCCATGCAGGGAGGGGTACGGCCGCCCGCCGCGGAAGATCCGTTCCCGGCGCGCCAGCTCCTCGACCTCCCGCGCCGTGACGCGATCGATCATGGCGTCGGTGACGCCGAGCGCCCGGGTGATGTCGGTGTTGAGGGCGCGGACTCCGCCACTCGCCACCGCCCCCATCGCCAGCTCCTCCTGGCCGGGCAGCCCGAGCTTCCGCACCAGGAAGACGTCGAGCGGGACCGCGAGGGCCCGCGCCACTTCCGCGGCCACGGGGACGCCGCCACGGGGCAGGGCGAGGACGATCACGTCCGCCCGCCCGGCGAACTGGCCCATGCGCTGCGCCAGCTGCTGGCCGGCATCGCCACGATTCATGAATGGAATGGACATGCTGCCTCCACGGTCCCGGACGGAACCCTGCACCTTGCACGGTAGCACCGGCGACCTGACACGGGGATGGAAGGCGCATGATGATGATTTCATGGGAATGCAGGCGGGGACTTTCACCCCGGCCTCAGCCCCCGCTCACGGCCGGCCCGTACATTGGCAACAGGACCTCTTGGGAGGGACCGATGACCGACCTGTTGCTCACCCGGGAAGTTGAGATTCCCGAAGCGGGGCTCCGGCTGCCGGGCACGCTGGAGGTGCCGGCGGATGCCCTGGGCCTCGTCATCTTCGCCCACGGCAGCGGCAGCAGCCGCCTGAGTCCGCGGAACCGCGCGGTGGCCATGGCGCTGCAGGAATCGGGGCTCGGCACCCTGCTGTTCGACCTGCTCACCGAGCGGGAGTCGCAGGAGCGGGCCAACACCTTCGACATCGAGCTGCTGGGGAGCCGGCTGGTCGCGGCGGCCGACTGGGCCGCCCAGCAGCCGGAGG
>CAZPER010000174.1:0-2643 GCA_964585655.1 uncultured Gemmatimonadaceae bacterium | reverse complement strand
TTCCCTGCCCCGGGAAGGGGGCCGCCACCTCGGGGCCGCCTCCGGCGGACAGGCTCCATGCTCTCCACCTCCGGCTTCTCCCTCATCGGGCTGCTGCTCGCCCTCGTCATCTTCGCGATCGGCGCCCTGGAGGCGGCCGGGACCCTCGCGTGGGCGTTCCGGGCCACGACCGCCGGAACCCACGCCGCCCACGCGGCGCGGCTGGCCGCCACCGCGCTCAGCGCGGTTACGGCTCCCGCCGCGCTGGGCGTCCCCTGCGCCGCCCTCCCCGCGCCCAGCCTTGCCGGGCCGCTGGGAGAGGGCGCCACGGTCACGCTGACCCCCGCCGCCGGTGGCGTCACCCTGCTCACCCTGCTCCGTTACCCCTCCCAGCGGGGCCTTCGCACCGACACGGTGTGGAGCTTCGTGCGATGCCAGTGAGCCGACGGGCCGGGGTCACCCTCCCGGAGCTGATGATCGGGTTGGTCCTGTTCGGGCTGATCGGCACGTTGCTGGCGCGTCAGGCGCTCGGCGCGGAGCGGGTGGCCCGGGAGGAAGAGGCCCGGGTGCGGCTGCACGCGGCCCTCGATGGCGGGCTGGCCTTTCTCTCCGCCGAACTGGGCGACCTGGGGCCGGGGGATCTCGCGATGGTCGCCGCCGAATCGCTACGCTACCGTGCGACCCGCGGCCACGGCCTCACCTGCCAGCTCTCCGCCACGGAGGTACGCGTCGCCGGCCCGACACTCGGCGGAGCACGCGCCCCCCAGCCAGGTCGGGACAGCCTCCTCCTGCCCCTCCGTGCCGACGATTCCCAGGCCGGCGATACCGGGTGGATCGCGCTCCCCCTGCTGGCAGTGCAGCCGACGACCTGCGGCGGAAGTCCCGCCATTGCCCTGGTCACGGGCATTGATACCCTGGTGCATCCGCTGACCGGGCTGCCGAGCCGCCTGCCCGTGCGGGTCTTCGAGGTGATGCAGGCCCGGTTGTACGCCTCGGCAGGGAGCATCTGGCTGGGCGCCCGCTCGGTCAGCGCCGGGGAGGTCATCCAGCCGATCGCGGGCCCCTTCGAGTTGCCCGCCTCCCGGTTTGCTCCCCGGGATTCCAGCGGCAACCCGACGGCGTCGGCCGCGGCAACCCGGTCCATCGGTGTGATCCTCAGCGGGCAGCGGGTACGCTGGCACGGCGGTGGTGGGGTGGTGGCGGAAAGCGCCTACGTGCAACTCACCCCCGCGAACCTCGGCCCATGACCGACCGGCGTGGCGCGGCTCTGCCGCTGGTCCTTCTCCTCGTGGCGCTGCTCGGGGCGCTGGCCGCCCTCACCCTGCTCGGGAGCAGGGTGCGAAGCCTCGCCGGGGAGCGGGCGCTCGACCGGGCACGCTCCGCCGCCGGCGCCCAGGGGACGATCCAGCAGGTGCTCGGCAACTGGGCCGCGCTGGCGGCGGACACGCTGCCGCTCGGGGTGGGCGTGGAGCTGCCGGCCGTGACGGTGCCAGGGATCCGGAGCACCGACTCCCTGCATCGGCTGGGGAAGACCCTGTACCTGGTGCGCAGCGTGTCAGAACGGGTCCGAGCCGATGGCGGCGTCCTGGCGCGAGCTGGCCTCGGCTACCTGCTGCACCTGGTCCGGCCCACCCTCCCGGAGAGCGCCGCAGTGGTGGCCGCCGGACCGGTGACCCTTGCGGGGGGTGCCCTCGCGAGCGGATACGACTCCCTGCCCTTGGCGTCCTGGTCCACGGGATGCCCCCTGCCCGGGGCACCGCGGGCGGGGATTCAGAGTGCCGGGGTCGTGGCCGACTGTCCGGGCGGCGGGTGTGCCCGGGGTGCCCCACCCCTGCTCACTGATACCGCGGTGACCGTCGCTCGCCTGGGGCTGCTGGGCGCGGTGGCTGTTCCGCGCCTGCTCGCCCAGGCGGACCACCAGATCGGTGGGGTGATCCCGTGGCCCGGGCCGGCGCTCACCGGCGGCAGCTGCGACCGGGGGAGCGCAAGCAACTGGGGCGACCCGCTCGCCGCGGGAGGCCCGTGCGCTGGCTGGTTCCCCGTCATCGGCGCAGCGGCTGGCACTCTGGTGGGGGGCGGGGTCGGGCAGGGGGTCCTGATCGGCGCGGGGGCACTGGAGCTGGCTGGGGATGTTCGCTTCACCGGGGTGGTGATTGCGCTGGGCCCGCTACGGCTCCGTGACCGGGCGAGGATCACCGGGGCGGTGGTGGCTTTGGACAGCGTAACCCTGGCAGACTCGGTGATCGTAGAGTGGTCTGATTGTGCCGCGACAATGGCGCTTATTGGTGCAGCCCGCCCGGCGGAGCGGCCAAGCCGTCCCTGGGTGGTGCTGCCCTGAGCGGCGGGGGGCTGGAGAAATACGGCGGGAGAGGGGAATTCCTGCAAAATCCGGCATCGCGCGCAGGGGATGGGAGAGTTCATGGCCCCCAAGGTCCTATGCAAGTCTTTGCACTGCAACGGGATGACGCGACGGACGGCTGGCTGGCATATGTGTTGCTTTGTGCGCCACTGACGTGCGAGCGCGCGCTAGTGGGTTTTACCCCATAGTTCCATCTCCCGGAGGCGGTATGAATCGGAAGGGCTTTACCCTGATCGAGCTTCTGATCGTGGTGGTGATCATCGGCATTCTCGCTGCCATCGCGATCCCGAAGTTCGCCAACACGA
>CAZPER010000173.1:0-2683 GCA_964585655.1 uncultured Gemmatimonadaceae bacterium | reverse complement strand
ATGCTGATCTCCGTTGCGCTCGACTTCCGGCATGCCGCGGTGAAGACCCGGGAACGGTTCCACCTGTCCGAGGGGCGGGTGGCGGGTCTCTTCGCCGGCTCGCGCACTGACGCGGTGCAGGAGCTGGCGCTGGTCGCCACCTGCAACCGGCTGGAGCTCTACGCCTGGTCGGCGGCGCGCGAGGGCGCGGCGGTCACCGCCGGCGGCGACGAGCTGGTGCGCCGCTGGGTCGGGGAGGACACCGCGCACCGGGCGGAGCTCGAGGCGCTGGTGCTCCGTCGCTCCGGCGAGGCGGCGGCGGGTCATCTCATGCGGGTGGCCGCGGGCCTCGAGTCGCAGATCCTGGGCGACGTCCAGATCCTGGGACAGGTGCGCCGGGCGTACCGTCAGGCGGTCGAGGCGGGGGCGATCGGCGCCGGGCTGCATCGCGCGTTCGGCGCGGCGCTGCACGCGGCCAAGCGGGTGCAGCGCGAGACCGGCCTGATCGGCGGCCGGCACTCGGTGGGTGCGGAGGCGGCGGCCCTGGCGGCACGGCGGAGCGGCCCCCTGGTCAAACGGCGTTGCGTGGTGATCGGCTGCGGCAAGACGGGGGAGCGGACAGCGCGGCAGCTGGTGAAGCTGGGGGCGACGGACCTGGTGCTGATCAACCGCTCGCCGGAGCGGGCCGAGGCGCTGGCGCGCGACCTGTGGGGCAAGGCGGCGCCGTGGGACCGGCTGCACCGCGAGGTCGCCCGGGCGGACATCGTGATCGTCGCGACCAGCGCGGAGCGGCCGCCGGTACTGGCCTCATCACTCCGCTTCTGCCGCGAGAGCGCGGGGACCCAGACCCGCCCGCTGCTGCTCATCGACCTGTCCATGCCGCGGAACGTCGAGCCGGAGGTGGCGGGGCTGACCGGCGCCACCCTGCTCGACCTCGATGCCCTGCACCCGCCGCTGGCCCAGGCCGAGGCGTTGCGGCAGGCGGCGGTGCCGCGGGCGGAGGAGATCGTGGCGGAGGAGCTTGAGAGCTTCATGACGTGGGTGCGGGCCGAGGCGGCGCGGGAGGCGCTCCGGCCGCTGCGGGAGGCGCTCAACGAGGTGTGCCGTCGGGAGCTGGCGTATGCCGGCGCCGAGGCGGGGGCGGACCTGGACCGGGCGGCGGAGCGGATCGTGGCCAAGCTCATGGCGCGGCCGATGACGGTGCTCAAGACCGCGACGCTGCGGGGCGAATCGGTGGATGATGTGGGCAGCACGCTGCAGGCGCTCTTCACCGCCGCGCCGGTCACCGTGGAGGCCAAGTGACAGCCGCCGCACGCGTGTTCCGGGTCGGTACCCGCGGCAGTCCCCTGGCGCGGTGGCAGACGGAGCGGGTGTGCCGCCGCCTCGCGGAGGCCGGACACCAGACGGAGATCGTGGAGATCCGCACCACCGGGGATCTCTCGCCGGACACGCCGATCAGCCGGCTGGCGGACCCGGCGCTGTTCACCCGTCAGCTCGACGAGGCCATGCTGGGGGACCGGATCGACCTGGCGGTGCACTCGCTCAAGGACCTGCCGACGGACCTGCCCGTCGGCATCATGCTGGCCGCGGTGAGCGAACGGGAGGACCCGCGGGACGCACTGATTTCCCGGGATGGGCGCGGGCTGCTCCAGCTGCCACAGGGCGCACGGATTGCGACCAGCAGCCAGCGCCGGCGGGCGCAGCTGCTCATGGCGCGGCCGGACCTCGAGATCGTGGAGACCCGGGGGAACGTGGATACCCGGCTGGCGAAGCTGGAGCGGGACCCCGCCCTCGCGGCGACGATGCTCGCGGTGGCGGGCCTGACCCGGTTGGGGCTGGCGCACAGGATCAGCGAGCGGCTGCCGCTGCCACTCATGCTGCCGGCGCCGGGCCAGGCGGCGATGGCCGTGACGGCCCGGACCGACGACTCGGTCGCCGCCCAGGCGGTCCGGAAGGCGATCCATCACTCGACCGTGGCGATGGCGGTAGGCGCCGAACGGGCCCTGCTCAACGCGCTGGACGGCGGCTGCGAGGTGCCGGTGGCCGCGTACGGTGAGCTGGTGGATCCGGGCTCGCTCGCGGGACCTGGCAGCGCGACGGTGCTCCGGCTCCGGGCGCGGGTGGTCTCGCTGGATGGGCAGCGGGTGGTGGAGGGCCAGCTGGTGCAGGCGGTGAGCAACGAGGCGGACGCCGTCACGGTGGGCATGGCGCTGGCCGAGCGGCTGCGCCTCGACGGGGCCGCGAAGATCCTGGACGAGCTCAAGACCGGAGCGGCGGAGGGGCCCGCATGCTGAGCGGTGCGCCGCGCGTGGTGCTGACCGGCGGTGCCGAAAGCCTGCCGGGACTGAGCGGCGCACTGCGGGCGGAGGGGCTGCGGGTGGAGGAGCGACCGCTCCTGAGCTTCGGCCCGCCGGAGAGCTGGGCGCCGCTCGACGCCGCGCTCCGCGCGCGAGTGCGCTATCAGACCATTGCGGTGACCTCCCCCCGGGCGGCGCAGGCGCTGGCGGCCAGGGTCGCGGCACTGGGGCTGGGCCGCGAGACGCTGCCGCCGGTCTGGACCGGGCCGGCGGGGCGGGAGCGCCTGCTGCCCTGGTTCGGCGTCGTCCGGGTGCCCGAGGTTGTGGCGGCGGCCCCGGGGAGCCTCGGCGTGCAGCTGGCGGGCGCCATCCTCGAGGCCGGAGGGACCGGGCCGGTGCTCTTCCCC
>CAZPER010000172.1:0-2693 GCA_964585655.1 uncultured Gemmatimonadaceae bacterium | reverse complement strand
CACGAGCGGCGGGGGGGTGAACCGGCGGGCCCGGCCCCTCCGGGTGGTGGGGGTCGGCGGGGCCCTGGGCCGCCCGCGGGCGGTGCTCACCCAGGGGGGCCGCGTGGTGGTGGCGGAAGGGGGGAAGCGGACCCGCGGGCTGCTGGTGGACGCCGTGGCCCAGGTGACCCGCGTCTCCGAACGTTTGATCGCGTCCCCGCCGGAGGAAGTGCGCAACGCGGGGGCGGAGGCCGTGACCGGCGTCGCCCGCCTGGGCGACCGGCTCCTCATCCTGCTCGACCTGGCGCGCCTGCTCGGCGCCGGCGTCACCGACTCTTCATCCCCCGTGGCCCCATGACCGAAGCCCTGCTGCAGACGATCCGGGACTGGAACATCCGGCGCAAGATCCTCACCGGCATCTCGGTGGTCCTGCTGGTGACCGTGGGCCTCGGCGCGTACGCGATCCGGGCGATGGACCGCATCCACCGCGCCACCGGCTCCACCGACGCGACCGCCGAGCAGCTCTACCAGGACTCCCGGACGCTGATCCTGGTGCTGATCGCGGTGGCGGTGATCGGGGGGGTGCTGATCGCGCTCTTCCTGGCGCGGCTGATCGCCGATCCGCTGACGAAGCTGGGCCTGGCGGCGGAAGAGGTCTCGAAGGGGGACCTCACTATCGACATCCGGAGCCAGTCGAAGGATGAGATCGGCTGGGTCGAGCACATCATGCGGCAGATGGTGAAGAACCTGCGGGGGATGACGGGGCAGATCACCGCCACCTCCCGGACCGTGGCCACCACGGCGGAGGAGATCAGCGCCTCCACCACCCAGATGGCCAAGGGCGCCGAGGCGCAGTCGAGCTCGACGGAGGAGACCAGCTCCACGATGGTGGAGATGGCGGCCCAGATGCAGGCGCTGGCCAAAAACGCGGAGGCGCTGGCGGCCAACGTGGACCAGACCAGCTCGTCCATCCAGCAGATGAGCACGGTGCTGGCGCACACGGCGCAGAACGGGGAGCAGCTGCTGACCTCGGTGGAGTCGGTCACCGGGACCATCAACGAGATGATCGAGACGGTGGGCTCCATCGCCACCCGGGTGCACCAGGTCGAGGAGGTGAGCCGCCGCTCGGTGGGGGAGGCCCGGACCGGCGGCGAGCGGCTGCACGGCTCCATCGCGGCCATCGGGGAGCGGTCGCAGGAGATCTCCAAGATCGTGCGGGTGATCGAGGATATCGCCGACCAGACCAACCTGCTGGCGCTCAACGCCACGATCGAGGCGGCGCGCGCCGGCGAGGCGGGGAAGGGTTTCGCCGTGGTGGCGGACGAGGTGCGGCGGCTGGCGGAACGCTCGGTGGCCGCGACCCAGGAGATCGCCGAGGTGATCGACACGGTCCAGAAGGAGACCCGGGCGGCGGTGGGGCTGATGGAGCAGGTGATCTCGGGCATCGTCGGCTCGGTGGACCAGACCAGCAAGCTGGTGAGCGAGGCGGCGCACGCCACCGAGGAGCAGGCCACCGGGGCGCGGCAGGTGCTGCAGATGACCTCCGGCATGTCGGCGCTGGCCCGGCAGATCGCCAACTCGGTGAAGGAGAATGCGGCCGGGGCGCGGGAGATCACCCAGGCGGCGGAGAAGATGAACCGGCTCACCCACCAGATGTCGGAGGCGGTGGGCGAGCAGAAGCGAGGCGGGGACATGATCGTCAAGGCGATCGAGTCGATCGCCTCGGTGTCGCGGCAGAACCTGGTGGCGGTGGAGCAGATCAGTGGCGCGTCCCGCGGACTGGCCGGCGAATCCGAATCCCTGCGGCAGCAGGCCGAGCGGTTCCGCACCTGATGACCCGCACCCCCGCGTTCCTGTCCAGCCGGCTCGAGGCGCTGAGCCATCCCGCGGAGCGCAGCCTGCGGGATGCGCTCATCATTGACGCGCTCGGCGACCCCTCCCCGGCGGTGCGGGACGTGGCGGTGGCCTGGGCGGCCCGCTGCCTGGAGCCGGGGGAGCTGCTCCCCTGCATGGCCGACGACGCCGACGCCGTGCTCCGGAACGCCGCGCTCGCGGCGCTGGAGCGGCAGGGCCCGTACGCGGTGGAGGCGGTGGGACGCCTCACCAGCGACCCGGACCCCGACGTGGCGATGTTCGCCTGCCAGGTGCTGGGCGGCATCGGGAGCGTCGAGGCGACGCCGTCGCTGCTGGTGGCGCTGGCCCGGCCGGAGGTGAACCTGCGCCAGGCCGCGGCGGAGGCCGCCGGGCGGCTCCGCGCGCGGGACGCGGTGCCCGCGCTGATCAGCCTGATGGAGCGGGAGCCCTGGCTGCAGCTGGCGGCGGTGGACGCCCTCGGCGCCATCGGCGACGAGCGCGCCGTCGAGCCGCTGCTGGCGCTGGTGCCGGAGAGCTTTGTCGCGGCGCCGGCGCTCGACGCGCTGCGCCGGATCGGCGCTACCGCGCCGCTGGCCCGGCTGCTGCCGCTCCTCACCGCGCGGGAACACGCGGCGCTCCGGGTCCCGCTGCTCCGCGCCATCGGTGGCTGCCTGCGGGACGCCGCGCCATCAGCCGAGCTGCTGGCGCTGGGGCGCGACCTCGAGGGGGAGCATGAGGCGGGGAGCGCCTGGCGGCTGCTGGCGGACCGGCTGAGCGGGGAAGACGATGACCCGGACGTGACGCCGACGGGCCCCGACGACCGGACCCGGCCCCGCGGCGGCGGCATCAGCCCCCGCCGC
>CAZPER010000171.1:0-2719 GCA_964585655.1 uncultured Gemmatimonadaceae bacterium | reverse complement strand
CAGGACAAAAAGACCCCATGCACCTTTACTACAACCTGTCATTGATCGTCGGTATCAGCTGCGTAGCATAGGTGGGAGCCGTTGATCTCCAGGTTTCGGCCTGGAGGGAGGCACCAGTGAAATACCACCCTTCTTTTACTAACGATCTCACTCAGGCGGCAACACCGCCGAGGACCGTGACTGGCGGGTAGTTTGACTGGGGCGGTCGCCTCCCAAAAAGTACCGGAGGCGCGCGATGGTGCCCTCAGTGCGGTCGGTAATCGCACGTTGAGTGTATAAGCAAAAGGGCGCCTGACTGCGAGCGCGACAGCGCAAGCAGGGACGAAAGTCGGCTTAAGTGATCCGGTGATCCCGTGTGGACGGGTCATCGCTCATCGGATAAAAGGTACGCTGGGGATAACAGGCTTATCGCGCCCGAGAGTTCACATCGACGGCGCGGTTTGGCACCTCGATGTCGGCTTATCACATCCTGGGGCTGGAGAAGGTCCCAAGGGTCCGGCTGTTCGCCGGTTAAAGTGGTACATGAGCTGGGTTCAGAACGTCGTGAGACAGTTCGGTCTGTATCCGTCGTGGGCGTGGGAGTGTTGAGGGACGTCGTCTCTAGTACGAGAGGACCGAGACGAAGCGACCGCTCGTGTACGGGCTGTCCCGCCAGGGGCAACGCCCGGTAGCGATGTCGCGCGGAGATAACCGCTGAATGCATCTAAGTGGGAAACTCTTCCCAAGATGAACACTCCTGGAGCTCAAGCTCCCTGTAGGGCCCTGGAAGACTACCAGGTACATAGGCGGCAGGTGCACGGGGAGTGATCCCTTCAGCCGAGCCGTACTAATCGCCCGTGAAGTTTGATCTCTCCCAATTCCCTTGCATCATCCAGCCTCCAGTTGCCACTGCTTTCCGGGTCCCGGCCCTGCCGCGACCCGACAGAGAATGGCTGACGACTAGCGCGCAGGGGCCACACCCGGTCCCATTCCGAACCCGGTAGTTAAGCCCTGCAGCGCCGATGGTACTTCGCTCGAGAGGGCGTGGGAGAGTAGGCCGTCGCCAGCCACCCCTGTGAGCCCGGTGCCCCTGCGGCACCGGGCTCATCTTTTTCCCCCCGCCCGTTACTCTTCCCCCATGCCCCGATCCGGCCATGTCGCCCTCGCCGGCCGGCCCAACGCCGGCAAGTCCTCCCTCCTCAACGCCCTCGTCGGCGCGCACCTCGCCATCGTCAGTCCCAAGCCCCAGTCGACCCGCATGCCTGTCATCGGCCTCCTGACCCGGGGCCACCCCCCGATCGTGCTGCACGACCTGCCCGGCCTCCTCGATCCCACATCCGCCCTCCAGGAACGGATGCGCGGCCTGGCCCAGGAGGAGCTGGCCCGGGTCCGGGCCATCCTGCACCTCCATCCCGCGAACGAGGGACCGGCGCCGCCGTTCTGGCCCCTCACCGGGCTCCCCAATCCGCTCGCGACCCCGGTCCTCACCGTGTACACCAAGATCGACCTCGCCGCCGCCCCCGACCCTGGGGCGCTCGCCGTCTCCGCCACCACGGGGCAGGGCCTGGAGGCGCTCGTGGCCGCCCTGGAGCCCCTGCTTCCCGAGCAGCCCTTCGAGTTCGACGCCGAGGATGTCGGGACCCAGCCGCTCCGGTTCTTCGCCGCGGAGTACCTCCGGGAGGCGGCCTTCGAGCTGCTCGGTGACGAGGTGCCCTACGCGCTGACGGCGGAGGTGGAGGAGTTTCGCGAGAATGCGAAACCGGTGTACATTCGAGTCTCGCTCCTGGTGGAGCGGGACTCCCAGAAGGGCATCGTGATCGGGGCAGGCGGCCGGACCCTCAAGGCCATCGGACAGCACGCCCGCGCCCGCCTGGAAGACCTGCTCGGTGAGCAGGTCTTCCTCGATTGCTGGGTGAAGGTCTCGCGCGACTGGCGCCGGAAGGCGCATCTCCTCACCGCACTCGGCTTCCCCGAGCCCCGAGGCACCCGCCCATGACCCTGGCGCCGGAACTGCTGGATCTGCTGGTCTGCCCCCGCTGCAAGGGGGACCTCGAGTACCGCCCCACCCCGGAAGCCCTGCTGTGCCACACCTGCCGCCTCGCCTTTCCGGTCGAGGAGGGCATCCCCATCATGCTGATCGACGAGGCGAAGCCGCTTTGAGCGACTTTCTTGCCGCGGCCCGCACCGAGGCCGCCCGGCTCCAGCACGACTACGTCGGCACGGAACACCTGCTGCTCGCCCTGGTGCAGGGCGCGGACCCCTCCCTCCAGACCATCCTGGGCGCCTTCAGCGCCACCCCGGAGCAGCTGCGCGAGCGCCTGGAGAAGCGTTGCCCGCAGGGGAGGGGCGCGACAGTGGAATCCGCGGAGATCCCGCTCCGTTCCGGGGCCCGGCGGGCGCTCGACCAGGCGCGCGCAGCGGCCAACGGGCAGGACCCGTCGGCCCAACAGCTGCTCGGCGCCCTGCTCACCGATGGCCGCGGCGTCGTTTCGGCGAGCCTCGGAGACCTCGGGATCCCGGTCGCCAAGGTCCGCGAGGCGCTGGGCATCGAACGCCCCGGCGCCGGCGCCCTCGGGGACGCACCAGCGGTCGAGGGGGCGCCGGCCCAGCGCGCGGAACCGAGAAAGCCCCGGGAGAAGCAGGAGCGCGCGCCGAAGCCGGAGCGGGCCCCCAAGGGCGAGCGTCCGGCGCGGACCGAGCCCAGGCCGGAGCGGGGGGAGCGCGCCCGCGCGGAGCGGCC
>CAZPER010000170.1:0-2741 GCA_964585655.1 uncultured Gemmatimonadaceae bacterium | reverse complement strand
CGCCGGGCCGTGCCCGGGCGCTCCCCGAGCACGTTGCCGACCTTGTCGATGCGCACGTTCTGCAGGCCCAGTTCGCGGAATTTGCGGGCATAGAGCTCGCCGCGCTTCGTTTCCTTGAAGGGCGGCGCTTCGACCTCGCAGATCTCCACCTGTTCGGCCAGGGTGCGGGCCTCGTCGGCCCGGGCCGGCGCGAGGGCGGCCTTCGCCGGGCCCTCCTGCAGCGCGCGGGCCCCCCGGTCCGGGGAACGTGGGGGGGCGGTCCGTGCTCGCGGGGGACCGGTTCCTGGGGCTCAACCGCCGGGGCCGGGGCGACGCCCTCGACCTCGGCTCGGGAAGGGTCCAGTGGCGCCGCCGACTCCCCTCGCAGCGCCTCGCGCCGCAGCTGCTCACCAGCGGACTCGCCCTGGTCACCTCGCACGACAGTCTCTACCTGGTGAGCCCGGCGGACGGGAGCATCGCGCGCCGGCGTCGGGCGCCCGGCGCCGTGACCGCGCCCTGGGTGCGGTTCGGCGACCTGCTCCTCGCCGGGACCGGCGACTCGCTCGTGGTGGCCATCGATCCCGCCGATCTCACCACCCGCTGGTCGCTTCGGCTGAATGCGCCGGTGCTCGCCGCTCCCGTCCTCCGGGGCGATACGATCCTCGCCCTCACCCAGCTCGGCACCCTCTACCGGATCCTCCCCGGCGCCGTCCCGGCCGCCGACCGGCTGGACTCCGGCAGCTGGGCCGCCACCGGCGCGCCGGCGAGCGTGGGCCCGTGGATCCTCGCCGGCGGCTCCGACGGCATGCTCCGCGCCCTCGACGCGGCGACCGGCGAGGAAGCCTGGCGGACCCGGATCAGCCGCCCGGTCGAACTCGCCCCGCTTCCCTTCGGGGACAGCACCTTCCTGGTGCTGGGCAGCGCGGGAGACCTGCACTGGATGCGCCGATGACCCGACTGTCCTTCGCCCCGATCCTGCTGGGCGCGCTGCTCCTGGGCCAGGCGCCGCTCGCGGCACAGCAGCCGGCGGAGTCGCTCTTCGTGCGCCGGTCGCCGGCGCTGGTCAAGTATGGCAAGTGGGTGGCGCTCGCGGCGGCGGTGGGGATGGGACTCAAGGCCGCCGCAGCCCATTCGGATGCCGAGGATGCGTTTGACCGGCTGGAGCGGTACTGCGACGTGGACGAGCTCCGCTGCACCCAGCGGCCCAATGGCAGCTACTTCGACCCGGTGGCCGAGGGGTACTTCCAGACCTCGCTGAGCCGCGACCGGCATGCGCGCGGCTGGCTGCTGGGCGGAGAGGCGGCGCTGGTGGGCGCGGCGGGGCTCTTCGTCTGGGAACTGACCCGGCCCAAGAACCCGCCGCGGAACATTCCCTTCGAACCGAGCATCCGGGTGCTCGGGGCGCGGACCCAGTTCGGCGTGTCAGTGGCGTTCTGAGTCAGCCGGTGCGGAACAGCTCCACCGCCCGCGGATAGCGCTGCAGCGCCCGGGCGCGGAGCGCCTGGTGCCGGGTCTGGGCCAGCAGCGGATCCCGCGCCAGGATCTCCTGCGCCGCGGTGCGCGCCGCCTGGAGCAGGTCGGTGTCATCCGGCAGCCGCGCCAGCCGCAGCTCGAAGTCTCCCGCCTGCCGTTCCCCGATCAGGTCTCCCATCTTCCGCTCCGCCAGGTCCAGCTCCGCGATCTTGAACCCGTCGTTCGTGGCCGCGAAGGCCTTGAGCCGGGGGGGGACCGACTCCCCTGCCAGGAGGATGCAGTAGCTCTCCCCGGCGCCGCGCCCGATCCGTCCCCGCAGCTGATGCAGCTGGGCCAGCCCGAAGCGCTCCGGGTGCTCGATGAGCATCACGGTGGCGTTGGGGACGTCGATCCCCACCTCGATCACCGTAGTGGCGACCAGCACGTCGATCTGGCCGGCGCGGAACTCCCGCATCCGGTCGTCGCGCTCCGCCGGCTTGAGCCGGCCGTGGACCAGCCCCACCGTGAGGTCGGGCCAGAGCGCCTGGAGTTTCTCCGCGGCGGTCGTGGCCGCGCGGAGGTCCGCCCGTTCCGACTCATCAATGACCGGCAGCACCACGTATGCCTGGCGTCCCGCCGCGCACTGCTCGTGCACGAAGGCCAGCGCCTTCTCCCGCTGGGGCGCCGTGCGGACGCCAGTCTTGATGCTGCCGCGGCCCGGCGGCTTGGCCCGGAGGGTTGAGACGTCGAGATCGCCGAAACGGGTGAGCGCCAGCGAGCGGGGGATCGGAGTGGCGCTGAGCAGCAGCACGTCGGGCGCCTCTCCCTTGGCGGTGAGCCGCGCCCGCTGCTCTACCCCGAAGCGGTGCTGCTCGTCGATCACCACCAGCCCCAGGCGGCGGAACGCCACCGCGTCCTCGATGAGGGCGTGGGTGCCGATGACCAGCCGCACTTCGCCGCTGGCGAGCTTCTTCCGGCGCGCCGCCTTCTCCGCCGGGGTGAAGCGGCCCACCAGCAGCTCGGGGCGGAGCTCGAGCGGCTCGAGCAGCCGGGTGAGGGTGGCGAGGTGCTGCTCCGCGAGGAGCTCGGTCGGCGCCATGAGCGCCGCCTGGTGATCGTTCTCCAGCGCCAGCAGCATGGCGAAGAGCGCCACCACCGTCTTCCCCGTCCCGACATCGCCCATGAGCAGCCGGTGCATCCGGTCCGCCGCGGTCATGTCGGCGGTGATCTCCTTGAGGGCGCGCTTCTGGTCGGCGGTGAGCGGCCAGGGCAGCGCCTTCGCCAGCGCCCGGGTATACGTGTGGTGCAGG
>CAZPER010000169.1:0-2880 GCA_964585655.1 uncultured Gemmatimonadaceae bacterium | reverse complement strand
GGAGGCGCGGCAGCAGCCAGGCCGCGATGGGCGCGAGGGCCAGAAGCCACCACGCCACACCGGGCAGCGCCCGCCGGACGCGCAGCGCGACTGGGACCCGCAGGTCCAGCCGGATCGGCGGTGGCTCGGCGCGGGCCACGACCCGTTCGCCGCGCGGCGCCACCACCGCGGACAGCGCCGGAATCTGCGCCCGATCGTAGCGGGCCTCGAGGGGGTCGAAGTAGGCGTACTCGAGCGGCGGCAGCGAGAGGGTGCCCGCCGAATCGGGGATGACGAGATAGCGGAACACCTTGCTGCCGCCGAACCGGCCGTCGGTGAGGCCGGGCCGCTCTTCCGACGCCTCGGGATACACCCGGACGCCGGCGGGCCAGCGGGTGGCGGGCTCGGGCCAGAGGGCCACGTTCCCCTCGCCACGGATCTCCACCTCGGCGTTGAACGCCTCCCCCTGCCTGCCCGCGGGCGGAGTCAGGCGCCGGGTGATCGTGAGCCCGTGGCCCACCGCCCCGGCGAAGTCCGGACGCCGTCCAGCGTCCGGCAGCGCCCGTGCAGCGAAGCTGGTCGCCTCGCTCTGGAGGGTGAAGCGCTCTTCCTGGCTGAAGAACTGGTAGGCCAGTGGGAGGTTGTAGGTGAGCTTGGCCGCCGAGACGGCGAACCGGCCCGGCGTGAGCGGGAACGCCACCTGGTGCAGGACGAAGAGATCGTACCACCGGCCGTTCACCTGACGGCTGGCGGCGATGCCTCCCGGCACCGTCTGGGGATAGGTCCAGACCCCCTCGACTTGGGGCGACTCAACGGTGGGGGCGCGGCGGAGCCGCTGCCGGGTCTCGCGCTCGAACCAGGCGATCGTCACCACATCCACCTGCTCCCCCACGACGACGCTTGCGTCGCTCAGGGCCACGGTGATGCCGGCGGCACCGAGCACGTCGGGTGGAGGCGCCCGCTGGATGAGGCGGGCCAGCCGGGTGGAGAGGCTCCCCATCACCGGCGCCGGGGCGCCGCCCGTGATGGTCACGTCCACCGCGTCGCTCTGGGCAAAGGCGATCCCCTGGCGCACGTTCACGGGGCCGAGCCGCCACTCTCCCGGCGTGGTGGCGCGCAGCTTGAGCTCGATCCAGGTGGTGCGCCCCGGAGAGGGCCCGGTGGAGACGTCGCTCCGTTCGCTGCGGGACTCGACCTCGAAGCCCCCGAGCGGCGGGAGCTCCACCCGGATCGGATCGGGCACCTCGCTCGTGACCCGTATGGAAAAGGTGATGATCTCCCCAGGCGTCACCCGGTCGCGATCCACCGCGAGCATGACCTCCGGGGCACGGCCCTGCTGCAGCAGCAGCGCGGCGGCGAGGAGCGCGATCACCAGTCCTTCACTCCGGTCGGGGTCGCGCGGGCACGGCCGAGGCGCCGGGTGCGGGTGTCCCGCTCCTCGCGGCTGACCGAATTGAGGATCTGGTCGGCCTGCTCCGGGGAGAGCGCGGGTAGGCCCGGGGGCGGCGGCGGCCCTTCTTCCGGATCCTGCGGCTGCTGGCCCGTCGGCGGTGGCGGTTGCGGCCGGCTGCCTCCGCCCCCGGACGGGGGCGGGGTGCGCTGCCGTTGGGCCAGCTCCAGGTTCCACTTGGCCCGCGAGCTCCCGGGGACGAGCGTCAGCGCGTCGCGCAGGCGCTCGGCGGCGGCGCCGAGGAGGGAGTCCCGCCGGGTGGAGTCGGCGCCGGCCCGGCGGAGCAGCGCCACTCCCTGATTGTAGAGCGCGCGATACCGCAGGTCGGGGTCGAGGGACTGGGCCGCGCGGCCCAGGGCCTGCTCCGCCCCGGGGTAGTCACCGGCGCCGAGCAAGGCGGTCCCGGCGTTGTAGTAGGCCGTGTCGGAGGATGCGGGGCCCAGGTGGTCGCGCAGCCGGCGCGCCGCCTCCGCCATCCGGCCCTGCTGGTAGTCCCGCACCCCCGGCGCCGGCCGCTGGGCCGCGAGCGGGGCGGCCAGGCAGAGACCCGCCAGCCCGACCAGCGCCGCCGTCTTCCGGGTGGTGGTCTGCGCGCCTAACAGGAGCGCCGCGAGCAGCGCCGGGATCCAGACCAGCGGCAGCAGGTCCTGGGTGCTGGCGCTGGAGGTCGGGGCCCGCTGGAAGGCGGAGAGGAGCTCCCGGACCGCGCCGGCCTGGTCGGGCAGTTCGGCCGGCACCAGCGCGCCCTCCGCGGCATCGGCGATCCGCTGCAGGATCTGATCGCTCCGGGCCGTCTCGATCGGCGCGCCGGACTCGTCCGCCTTGTACTCCACCAGGGTGCCGGCGCTGTCACGGATCGGAATGGGGACCGGCTTCACCCCGCCCTCCGCCACCAGGACCAGCCGGATCTGCTGCTCCTTGAGGGCGCGCGCGGCGGCGATCACCTCCGCCAGCGAGTCGTGGGCCTCGCCGTCGGTGAAGACCACCAGGACCCGGTCTCCCGCCTCGCGCGAGGCGTTGAGCAGGTCCGCCCCCTGGCGCAGTGCCGTGCCCAGGGCGGTGCCTCCCTGGCTCGCGAGTTCGGGGTGGAGGGCATCGAGGAAGAGGGTGATGGCCCCGCCATCGAGGGTGAGCGGGCTCAGGATGTAGCTCCGCCCGGCGAAGGCCACGAGCCCCACCCGGTCCTCGGAGAGGTCCTGGACCAGGCGCCGCGCCTCTCGGGCCGCGCGCGAGAGCCGGTTGGGCTTCTGGTCCTCCGCCAGCATGGAGCGGCTGATGTCCATGGCAAACACCACCGAGAGCGCCTGTGTTTCCGCCTTGACGGTGGTGCGCCCACCCCGCGGCCCCGCGAGTCCCACCGCGGCGGCGAGCCCGGCAAGGGCCAGGAGCAGCGGGCCCGCCTTCCCCGCCTTGAACGCGGCGTTCCAACGGAGCCAGATGTCCCACTCCTC
>CAZPER010000168.1:0-2967 GCA_964585655.1 uncultured Gemmatimonadaceae bacterium | reverse complement strand
GCACAGGGGTAAGGGCCGAACCAGGGCTCGAGGCAGGCCAGCGTCGGCGGAACCTGCGGAAACTGGCGCCGGGCGGTGTCGGCGTGGATGTCGAGCGGCCAGAAGTTGGGCGTGAGGGTGCCCTCTTCACCGGCGTACCGGTCCTCGAAGTGGGCGTAGTGGGCGGCGTTCACCGCCACGTCGTAGTTGTTGATCGGGTCGGAGATGAACCACTCCCAGGTGGTGGTGCCGTCGCCATTCGGGGTGGCGGAGCGGAGCCGGCCGTTGGAGACGTTCTGGAGCGGATCGGGCAGGGTGATCGCCACCCGCTGGCTGTCGGGCTCGTCCGTCTGGATGTCCTTGTTGGGCCACCAGATGCTGGCGCCGGTCCCCTGACAGGCGGTGGCGATGAACCCACGGCCCAGGCTGTCCACCGCCCACACGAAGCCGCCGTCCCACGGCGCCGACTTGGCCACATGGGGCCGGCCACTGTAGTACACGCTGACGGTGCGCTGCTCCCCCGCCGCCTGCGGCTCGGTCAGGGTCACGAACCAGGCGTTGCCGTCGCGCCGGCTCTCGAGGGCGCGCCCACCCTGCCGCACGCTGTCGATGACGAGCGGGACCTGCAGGTCCACCTGCATGGTGCGGCCGGGCTCGAGCACCCGGTAGGTGATGTGGTTCACCCCGCGGATGGAGCTGTCGGCCGGCTGGATGCGGACATTCAGGTCGTAGAACGCCACATCCCACCAGGCCCGTTCCGGAGTGATGGAGCCGCGCAGGCTGTCGGCGCGGAGGGTGGCCGCGTCCTCCTGGGCCCGGGCGGGGGCGGAAGCCGCGAGCACCAGGCCGGCGAGAAGCAGCAGGGACCGCATGCGGGGTCTCCGAGGTCGGAAAGGCGGGATCGGGGGGCATCCGAAAGCTGAGGGCGAGCGCTCGGCAGGGCAACTCTACGCGCCGCCGGCCCGGTTGGTGCCAGCTGCCGCGTCACACCCCCTGGGTATCCATGCCGGATCGAACGTGGTCTCCCCCGCTCCGCACCCTACGCGTGACGGCCGGTGTGACGCCAGGTTGACGGCGGGTGGAGATATTCCCGCGATTCCACGGTTCATACCCCCTCCGCGGAGCGGACAATGTGGCTAACCACGCCCGTCGGATTCTACAGCATTGTCGAAAAGGTCTGGGACAAGGATGAGGGGCTGCTGACTGTGCGGGCGAGGGTCCGGGAGGACCTCGACGCGCTCCGCGATCGCTACCTCCCCTCCCTGGGTCCGACCGCTGAAGATCCTCGGTCGGATTACCGCTTTCGCGCCCAGGCGCCCCGGGAAGCCGTGGCGGAGGCGGTGGCGGCGCTGATCCGTGGCGTGGACTACGACAACTTCAAGGATGCCGTCGCCATCCGGCAGGGGGCCGCCCGCGCCAGCGTGTATCACCGCGCCTGGGAGGTGTATCGCAAGCTGCAGCCAAGTCGCTAGCGGCCACCGCCCACCCTTCCGCTGTCGCAGGATTCGGCTAAGCTGGCTGCATGGCCACCATCCGTCTGCTGCACCGGCACGCCCCCCGCGCCCTCCTCGAAGCGGCGGCAGACGGCTTCCTCACTCCCCTTCCGGGTTCTCCGGCCCAGCCGTTCCCCTCCCCCGACTACCTCCTGGCGCTCCGCCAGGGCGGCGTGCGCGACGACCTCCTGGCCCTGGCCGCGGCCCGGGGCGTGCCGGGGTGGTTCGACCCGCCGCTGGCCGTTTTCCATGAACTTCCCCGCTGGCTTGGCGCCACTCCCCGGAAGCCGCTGAGCGAGACCGAGCGTACCGTCCTGCTGACCCGGGTGCTGCGGCGGAACGGGACCCGGGTGTTTGCGCGAACGCGGCGCCTGGGAGACTTCGTCGCCGCGGTGGACCAGCACTTTGGCGAACTGGTTGCCGAGGGGGTGACGCCGGAGCGCTACCGGGCGGCGCTTGCCGCCGCGGGCGCCCGCGACGAGTTCGAGGAGCGCCGGGACGCCGACCTGATGGACTGCTACGCCGCCTACCTCGAGGCTCTGGCAGCCGAAGGCCGGCGGGACGGCCGGGACACGCTGGTGGATGTCTCCCTGGCGGTGCGTGCCGATCCGGCGGCGACCGCCACCGCGCTCGGCGGGCGGCGCGAGATCCGGATCTTCGGCCTGGCCGACCTGCGGGGGGGGTGGCGTCCGCTCCTCGCCGCCCTTGCGGACTCTCCCGCACTCGACCGGATCCTGATCTACAGCATGGAGCGGCTCGATCTCCCGGGGCTGCCGCATGAGGTGGACGTCCCGCCGCCGGGGCGGGCCGCGCCGCCCCCGGCCCGGATCGTTGCCTTCGAGGCGCCTGATCCGGAGCGGGAAGTCGAGGAGGTGGCTCGCCGGGTGCGGCTGCTGGCGGACGGCGGCGTCGCGCTCGACCGGATCGGGATCGTCTGCCGGGCGGCGCGGCCCTACGTGGACCTGGCGGTGGCGGCGCTGGACCGTTTCGGGGTGCCGGCCACGGCGCGCCAGCGCATCGCCCACGCGGAAATTCCCATCGTGCGGGCGGTCCTGACCCTCTTCATGGCCGCGGCGGAGGGGTGGTCACGTCACGGACTCACCGAGGTCGCCGAGCAACCCTACCTGGGAAGCGGCCTCGACGCGGGGCTGATCGGGTTCCTCGGGTACCGGGAGCGGCTGACGGGGCTCGCGGCCTGGGGCGCGGCGTTCGAGCGGCTCGCCGCGCAGGCGTCGGCGGCTGACGCGGCCGCAGGCGCCGACGACGAACCGGAATCGGAGGCCGGCCTCCCCTCCGCCGCGCGGGCGCAGGCCGCACACGCTGCATGGGGTGAGTTCGCGGCACGGGCCAGCGGGATCGCGACGCCCCGGCCGCTCCGGGCCTGGCTGGCCTGGCTGCGGGAGTTCCTGGAAGAGGATCCGTGGGGGATCGCGGCCCGGGCCCACGCCGAACCTCGGGACCCGGTCGTGGCCCGGCGGGACATCACCGGCTGGCG
>CAZPER010000167.1:0-2972 GCA_964585655.1 uncultured Gemmatimonadaceae bacterium | reverse complement strand
GTCGGCACCGGGCCGGTCGTGTTCGTCCAGCGCTCCATGGCCACCCTCAACACCGACGGCAATGAGCGGGAGGCGGTCTCGGTGAGCACCTGGACCCTGGCCGCGAAGGGCGACGCGCTCGCGGGGACCGTGGCGCGCCGGATCGATGGGTTCCCGGAGGGAGACCAGGACCCGCAGCCGGTGAAGGGCACGCGGCGGAAGGGGTGAGGGAGGATGCACGGCATCCCCAGCATCCCTTCCCTACGCGCCCTTCACCCAGGCAAGCCCCCGATCCGCCGTCTGCCTGAGCCGCTCGGCCAGCTGCCCCGTGTGGTGCTCGATGTGCCGCAGGTTCACCAATTGGTGCTCCAGCTTGGGCATCTGGTACCAGGAGTAGCCGCTCTCCGGTGAACTCAGGTCCAGCCGGTCCAGCGCGTCGTCCACCATCCCGATGCAGTGCTGGCAGTACCCCCGGATTTCCTGGACCGTATAGGGGATGACCGGGTTCGCGGGATCGGGCGGCGCGCCCAGGCGATGGTGCCCCGGACGGTGCTGCTCCCAGGCGACGAACGCCGCCTCCGACTGCACCAGGTAGAGGTGGGCGTAGTAGAGCGTATGGTAGGCGACCCGCCAGAAAGGATTGCGGTACGCGGTGTCGGCCCAGAGCTCCGGCGGACAACCGTCAATCACCTCGAGCAGCATAGTGAGGGAGGCTCGATACTGGCTCTTGAGTGCGGCTTTGATCGGCATGGGCTCGCGGGGGGTTACGTGGACGCCGCCCGCTCCGCCAGGAAATAGGGCGCCGCGGAGCGCCGGAACATCAGGTAGGTCAGCGGGGCAAAGATGGCCGCGTGCATCAGCACCTCGGTCAGCGAGTGCATCACGCTGATGCCCATGTGAAACGCCATCCAGGCCACGAGCAGCCACCGGGCCCAGTTGCGGTGGTAGAGCAGCCCGACACCGCCGACGACGCCGAGCAGCCGGGTGGCCCAGGCGGGGCCAAGATCGGCCAGGCCATCCGCCTTGAGGCTGGCCAGGTGCTCGGCGGCACGCGCGGTCAGCAGCGGCCACAGGTCATTGAGGATCCCTGCGGCGCCCACCACGATGAACACCCAGGCGACAATCGTGATCGAGCGGGGTCGGCGCATGCGGCAGCCTCAACGCGTGGTGGTCTGAACTGGTGGCCGGGACCGGTCTGACAGTGGCGCGAGGAGGTCGACGATCAACGGCATATGATCGCTCCTTCCGGACCATTCCGCATGCGCCCCCAGGGTGACCGCCGCAATCCTCCCCGTCCAGGCGCTGGGAACAAAGCAGTAATCAATATGATAGGGCCGATGCGCGTGCCGGTACTCGAAGAAGGTCGGCCGGGTCTCGGCGCCCTGTGGCTCGCGATAGTGCGCGTGGTAGGAGCTGGTGAGGCCGTGTCCCTCGAGCTTCGCCACCAGCGCCGAATGGGAATGACCGGGCGGGTGCTCCCGGTCCCAGATCGTGTTGGAGTTGAAGTCTCCGAGCATCACCGTCGGGCCGGCGCCGAACAGCCGTTTGCAGGCATCCACCGCCCGGTGCACGCCCCGGACGTAGCGATCCGCGCCATGGTTGCAGGCCCAGACCGCCCACAGGGTGAACGATTCAGGGCCGGTCACCCGCAGCGGGTGCACGAATCGGGGCAGGTTCCGGCGCCTGGTGGCCGGGCTGATCCGCCACGGGGGCCGGGCCACGACGCCGAGGCCCTTGTGGGGGTTGGTGCCGAGCCAGAAGTTGGCGCCACGGGAAGCCGGCAGCCGGGGACACTCGGGGATCACCGCGATGTCGGCGTCGAGTTCCTCCAGCGCGGCCAGCTTCCGCGCCAGCGGGCCCATGCAGCAGTTCCAGGTAACCAGGCGCACGGGCGACTCCAGGGCGGGCTGACGCCCGGCAGATCCGCGCCTCCGCATGAACTCCTGTGAGCATCGCGTTGTGGTTCACGCGGAGACGCGGCGGCTCTGCCCGCCCGGGGTGTCCCCTTCCGCGCGCGAGCACCACCAGCAGTTACAAGTCAGGCCGCACGGTGAACACTACGTCGAGCGCAATGGGGAACGTCACCGGGCTCGCCGGGAGGGTCCCTGTGATCGTGGTCCCGTCGTAGCCGGCCGGGACCGGGACCGCGCCGGTCACCTCGAGGGTGATGGACGACCCGGAGCGACGGTAGGTCCCGTCCACCGTGAGGGTTGGATGGGTCACCCCGCCCCCCGCCGCGGTGCAGTCGAGCGTGGTCCGAGCGGAGATGTAGAAGCTCTCGTCAAGCGCCAGGAGGAGATCCGCCCCATCGAGGTACTGGTCACAGTTGATGGTGCTGCCCACCAGGACGGGGAGCGCGGCGTTGTTGACCGAGGTCAGGTAGAAGGCTGCGCTGAGGGGGCGCGGCCCATTGCCGTCGCCGCACCCCACGGCGGTGGCCAGGAGCAGTGCGGCGGTGGCGAACGTGCGCCACTGAGGTGGAACCAGGCGGCTTGACACCCCGTCAAGTTGCGGGCTCCGGCCGGGGGGCACAAGCCGACCGGGTGTCGCCCAATCGGCCACTCCACCGCATTATTGAGTCCATCCCCGGTCCCCTCCACCCCCTCGGGAGGCACCCCGCTGAACCGTTCCGCCCTGCTCCACGCGACCCCCGACCTCGCGGTCAGTCGCTTCGACCACCCGCCCCACGAGGCGCACCACGACCCGGAGCGGGAGGTCGCGGACGGCTGGGGCATCGCCTTCGTGCGCGCGGGGGGCTTCGACGTCGTGGTGGAGGGCACCCGCCACCGGCTGACCACCGGCAGCGTCTTCCTCACCCACCCCGGTCTCGCCTTCCACTGCCAGCATGGCGAGCGCTGTCCCGACGACGTCTGCCTGACGGTCGCCTTCGAGCCGGATGCCGTGGCGGGGGCCGAGGCGGCCTGGGCGCGGGCGGGGTGGGCGGCCCGCCGGGTGCCGACGCCGCGGCTGGCGTATGTCGGGGGGCGGCTGGC
>CAZPER010000166.1:0-3104 GCA_964585655.1 uncultured Gemmatimonadaceae bacterium | reverse complement strand
TTGGGCGCGCTCTCTCGGGCCGGAAATGGCCATCTGGGGCGCGGTCGGGGGCCCGCGGCGGCGGGGGGCCGGGGCGGTGCTGGGCCGCACGCTGGTGGCGGGGGCAACGGGGGCGCTGCTTGGGCTCTGGCTGGGGCCCGCCTGCTGGCAAGCCGTGGCCGCCCTGGTGCCGGGGCTCGGCGCCTGGCAGCCGGAGGTGCTGCTCCCGCTCTCCCTGCTGCTCATGGGCACGGCGCTGCTGGGCGCGGGCCTCCCGCTCGCGAGCCTGCTCCGCCGGCCACCGGTGCTGCTCTTCGGGGTGCACGAGGACTGAGCGCTTCCACCCCCGGAAATCGAGAGGGATCCGGCCGCCGGCCGGATCCCTCGTGTGCTTCGTGCCCTCGGGCGGGAGACTCAGTCCACCACGACGTCCGGCAGCACGTAGCGCAGCGGGTCCACCGGCTTCCGGTTCACGTGCACTTCGTAGTGCAGGTGCGGGCCGGTGGCGAGCCCGGTATTGCCCACCTCAGCGATGATCTGGCTCCGCTGCACCCGCTGGCCGCGCTTGGCCAGCAGCTTGGAGCAGTGGGCGAACCGGGTCATGATGCCGAAGCCGTGGTCGATCTCGATCACGTTGCCGTAGCCGCTCACCCTCCCGGCCGAGACCACGGGTCCGCCCGCGGGGGCCAGGATCGGGGCGCCCGTCGGGGCGGTCGCGTCGATCCCTTCGTGCGGCCTGGCCGCATGCAGGCGCGGGTGGGAGCGCACCGCGCTGAAGGCGCTGGTGGGCCAGCCCGTGATGGGCATGATGGACGGCATGGCCGCCATCCGGTCACGGTGGCGGGCCAGGGAGTCGTGCGCCTGGTCAAAGGAGGCGGCGAGCAGGTTGGCCCGCCGGATGAGCGCGCCCAGGTCCACCCGCACCTCGGTGGCGCGGCGGCCGAGCGCGCTGAGGCGTTCCGGCGGCGGGGAGACCGTGTCGCGGCTCCGGGGGCCACCGATGCCCGCCAGCTGCACGGCGGGGTCGTTGGGCTCGAGGTTGGCCAGCAGCCGGATGCGCGCGTCGCGCTCGGCGATGGTGCGAATGGTGTCGCCGAGGGTGCTGAGCTCGCCGTGGAGCCGGCTCAGTTCCTCGGCCAGCGAGGCGTTCTCCCGCTCCAGTTCGGCGGTTCGCCGCAGGTCCACCGATCGGGACACGGTGCCGTACCCGATCAGCAGGGCCAGCATGCCGAGGATGGTCACGGACCCGGCCGCGGCCTTGAGCACGCGCTGCGACACCTCGATTGCTTTCGAGGCGCCGGAGCCCGGCGGCACGACGACCAATGTCCATTTCCGATCGGGCATCACGATACCTGGTCTTGGCGAGTCACCTCGCCAATATGAAAGTCCCGTGCCTGAATGGGGTTTCCCGCCTGCAGCCGGCGGGAAGGGCGGCTTAACATGGACCCCCGTACCGGGGGCGTCAAGTGAGATATGTCACGTACAACTCCTTGACTGTCAAGGAGTTGTAGGGGGCATCCGGGGGAAGAGCCCATCGGGCTTACGTACTTTGAGGCCAACGACTTGCGGCTCGAGGGCGTGAGCCCAGGCGGTGTCCAGCGGGGCAGATTGCCCGAGATGGTCCCAAAGCTCCCGGGCCTTGCCGGGCATGATGGGCTGGGTCATGACCGCCAGCCGCACCAGGCATCCGGCAAGGGCCGCCAGGGCGGCGTCCAGTTCGGCGTCCCGGCCCTGCTTGGCCAGGGTCCATGGGGCGACCTGCACGATGTACTGGTTGGCTGCGGCAACCAGCTGCCAGGCCGCCTCGGCGGCGCCCCGCAGGTCCAGGGCGTCCATGGCCGACGCATAGTCGGCCACGGTCGCGGCGCCGGCGGTGTCGAGGCTGGTTGGGGCGCCGGCGGGGACCGTGCCGCCGCGGTACTTCTCGAGCATGGCCAGGGTGCGGCTCGCGAGGTTGCCGAGGCCGTCGGCCAGGTCCGAGCCGTAGCGCTCGTCGAACCGCTCCCAGGTGAAGCTGCCGTCGTTGGCGAAACCGGTTTCGCGGATCAGGAAGTAGCGCAGTGCGTCGGGCCCGTGCCGCGCGATCGCCTCCCCCAGGTCGAGCCGGACCCCGGCGCTCTTCGAGAGCCGGTCCCCCCCGAAATAGATGAACCCGTGGGCCCACACCCCCTCGGGAATCGGCTCGCCGGCGGCGTGCAGCATGGCGGGCCAGATGACACAGTGGAAGCGGGTGATGTCCTTGCCCACCACGTGCAGCTGCGCCGGCCAGTGCGCCCCGGAGCCGGGAAAGCGGGACGCGGTCCAGTAGTTCGGGAGGGCGTCGAACCAGACGTAGGTGGTCTGGGCCTGGCCATCGCTCGTGGGGCGGGGGAACGGGACCGCCCAGGTGATGCGGCTCCGGCTGGCGGACACATCCTCCAGCCCCTGCCGGAGGAGGCCCAGGATCTCGTTGCGCCGGATCTCGGGCCGCACGAAGTCGGGATTCCGTTCCAGCAGCTCCTCGAGGAAGCCCTGGTAGCGGGAGAGGCGGAAGAACCAGTTGCGCTCCTCCACCTCCTCGAGCACGCGCGTCGGATGGATGCTGCACTTCCCGTCCACGATCTCCGCGCCGGTCTTGAACGCCTCGCAGCCTACGCAGTACAGGCCGCGGTAGCTGCGCTCATAGAAATCGTCGGGGTTCCGGCGGAAGATCCGCTCGATCAGGTCGGTGACTCCCGCCTTGTGCTCCGGCGCGGTGGTGCGGATGAACTGGTCGTGGGAAATGCCGAGCGCCCGCCAGGTGGCCTGGAAGGTCGCGGCGATCTCATCCACGAGCGCCTGCGGTGAGACGCCCCGGTCCTGCGCGGTCTGGGCCACCTTCTGGCCGTGCTCGTCCATGCCGATCAGGAACCAGACGTCGTCCCCGCGGAGGCGGCGGTAGCGGGCGATGCAGTCGGCGCCGACCTTCTCGAAGGCGTGCCCCATGTGGGGATCGCCGTTGGCGTAGTCGATGGCGGTGGTGAGGAAGAACCTGGCCACTCACCCCTCAGGGGTGGAGGGTGGAGCCGGCGGGCCGCCGCCCTGGGGGCCGCCCCGGCCACCCCGGCGGCCCCGGCGGCGGCGGCGTGACTTGCGGGCGCCATCGG
>CAZPER010000165.1:0-3105 GCA_964585655.1 uncultured Gemmatimonadaceae bacterium | reverse complement strand
CGGCCGGCAGCGCCACCCCGGCGGCGACCGCCACCAGCACCGCGAGGATCACCGCCAGCGCGTGGCCCAGCGCCAGCGGGCCGAGCGCCAGCCAGACCGCGGCGGCGCGCCCCTCCTGCAGCCCCAGCGCCACCGCGAAGAGCCACCCCATCCCCGGATTGAGCCCGTGGCCCGCGCCCAGCAGGAAGAGGGCGAGCCAGGGCAGCGCGGTCGGGGTGCTCATGAGTAGCAGAAGGAGTCGGAGGAGGCGTCGCCGCCGTCCAGCCGGACCTGGTGCGCTCGCATCCCGTCCTCGAACGGCACGAAGAAGCGGGGATCGAGCGCCATGCCCCCCTGGGAGCGGGTGTCGAGCTTCACCATCCAGCTCCGGATGCCATCGGGATAGAACTGCGCGTCCCACGGCGAGTACAGGGCGTTGGTGACGTACACCCGCCGGCCATCGCGGCTCAGCTCCACCATCTGCGGCCCGCCGTTGAGCGCCGCGCCCGGCGCGGACGGATGCGCCGCCCGGCGCACGATGCCGCCGATCTGGGTCACCCCGGTGAGCACCGGGTTGAACGGGTCGCTGACGTCATACTGCCGGAGCTCCCCAGTGCCCCAGCAGGAGACGTAGAGGAAACGGTCGTCCACCGAGAGGTTGATGTCGGTGATCAGCGGCGCCACCGCCTTGAAGCCGGCCAGGATCGGCGGCAGGTCGGCGGGATCGGCGGGCTCCGCGGGGATGCTGATGACCTTCCGCGCCTTCCACTCCTGCCGGCCACCGGTGTCGTCCAGGTACCAGCAGAACACCGACGCCGAGAGATCCTCCAGCGACAGCACCACGCCCACGAAGCCGTAGGCCTTGGTCGGGTTGTGCGCCGGACGCAGCTCCAGCACCATCTGCTGCTCGGCGCCAAGGTCGATCGTCTGCCGGTGGGTACGCCGGCGCAGGTCCCAGACGTGCAGCGCGTGGCCGTACTTCCCCGCCAGCAGCAGCTCGGGGTTCACGCCGCTGGTCACCATCTCCGGCGTGCCCCACTCGCTGGTCAGCATGGTGTCGTGGCCCAGGTGCCAGAAGAAGTCGTAGGAGAGCCGCTGCGGCCCCCGGTCCTTCTCCCACGGCCCCTGCACCTCGAAGGTCTCGTGGTCCAGCATGAAAATTCCGCCCGGGCCACCGCCATCCGGCGTGCCCAGCGCGTTGACGTAGACCCCCTCCGGCCCGCAGTGCACGGTGTGCGGCGCGGCGTACCCGGTCTTCCGGTGGATTGTGTCCCCCTCGATCACCTTGATCAGCTCGGGGCGGCGGGGATCGGGCTTGGTGTCCACGATATGAATGCGGGAGCTGTGGATCCCCGGCACCACCAGGTAGCGCCGCTCGGCGTGGGCGTTCGGCGCGTAGGGGCAGAGGTGGGAGCTGCAGGCGTTCCAGCCGAAGTGATGCAGCTCGTTGTCCCCATGGGGAAACTCGACCCGGCTCACCAGCCGGCCGAAGCTCGACGAATCGGGGTCCACGTCCACCACGCCCAGCGCGTCCTTCTGGCCGTTGGGCTTGGGGTTGAGCATGGTGACGTACGCCAGCCGCTCCGGCGGGGCCTCGATGGCCAGCCGGGGGGAGGGATAGAAGGTCGGATCGGGCTTCCACTGTGCCATGGTGGCGTCCTCCAGCTCGGGGCGTCGGTGGGGGCCGGCAGCGGCCCGGGTGTCCTAGAGAAGGCGCAGCAGGGCGCGGATCCGGCTCACGCGAGGCATGGTGCCCAGCACGGTGAAGTCGGGCACGTCCCGGAACTCCGCGGAGCTCGCGAGGGTGCGATCGTCCCCGCGGACCGGCAGGGTGCAGCGCAGGTCCGCGCCGTCGCGGCCGGTCACCCGGCCGCCCAGCCCCTCGAGGAGGCGGAGCGCGGCGACATTCTCCGGCAGCAGCCGGGCGTGGAGTTCCGTGATGCCGCGCTCCAGCGCCGCCAGCACCAGGGTCTCCGCCAGCACCCGGCCGAGCCCCTGCCGCTGCCACGGGTCCACCACGGTGACGGCCCAGTCGGCCTGGCTGGGGTCGTCGGCGTGCCGCACCAGCCGCGCGATGCCCACCCCCGGCTCCCCCGGCTCGTCCAGCGCGATCGCGCCCCACGCGACGTGGTACCGCCCGTCCGGCGCGGTGAGCTGCGCCAACTCAGCGCCGGAAAGCGCCGCCACCGGACGCCGGAACCGCAGGAACCGGGACCGGGGCGAGAGGCTGGCGAAGGCCGCCTCGAGCCGCGCCCGATCCTCCGGCCGCACCGGCTGGAGCCGGACCCGGCGTCCATCCTTGAGACTGATTTCGAACGGCCGCATGGCGGCTCCCTGGTTGGGTGACGAAACAGAAGGCGCAGGAACGGCCAAAACCGGCTCACGCCCCCTGGACCCCCCGCGGCGACTGGCCCGGCCCCGCGCCGGATGCCACATTCGGGGGCATCATGGCGAGCCCTTCCGTGACCCAGGCGCTGCTCGATCTCTCCGGTGGCAACCGCGAGGCGCTGGAACGACTGCTCCCGCTGGTCTATGACCACCTCCGGGACATCGCCAACCGGGCCCTGCGCGGGGAGCGGCCCGATCACACCCTCAACTCCACGGCCCTGGTGCACGAGGCCTGGCTCCGGCTGGTGGAGCTGGACCGGATCACCTGGCGCGACCGGGCCCACTTCTTCGGGGCCTGTGCCCAGATCATGCGCCGGGTGCTGATCAGCCACGCGCGCAGCCGCGGGGCGGAGAAGCGGGGCGGCCGGGAGGCGCGGCAGGTGCCGATCGAGGACGTGGTGCTCGCGGCCGCGACCCGGCCGGCCGACCTGCTGGCGCTGGACGAGGCGCTGACGCGGCTGGCGGCGCTGAGTGAGCGGCAGGCGCGGGTGGTGGAGTGCCGCTTCTTCGCGGGCATGAGCGTCGAGGACACGGCGGAGGTGATCGGGATCTCTCCCGCGACCGTCAAGCGGGAGTGGACGGTGGCGCGGGCCTGGCTCAACCAGGAGCTGGACGGATGAAGCGGCCGACGCTGAGCTCCGCGGAGTGGGCCGGGCTGATGGAGCGGTTCCACGCGCTGCTGGAGCTGGCGCCGGAGGCGCAGGCGGAGGCGCTCGCGCGGCTCGCCGCCACCGACGC
>CAZPER010000164.1:0-3123 GCA_964585655.1 uncultured Gemmatimonadaceae bacterium | reverse complement strand
GACCGCTTCCTGGTCCCGATCAACTCGACCTTCGACCTCTACAGCAAGGGCGAGGATGGCCGGACGGTCCCCCCGCTCTCCGGCCCGGGCGGCGACGACATCGTCCGCGGCAACGACGGCGGCTTCATCGGCCTCGGCTCGCGGTTCTAGCCGATGCGCGCCCGCGGCTTCCTCCGAACCCGCGTGGCCCGCCGGATGCTCGGCCTCTTCCTGGCCGGCGCGCTCCTCCCCCTCCTGCTGCTCGCCTTCCTCGGCTACCGGCACCTCGCCCGGGAGCTGGAGCAGCGCGCACGGGAGCAGCTCCGGATCGAGAGCAAGTCCGCGGGGATGATCCTGCTGGACCGGCTCGCCGGGCTCGCCGCCGCACTGGAGCGGCTCGCCTCCCGGTCGGATACGCCGGGCTATGCCGTGGGCCTGACGGCCCAGTCCACCGCCGCGGTCCAGGCTCCCCGATTCCAAAGCGTGATCCGGGAACATGGGGACGGGCGACTGGAGGCCCTTGCAGGCGTCGAGTCGCCGCTGCCCCCCATCGAGTCCCGCATGGCGGCGCACCTGGCCCTGGGAGAGGTCGGGCTGATCGCGGCGCCCGGCCCGCGGGAGCCGCAGGTGTTCCTGGTCCTGGCGGCGGACGATGGGGGGCATTTCTGGGGACTGGTGGACGGCTCGACCGCGTGGGGCGACGCCCCCGACCGGCGGCTGGCGCCGCAGGACTACGCCGTCTGCCTGGTGACCGCCACCGGCGCCGCGATCAACTGCCCCGAGACCGCCGCGCGGGACGCGACCACCGCGCCCGACGACGGCAGCATCGTCACCTGGGGCCCGCGGGGGTCGCGGTACCTCGCCGGGCACTGGACCATCTTCCTCGGCCGCGGCTTCGCGGCGCCGTCCTGGCGCATCGTGCTGAGCCTGCCGGAGCGGGTGGTGTACGCGCCCCTCGCCGCGCTCCGGTACACCCTCGTCATCGGGCTGCTGCTTGCCCTGGCAGTTGTCTTCGCCCTTACCCATATCGCGCTCCGCCGCCAGACGGCGCCGCTCGAGGCGCTGGAGGCCGCCACCCACCGCGTGGCGGAGGGGCGCTTCGATGAGCCGGTCCTGGTGCAGAGCAATGACGAGTTCGGCACCCTGGCCCGGGCCTTCAATTCCATGTCCCGGGATCTCGGCGCGCAGTTCGAGGCGCAACGGGCGCTGCAGCAGCAGCTGGATGAGCTCAACTGGGAGACGCTCACGGCGTTCGCCCGCACCATCGACGCCGTCTCTCCCTGGACCGCCGGCCATTCCGAGCGGGTGACCATCGGCGCGTTGGAGATCGGGCGGCGGCTCGGCCTCTCGGACGAGGATCTCGAGCTGCTCCATCGCGGCGGATTGCTGCACGACATCGGCAAGGTGGGGGTCCCCGCCGGGATCCTCGACAAGCCGGCGCGGCTGGAGGTCGCGGAGTATGAACAGATCAAGCGGCATCCGACGATCGGGGCCCGGATCCTGGCGCCGATCGGCGCCCTCCAGCGGGCACTGCCGCTGGTGCTGCACCACCACGAGCTGCTGGACGGCTCAGGGTACCCGGACGGGCTCAAGGGGGAGGAGATTCCCCCGCTGGTCCGCATCCTGACAGTGGCGGATGTCTTCGACGCCCTGGTCTCCGACCGCCCCTACCGCGCCGCGTGGCCGGTGGAGCAGGCTATCGCCCACCTGCGGGAGAACGCGGGGACCAAGTTCGATCCGGCCGCGGTGGAGGTGCTGGCGGCGGCCACCGCCACCGGCTGGCGCCCGGTGGCCTCCGGCGCTCCCACCTCCCGCACCAGCGGGGGCGAACCGGTCCCCGCCCTGGTCGCGGCCCAGCCGGCGGCGCTCAGCTAGCCTGCCGCTCCGCGTGGAAGCTCTTGGCCACGATCTGCCAGCGGCCCTCGATCTTGAGCAGCTCCATGTAGTCGGTCAGCGTCACCCCCGGATACTCCAGCACCACCTTGGCCATTGCGGCCGTCCCCGTGATGTCCACCATCGCGATCCGGCGCTTGCGCTTCGACTCGTCATCGGCCGGCTTGCCGGACGCGCCGGCGAAGTAATCCGGGAAGCTCCGCAACACCAGCTTGCCGTCACGCACGAAGTACATCATCCCCTGCTCGTGCATCCCCTGCCGGAAGTGATCGGCCTGCCCGGTGGCGTGGCCCTGGATGTAGTGCTCCACCGCCGCGCGGACGGCGGCCTCCTCGGGGTCGGGGCGGGTTACAGCCCGGCCAGCCCCGGTAAGCGCGATGAGCAAGACCGCTCCGGCAACGAGAGAACGCACACGCATATCAGACTCCTGATGTGAGGGAGAACCGCCCTATCGCCCTACCGCCCACCCCCACCCCGGGTTTCGCGTTCCCCGCCCACCGCAGTACCTTGAATCCCATGCTCCACCGCCTCCGCCGACTCGGCTCGCTGGCCCTGCTCCTCGCCCTGGTGGGCGGGGGTCTGGGCCTGCCGCTGTTCGACGCGGTGGTATTCCACTCCAAGCCGCTCAACGCGGCGGGCAACACGATCGCCCCCGAGGGCGCCCCCGCCGGCCATACCCAGCTCTGCATCCTCGACCAGGCCGGCCTGGCCACCCCCTCCGTCGGGTCGGCGGGCCACGACACACCCGCGGTCCTCACCCACGCCGTGCCGCCCGCGGCCGCGCCGGCCCAGTCGTCCCCCAGCCACAACCCGCACCTCCTTCCCCGCCCCCGCGCCCCGCCGGTCGCCTGACGCCTCTTCGTTCATTCCGCGTCATGTGATCTGGAACGCGCGCCCCCTCGCCGGGGCTGCGCCGACATCGGGAGCCGCATGCGGTACATGCTTCGAACCAGCATCCTGGTGCTGGGCATACTCGGGACGGGAGTCCGTCCCGTCGCCGGACAATCCCCCACCGCCGCCGATTCGCTCCGGTCCGCGCTGATCCGGGTCGCGGCCCGGCTCGACACCCTCGAGCGCGGCGGCTGCCCCACCGGTCCCGCGCTCGTCGCGCCGGCCGGCGCGGACTCCGTCAGTCAGGCACTCGCGCAGCTCACCCTCCGGCTGGAACGGGTGGTCGCGGCCCGTTGCGCCCCCGCCGCGACACCCGCCGCCACGCCGGACAGCGGCGGGGATGAGCTGGCCGCGCTGCGG
>CAZPER010000163.1:0-3201 GCA_964585655.1 uncultured Gemmatimonadaceae bacterium | reverse complement strand
CGGAGCCACGCCGCCCGGAAGGGGAGCGGCCCGCCGCGCCCAGCGCGCCGAGTACGCCCGCGGCCGCACGGACCGAAGGGCTCACCCTCGCCCGGGCGTTCGACCTGCTCCGCCGGGCCCTCGCCGAACTGCCCAGCCCGGCCGGGGGCGAGGCGATCCGCAACCGGATGGCCGTGCTGCATGGCCGGCAGGACACGATGCTCGACGGCGGCCGGTTCTTCCGGTTCCTGCGTCAGGCGCATGACGCCGAGGTGGCCGACGTCCGGAAGCTGGGTGAGGATGACTACGAGGTCATCGGGCGCCGGACCGAGTCGGGTCCGATCGCTTCCCCCGGGGCCAGCGGTCCGGTGGCCGTCACCGAGTCCTCGGATGACCAGGCGGCGCCCGGCCCGGTCGCCGAAGCCGCCGCGGTGCGGGGCGGCCTGCGGTTCCGGCGCGGGTCGCGACTGGGCGCGGCGGCCCAGGTGATCCCCATGATCGGCGTCGTGACCATGGAGGAAGAGGCCGCGGCGCCGGAGCCCGCCAAGAAGGCGAAGAGTCCCCGGAAGAAGACCGCCAAGGCCGCCCCGGCCGAGCCGGTGGAAGCCGAGGCCGGGCCGCCCAGGAAGAAGCGGGCGCCCCGGGCAAAGAAGAAGCCGGCGGAGTAATGAGGTCGGGACAACGGGCAGCCTTGCTGCCCGTTTCCTTTTTCCGCCGGGATCCCGTCGCGGTCGCCCGGGAGCTGCTGGGCATGACCCTGATGACAGGGGAGGGGCGGGGCCGCACCGCCGGCCGTATCGTGGAAGTCGAGGCCTACCTCGGCGCTGAAGACCCGGCCAGCCACGCCTTCGAGTATCGGCGCCACGCGCAGAATGCCGCCCTGTATGGCCCCGCCGGCACCTGGTACGTCTACCTCTCCTACGGCATGCACTGGTGCGCCAATCTGGTAGCCGGGCCCCCCGGGCTTGGCGCCGCCGTGCTGCTCCGAGCGCTGGAGCCGATCGAGGGGCTGCCGGTGATGCGCCGCCGCCGCGGGAGGTTTCCCGACCGGCTGCTCTGTGCCGGTCCCGGCCGGCTCTGCCAGGCGCTGGGCATCACCCGGGCATTGGACGGCACCAGACGCGAGGCCGGGACGGCGCTCGTGATCCGGCCGGCGCCGGGCGGTTCGCCGGAGATCGCGGTGTCGCGGCGAATCGGACTGACCCGGGCGGCCGACTGGCCGCTCCGGTTCACCATCCGGGGTTCTCCGTGGGTCTCGCGGCGGGTGGTGGAAACATGAAACGGGGCGAACCGTCAGGTTCGCCCCGTTCACGTTGCCACGCCCGCGGGCCCGTCGGCTAGTCTCCGCCGCTGGTCCCGCTCGCGCCGTCCGACACCTCCCGTGCGCCGCCGAGTCCGATCCGGATCCCGCCCATGAAGCCGTGGGTTGGGCCGGTGAGCAGCTTGCTGCTCGAGGGGCCGGAGGTGAGCATGTACTGGCCGAAGAGCATGAAGCGGTCGACCCGGAACTGCACCCCGCCGATCAGGCTCCCAAACCCATGTCCGCCCAGGCGATCCGCGAGCTTCGCGGCGCTGTCGGCATCGGCCGGCGTGCCGAAGAACCCTTGGGGGTACTCCTTCACGGTGTGGATCCAGCCCGCGCCGACGCCGATATACGGCTGGGCCGCCGTCTTGAACGGGAAGGCGACCAGGCTGAGGGAGTACTTCCGGATGTTGTTGAAGACCACCTGCCGGGAGCCCCCGAGCACCGTCGGATCGGGGTAGGAACTGGTCTGATTCTTCTTGAACCCCTCCTCCACGGCGAGGATGAGGCCGGTCCGCTTGGCGGTCACCAGGAGGTGCGCGCCGCCGGTGAAGATGGCGCCCTTGGTCTGGGTCTTGGTCTCGAAGATCGTGACGCCGACCTGACCACCGACGTACCACTTGAAGGTCTCGAACCCCGTCACCTGGGCGGCGAGGGACGGGGCCAGAGCCAGGGACGCCAGCCCGAGCACCGTCCCGGTGCGGCCGAGCATGCGCATCGCGATGCCTCCAGATGATTGCGGTTGAGGCCCTATGGGCTTTTCCAGCTTTTGCTTGTGGCGCTGAGCTTACAAAGTACTTGAAGTCCCCCGAACCCACAAGACTCCTCATGCCCGAACAAACGCCGGTATCGTGACCCCGCTCACACCACCTTGAGGCGCTGCCCCACCTTCCGGATGGCGCGAAGCGCCTGGTCCAGGTCGTCGCGGGTGTGGGCGGCCGAGATCTGGCAGCGGATCCGGGCCTGACCCTGGGGGACCACCGGAAATCCGAATCCGGTGACGAACACCCCCTCGGCGAGGAGCTGGGTGCTCATCTCGATGGCCTTGGCGGTCTCCCCGAGGATGACGGGAATGATGGGAGTTTCTCCCGGAAGCGGCTGGAACCCGGCGGCGAGCAGCTGCTCCCGGAAATAGCGCGCGTTCTGTCGCAGGGTCTCGACCCGCTCGGGGTGCCCTTCGAGATACTCGATGCTGGCCAGGGCGCTGGCGGCGACGGTCGGCGGCAGGGCGTTGGAGAAGAGCTGTGGCCGGGCGCGCTGGGTGAGGTAGTCACAGACATTGGCGGTGGAGGCCACGAAGCCCCCCGCCGCCCCGCCCAGGGCCTTCCCGAGGGTGGACGTGATGATGTCCACCTCGCCGACCATGCCGAAATGTTCGGCGGTACCCCGGCCGGTCCGGCCCAGCACGCCGGTCGCGTGGCTGTCGTCCACTACCAGCACGGCGTCGTGGCGCCGGCACAGCTCGGCGATGTCCGGCAGCTTCGCGATCGCACCTTCCATGGAGAAGACGCCATCGGTGATCACCATGCGGACCCGGCGATCCTTCGCCGCGATGAGTTTCTCCTCGAGATCCCCGAGGTCGGCATGGCGGTACACCGCCGTCTGGCACTTCGTGATGGCCTTGGCCAGCCGGAGGCCGTCGATGATCGAGGCGTGGTTGAGCTGGTCGCTGATGATGATGTCGTTCTCGCCCAGCAGCGTGCCGGGCACAGCCTCGTTGGCGTTCCAGCAGCTCACGAAGCTGAGCGAGGCGTCGGTCCCGACCAGGCGGGCGCTGGCCACTTCCAGCTCGCGGTGCACGGTGACGGTGGCGCAGCTGAACCGCACCGACGCGGTGCCGGCCCCGAAGCCGGCCAGGGCGGCCTTGCTCGCCCCCACGACCACCGGCCGCGCGGAGAGCCCGGGGAAGTTGTTGGCGG
>CAZPER010000162.1:0-3263 GCA_964585655.1 uncultured Gemmatimonadaceae bacterium | reverse complement strand
ACGGCAACCGCTCGCAGCCGCAGCGCACCGAGGCGCTGGCCGGCTTCAAGAGCGGCAAGTACCGGGTGCTCGTCGCCACCGATATCGCCGCACGGGGTATCGATATCAGCGAGCTGGGCCACGTGGTGAACTTCGACGTGCCGGCGGCTCCGGAGGACTACATCCACCGGGTGGGCCGCACCGCGCGGGCCGAGGCCACCGGGGATGCGTTCACTTTCGTGGCGCCGGACGAGGAGGGGGACCTGCGGGGGATCGAGCGGGCCATCGGGCGGCGGCTGCCGCGGGTGACGGTGCCGGACTTCGATTATCGCGCCAAGGCGGAGGCCCAGCTCGAGATGCCCCACGCCGAGCGGATCGCCCAGATCCGGGCCCGGAAGGCGGAGGAACGGCAGCGGGCCAAGATCAACGCCGAACGCCGCGCCGCCGCCCAGGCCGCCCGTGAATCGGGGGAGGCCCGGCGGACGGCGGGGCATTCCACCGGCGGCGGTCCGCACCGGCGTCCCGGCACGGGTGGAGGCGGTGGCGGCGGCCATCGCACCCGCCGCGGGCCCGGGGGTGGCGGGGGCCGCGGCGGACGCGGCTAGCCGAGGAGCCCGGTCAGGTCGGCCCCCGCCGCGAGCTCCTCGGGCGGCACGCCGGCGCGAAACAGCTTCATCGGGTGACGCCCTTCCAGCGTCACCCGTCCCTTTTCCACCCGGAGCCAGCTTCCCTCCCGGAGCCCCACCACCCTCGACGCGGGATTGAGCAGCAGGAATTCCGCGATGCGGTCCGCCCGGCTCTCGCCCCCGTGGTTCGGGAGCACGTCGTCGGTGTAGTGCGGGTTGATCTGGAACGGCACCAGCCCCAGCCCCACGAGCGAGGGCGGCGCCACGATCGGCATGTCGTTGGTGGTGCGGATCGTGGGGCAGGCCAGGTTGGCGCCCGCGCTCCAGCCCAGGTACGGCGTGCCGCCCAGGACCTTCTGCCGGATCCGCTGCAGCAGGTCGGTCTGGTACAGCCGCTCCAGCAGGCGGAAGGTGTTCCCGCCGCCCACGATCACGCCGGTGGCCTGGCGCAGCACCTCGACCGGGTCGCCTTCGTGCAGCGATTCCACACTGTGCCCGAGCGGGGATAGCGCCTCGCGCACCCGCGCCACGTAGGCGTCGGGGGAGATCGTGACCCCGGCGTACGGCACGAACGCCAGCCGCCGGGGCTCGGCGCCCAGCAGCCCGGCGATCGCGTCCCGCGCGTGGGCCAGGAATTCCCCGCCGGGATTGCGGGAGTTCGACAGCAGCAGGAGCTGGGACATGCACCAGCCAGGTGAGTGGTGTAGGGCCGGGGCTTGTCCCCGCCCCGCGACAGGACGGCTTGGCTAACGATTCCGCTTGACGATCGGCAGCTCGCGGGTCATGATGTCCAGTTCCTCCCGCGTCGCCAGGCGCGGCAGGGTGGGATCCGCCTCGCCGGCGGGAGACCAGGCCACCCGGAGGCTCGCCGGGAGCAGGTGGCGGATGGAGTTGGCGTAGTATTCGAGCAGGGGACGGGCGGCGGGGAGGATCACCAGCCGCTCCCCCTCGGCGACGACAAACCGCCGCAGCGAGAGCATCCGCCAGGCCCGGTCCCAGACCTCGGTCAGCGGCAGCTCCTGCCGCACCACCTTGGCGTTCCCCTCGGTCAGCTGGTCCCGGATCTCGTCCATCCGTTCCAGCAGCTCTGCCCGCGTCACCACGCTGGCCCCGAACGACAGGAGCGCCGCGGCGGCGAGCGGCACGGGGGTCACCGGGATCACCGCACCGATCCGCCCGAGCATCTCCTCCGCCAGCCGCTGCACATGCGGCAGCCGCTCCGCCTTGGGCAGCGCCAGCACCCCCGCCGGCTGGCCGGCGAGCCACTGGCGCACCGACACCGGCGTGCCGAACGCCACCGAGACCCGGCCGTAGCGCTTGAGCCGGCCGGTGAAGAGCCGCACGGTGTTCCACCAGAGGTACGCCAGCACGTTGCCCAGCTGGGCCAGGCGGGACGGCCGGCGGCCGCCCACGATGCGCTCCCGGATGAGGGAGCGGTCCTCCAGTACCCGGTCGTAGTTGATCCCCACCGGCACCAGCCAGATGTCGCGGTCGAACGCCGGGTCCTCGAGGGTGCGCACGATGTAGTCGAGCAGCCCCAGCTTCACCGGGCGCAGCGCGCCGTCGCGGGTGAGGCCCCCCTCGGGGAAGATCCCCTGGGTTACCCCGTTCCGGGTGATGAGCTGGACGTAGCGCTCCAGCACCACGTGGTACAGGGGCTCCCGGAACTGGCGCCGGATGAAGTAGCTGCCGAAGCTCTTGAACACGAACTCCAGCGGCCACACCCGCGCCCACTCCCCCACCGCGTAGCTGATGCTCACCATCCGCGCCATGACGAAGGCCAGCACCACGTAGTCGGCGTTGCTGCGGTGGTTCATCAGGTACACCACCACGTCCCGCCGCGGCAGCCGCGCCAGCGCCGCCTGGTCCCGGTACTCGATCGTGGCCTTGTACAGCAGGTTGATCAGCAGCCGCGAGAGGTTGTAGCCGATGCGGTAATAGGAGAGGACATTGAAGAAGGGGACGATCTCGTCGATGTACTGGTTGACCCGGATCCGCACCTGCGACTCGGCCATGCCGTGGTCGGCGGCGTGCGCCGCCACCGCCCGCTCGATCGCGGGATCGGCCAGCAGCGCCTCACGGATCCGGTCCCGTTCCACCAGCTTGTATCGGTCCACCCGGGAGCGGAACTGCCACAGCGTATGCTGGGCCCAGCGCCGCAGCCGCTGGCGCAGCACCGAGCGGGTGGCGAGCAGCACCCAGGCCGTGCCGAGGGCCACGGCCAGGAAGAAGCCGAGCAGCAGGAGCCAGGGGGTGGAGATCACGCGCTCCCCTGCTGCTTCGCCGCCTGGTACGCCATCCCCTTGAGCCGGATGATCCGCTGCGCGATCGGCGGATGGCTGGCGAAGACGTCGCCCAGGAACCCCTCCCGCGCCGACAGCCGGCTGGCGCTCGGGTCCACGATGCAGAGGTGGGCGGCTCCCCGGGTGATCGCATGGGTCGGCTCGTGGGCGGCGTCGAGCTTCTCGAGCGCCTGCGCCAGCGCCATCGGGTTGCGGGTGAACTGGGCGCCGGTGGCGTCCGCGAGGTATTCCCGCCGCCGGCTCACCGCCATGGCGAGGAACCGGGAGATGATCGGCGCCAGCACCAGGGTGAGGACCCAGAGCACCAGGACGATCAGCGCCAGCGGATTGCCACCGCCCTTTCCGCTGCCGCGGG
>CAZPER010000161.1:0-3274 GCA_964585655.1 uncultured Gemmatimonadaceae bacterium | reverse complement strand
ATCTGGTCGGCGACCTTGTCGGGGTGGCCTTCGGTGACGGACTCGGAGGTGAAGACGTGGCGGTGGGGCTTGGCCATGGCGGTCGGAATCGTTGTGAGGGAGGTGCGCGGCACGGCCGCGAGGATCAGGACGGCAAGGTAGCGGAGGCCGTCATGCGCGGCAACGCCGCGAGGGACTCGAACACGCGGGGATCCACCAGGTCCTGTACCACCTCGCGCAGCGCCCGGGTGACCTCGGCGGGCCGCTCGGCCGTCAGCGCCGCGGCGGCCGCCCGCTCCGCCACGCTGACCGGGACCGTCCGGATCACCCATTTCACCAGCGGGATCGCGGGCGGCCCGACGCTCAGGGTGCGGTAGCCCAGGCCGATCAGCAGGATCACCGAGAGCGGATCGGAGGCCATCTCGCCGCAGACGCTGACCGGAATCCCCGCGCGATTGCCTTCCGTGAGGATGTGCCGCAGCAGCCGCACCACCGCGGGGTGATGGGTGCTGAAGCGATCGGCGAGACGGGCGTTTCCCCGGTCCACCGCCAGGGTGTACTGCACCAGGTCGTTGGTCCCCACCGAGAAGAAGGCGCTGTGCCGGGCGAACTGGTCCGCCAGCAGCGCCGCCGCGGGGGTCTCGATCATCACCCCCACCGGCACCGAGGCCGCCGCCCGTATCCCTTCCCGGGCCAGATTGAGCGCTTCCTCGAGCAGGAGCTCCCGCGAGGCGATGATCTCCTCCACGCCCGTCACCAGCGGCAGCATCAGCTGGATCTGCCGGTCGGCGGCGGCGCGGAGCACCGCCCGGAGCTGGGGCCGGAAGATCTCCGGGTGATCGAGGCAGACCCGGATGGAGCGCCAGCCCAGGAACGGATTGGCTTCCGCCGGGGCCCGGAAGGCGGCGGGGAATTTGTCCCCCCCGAGGTCGAATGAGCGGATCACCACCGGCTGGTTGGGAAAGGCGTCGCTCACCCGCCGGAAGTAGACGGCCTGCTCCTCCTCGGTGGGAAGCACCGCGCGTCCGGTGACCAGGAACTCGGTCCGTAGCAGCCCCACCCCCTGGGCGTCGTTCCTGGCCGCCGGCGCGATCTCGTCGGGCAGGTCCACGTTGCCCATCACCGAGAGCTGGACCCCATCCGGGGTGATCGCGGCCTGGGTGACGGCGGCTTCGAGCTCGAGCTCGAGCTTCTGCCGGCGGGAGAGCTGGGCGCGGGCGCGCTCGATATCCGCCCGCGAGGGGTCAAGCAGCACCGTGCCGGTCTGGCCATCGAGCAGCAGCTGGGTGCCCTGGCGGATCCGGTCCATCGCTCCCACGGCGCCCATGACCGCGGGGATCCCGAGGGAGTGCGCCAGGATGGCGGCGTGGGAGGTGCGCGTCCCCTCCTCGCTGATCAGCCCCACCACCCGGTCGCGGTCCAGCTGCACCGTGAGGCCCGGCGAGAGCTCGTGCGCCACGATGACCACTTCGGAGCCGGTGGGCAGCGACCAGAGCTCCTCCTCCGTCCGCCCGAGCAGCCGGTGCAGCATCCGGTTGTGGATGGCGGAGAGGTCCGCCAGCCGGTCCCGCAGCATGGCGTTGCCGGAGGCGTTCCAGGTATTCCGCAGCTCCAGCGCCTTGAACTCGTAGGCGGTCTCGGCGCTCATCCCGTCCCGGATGCACTGCTCCACCGCCCGCAGGAAATCGGGGTCCTGCACCATCATGATCTGGGCGTCGAAGATGTGGGATTCTTCCCGCCCCGCGCGGTCCCGGACCCGGTCCCGCAGCGAGCCGAGGGTTTCCACCACCCCGCCCACCGCCAGGCCCAGGCGGGTCAGCTCGGCATCCACGTCCTCATCGGTGATGAACCGGTTTGGCACGTCCGGCACGTCGAGCCGGACGATCACCGCCGGCCCGAACGCCACGCCGGGGCTGACCCCGATCCCCTGCAGTACCTGACCGGGCATCAATCCTCCCCGAACCCGCTCGCCACCAGTTGCACCAGCGCCTCGACGGCCGCGGCCTCGTCGGCGCCATTGGCGCGCAGGGTAATGGAGCTGCCGCACTCGGCGGCCAGCATCATCACCCCCATGATGCTCTTGCCGTTCACCGCCATGCCGTCCTTGACGATCTCCACCTCCGCCGTGAAGCCGCTCGCCAGCTTGACGATCTTGGCGGCCGGCCGGGCATGGAGCCCGAGCTGGTTCACGATGGTCGCGGCCTGCTCGATCATGGCCAGCTCCAGGCGAGGAGGACGGTGAGGCCCAGCACCGCGAGACCAAAGCGCACGGACGTCACCCGCGGCGAGAACCGCCAGCCGGCGGCCAGCGCCACGAGCATCGTGCCGGCGGCGATCAGCACCGCCGAGGACGGCTGCCCCTCGAGCAGGCCCACTACGGCCAGCGGCAGCGCCATCCCCACCAGGAACCCGGCGGCCACCCCGACCTGGGGAATCGAGCGCGGCAGCCAGGATTCCGCGACGGCGTGCCCCACCCGTGCCCCCATCTCGAGCCCGGTGCGGAGCGCCCAGGTCCCCGTCGCGATGCGCACGGCGTTATAGAGGAGGAGCCCGAGCCCGAGCGCCCACCAGCCGTACCCCGCCACCAGGCCGACGATCATCCCGCCCACCACCGCCGGCACCAGTCCCGCCCAGAAGAACTGATCCCCGAGGGATCCAAGCGGGCCGGTCAGCGCGGTGCGGAGCCGCGTGATCTGCGCCCCCGGCACCTGGTCGTACTCGGCTCGCGCCAGCGCGCCCACCGCGAGGCCCGCCAGATAGGGATGCGAATTGAAGTACTCGGCCGAGCGCACCGCGGCCTCCGCGTGGCGCGCCGGGTCCTCGGCCTGCAGATCCTCGAGCAGCGGCTCGGAGGCGTAGCCGATCCCGACCCCCGTCATCCGTTCGTAGTTCCAGGCGCCCTGCACCGCGAGCAGCCGGAGCGAGGCCCGGAGGAAGCCGCTCCTCATCGCAGCGCCGCCATCAGGAGGCCGAGCCCGGCGCCGGCCGCGAGCCAGCGGAGCCGAGCCTCGCGGCCCGCGCTCCGGATGGCCCCGCTCGCGGCGGCAGCCACCGCCGTCCCCACCGCCACGGCGCTCACCAGTTCCATCCGCTCGGTCAGCGGCAGCCTGGGCCGGAGCCAGAGCGCCACGCCGACGGCCAGGGCGGCGAGCACCGCGCCCCGGACAAGGTCCGCGGCGACCCCCCGGCACCACACCCCCCCGATGGTCCCCGCGTCCCCCGCCGCGCGCCCGGCGGCGGCACTGTCCGCGGTGCGCCCGTCCACCACCCCGCCCCGCGCCAGCAACCAGCCCCC
>CAZPER010000160.1:0-3421 GCA_964585655.1 uncultured Gemmatimonadaceae bacterium | reverse complement strand
TCCCTACCGGGCGCGCGCCGTGGTCCTGGAGCGCGCGCTCGACTGCCGCCCCTGCAGCAGCAAGGGGGGCCCCCGGTGCCCGCAGACGCACCACCGCTGCCTGGAGGAGATCATGCCGGAGATGGTGTTGCAGCGGGCGCTGGAGTTCGCCCCGTGAGCGACGGCGACGGCGCCCAGGGAGCGCTGCTCGAGCTGCTGCCGCGCGCCGCCCGTGGCCCGCGACGGGACGGCGTGTTTGCCCTGTGGCTCACGCTGCGCGTGGCCGAGGACCTCCTGCTCGACCCGCCGCTGGCGGAGCGGGCCAGCCGCCGCCGGCTGCAGGCGCTGGAACACCGGCTTTCGAGCCTGACCCTTCCGCCCCCGCTCCGCCGCGCCTTCACCGCCACCCTGGCCGGGCTCCGGAACGACGGCGCCGCCGGCGTCCCGGGCGTGCTGGCCGCCCTCGTGGCTCCGGCGCGGGAGAGCGTGAGCGCCGAAGCTGGCGAGGCGGTGCAGCGGGTGGCCCGCGCCGCCCGGACCCCGACCGCCAGTCTGTCCCGCTGAGGGGCAACGGTCCTATCTTGGGTGCCATGCACCCGCCGCGCCCCAGCCGCCCTTCCTCCCCCGCCGAAGCCCTGGTGGCCCGGCTCGATGCCCAGTCCGGGTCGGGCGAGCGGGGCGACACCATCCCCACCGGCTTCCCTTCCATGGACCGGCAGCTCGGGGGTGGGCTGCGGCGGCAGGACCTGGTGGTGCTGGCCGGCGACGTCGGTGCCGGCAAGTCCTCGCTGGCCCTCGCTATCGCGCTCCGCGCCGCCGCCGCCGGCGTCCCCGTCACCTATCTGTCCGGCGAGATGTCGGAGGACCGGCTGCTGGAGCGCGCCCTGGCGCTGCTGGGCAGGATCCCGGTGGACGCACTCCGGGCCGGCGAACTGGACGACCTGAGCCGCTCCGCGGTGGGCGCCGCGGCGCTCCGGCTCCGCGACCTGCCGCTCCAGGTCCGGCCCCTCGCCGGGGAACGGTTCGAGGAGATCGGTGAGGCGCTGGACGCCGTCCCCCGGCGCGGACTCCTCATCGTCGACGACCTGCAACTGGCCGCCTCCCCGCTGCCGCACCTCCAGGGGGAGGAGCGCACCGGCGCCACCGCGCGGGCGCTCAAGAGCCTGGCGCTCGACCGGGATGTGGCCCTGCTCGCGGTGGCGCAGTTGCCGAAGTTCCGGGCCAGCCGCCGCGACCCCCGGCCCACGCTGGATGATCTCGGCGGGCAGGGCGCGGTGAAGCAGGTCGCGGATGTGGTGCTGGCGATCTACCGGGAGGAGATGTACCGGCCGGTGCCGGGGGTGGAGGGAGCGGTGGAGCTGATCATCGCGAAGAACCGGAACGGCGGGACCGGCTACCTCGACCTCTACTTCTACCGCCACTGGCTCCGCTTCGAGGACATGCTGGATCCCGACCGGTGAGGACGTACCGGGGCATGCCCCGGCGCCCCCGTCACTCCCTCACTTGGACTTGGCCCCGGCAATGTCCACGAACGAACCCGCTGCGCCGTCGGCCTTCCGGATGGTGATCCAGAGCGGCGGCCCGTTGGTCTCGGCGTAGAGCGCGATCGCCCCGTCCTTGGTCAGCGCGTCGCTCACCAGTCGCCAGGCGCCCTTGCTCAACTCATTGCGATAGTACTCGGCCACTTCCTCGGGGGCCCGGGAGGAACGGAACCGGAGCTTGATGGCGTCCGGCCCCACCTCGCGGGAGAGAACTTCCGACTCCGGCGGGATGGGGATGTTGGGCATGACGTCGGCAAACTGGGCCGCCGGGGGCCGGGGCTCGGAACAGGCGGCGAGGAACAGGACAAGTGCGGTGCGGATGAGGGGGCGCATAGGCCGGGAGAGTAGCCACCCGTACGCGACCCCGGCAAGGGCGCCACGAGCCCGGCGCATAGCCGCCGACCCGCCCTCCCCTTATTTTCCTGCCCCGTACCACCTCTGGAGTGCCCCATGGCCGGTCACAGCAAGTGGAAGCAGATCAAGCGGAAGAAGGCGATCACCGATGCCCGGCGCGGCGCCTCCTGGACCAAGGTGATCCGGGAGATCACCGTCGCGGCGCGGGCCGGTGGCGGCGACCCCGGCGGCAACCCCCGGCTGCGCACCGCGATTGATGCCGCCAAGGCCGTCAACATGCCGGGCGAGAACATCGACCGCGCCATCAAGAAAGGCACCGGCGAGCTGGAAGGGGCGATCTACGAGGAAGTGATGTACGAGGGCTACGGCCCGGGCGGCGCCGCGATCATCATCGAGGCCACCACCGACAATTCGACCCGCACCGTCGCCGAAATCCGCCACGCCTTCAACCGCAACGGCGGCAATCTCGGCGCGACCAATTCGGTCTCCTGGATGTTCGACCGCAAGGGCCAGATCTTCCTCGACGCCACCCGGTACCCCGAGGACGCGACCCTCGAGGCCGCGCTGGAGGCCGGCGCCGAGGACTTCGCCCGCGACGGCGACCAGTACATCGTCTCCACCACCGTGCCCACCTTCCACGCCGTGCAGGAAGCGCTGAAGGCGCGCCAGCTGGACCTCGACTCGGCCGAGGTGGCGATGGTGCCCAAGTCGAGCGTGAAGGTGGAGGGGAAGCAGGCGGAGCAGATGATCAAGCTGCTCGAGGCGCTGGAGGAGCTGGACGACGTCTCGAAGGTCTTCTCCAACTTCGATATCGACGCCAGCCAGCTGGCGGAGGCCTCGTCCTGAGGGGGCCGGGCCGGTGAAGGTGCTGGGCGTGGATCCCGGCACCATGGCCACCGGCTACGGCGTGGTCCAGGCCACCGGCATCCGCACCTTCCAGCTGGTCGAGTGCGGCGTGATCCGGCCGGACCGTGAGGCCCCGCTGGCGGAGCGGCTGCGGCAGGTGCACGAGGATCTCGCCGCGCTCCTCGCCCGGCACCGCCCGGAGGTCCTGGCGGTGGAGGAGGCCTTTCTCGCGGTCAACGTGCGCACCACCCTGGTCCTGGGCCAGGCGCGGGGGGTGATCCTGCTGGCCGGCGCGCAGGCCGGTGTGGAGCTGGCGGAATATTCGCCGGCAGAAATCAAGAAGGCGGTGACCGGTCGTGGCCAGGCACTCAAGCCGCAGGTGGGGTTCATGGTGGCGCAGCTGCTGCGGCTCACGCGCGCCCCGACCCCGGCCGATGCCGCCGATGGCTGCGCCGTGGCCCTGACGCACCTGCTGCGCACCGCGCGACCCGTGGCGCGGGCCGCCGCCCCGTGGGACGCCGGATCGTTGCAGGGCACCTTCGCGGTTGCGCCGCCCATGCCGGGCGTCTTCGCGAAGTCCACGCTCAAGTTTACCGTCGGCGCCACCCGGCTCGATCCGCCGAAACCGTAGCGAGCCTCCGCGCTGAGTGGTATCATGTCCCGGAATCCCCCCGGAGACGACCACCACACGGAGATCCGCA
>CAZPER010000159.1:0-3560 GCA_964585655.1 uncultured Gemmatimonadaceae bacterium | reverse complement strand
GGCCCGGGCGGCGGCCGCCGCGGGGTCCCGGCGGACGGCGGTGATCGCCTGGGCGAGCGCGACCGGATCCTCCGGCGGCACCAGCAGGGCCTCGGACTCGGTGAGGACGTCAGGCACGCCGCCGACCCGCGTCGCCACAATCGGCACCCCGGCGGCCATGGCCTCGAACAGCGCGATCGGCGTGCCCTCGGTGCGGGAGCTGAGGACGTAGCAGTCGAAGCCGGGAAAGAGCGCCGCGGCCTGCGGTACCATCCCGGCCCAGCGGACCAGGGTGCCGAGCCCCAGGTCCGCCGCCTGCCGCTCCAGGGCGGGGCGCTCGCGGCCATCGCCGACGATGACCGCGACCGCATCCCGGCCGGCGCCGGCCGCCAGCGCGGCCAGGAACACGTCCGCCCCCTTCTCCGCCGAGAGCCGCCCCACCCAGCCGATCGCGAAGTCCGTGTCGGTCAACCCGAGCCGGGTCCGCGCCGGGCTGCGGGGGGAGGGGGGCGCGGGAGCCCAGGCGTTGGGAATCACGGCGATCCGTTCCTCGGGCAGCCCCTGGCGGAGCAGCCGTTCCCGGATCGGGCGGGAGACGGCAATCACCGTGGCAAACTGCCGGAAGGCCCGCAGCTGCAGCCGCTCGTACAGGCGGTTCTTCCAGTCGCCCCCAGTGAACCCGTGGACCGTGCTGACTCGAGGGAGACCCAGCGCCCGCGCGGCTGATCCCGCCACCAGGTCCGCCCGGTAGCCGTGTGAGTGCACTACCGCCGGCCGGAATTCCCGAAACCACCCGAGGTACTGTGCCCGCTCCCGCAGGTAGGCCCGCGGGGGCAGCCGGTGCGAGAGAACCCGGACCCCGGCCCCCTGGAGCTCCTCCCACCCGGCAGGGAGTGACGCGTCGGCATCGAGCATCAGCGCGACCGCCACCTCACCCCCCAGTTCCGCCCAACCCCGGGAGTGCATCTGGACCACGCTCTCGAGCCCGCCCGCCGGGCCGGGGGCCAGCGCGTGAAGGATCCTGGGGTACGGTGGGGTCATGTGCGGGCCGCTGGTGCAAGAGCTGTACTGCCCGACCGGGGCACGGGCACGACGTCAGGGCACGGAGCTGCGGCGGGAAAGCTACACTAACGTGGTGATGGAACTACAGGACGGCCTTCCCGACACGCCGGCCCCCACCCGATCCCCCGGCCCCTGCCGTCAAACCCAGCAGCCGACCAGATTTAGGGCTCCACGGCAACCACGGGTCACCCCTCGATGACACCACCGATGGCAGGCGGCGGGCGCGCGTGACGCCACCTCGGATCCCTCCAGCCCCGCCCCGCCTGGCCGATCTGCTCGGACTCGGCGTGGTGTTCGGGCTGGCCGCCGGCATTCTCGAACCGCTGGTCCTGCTCTCCAAGATCTCCTCCGCGAGCGAGGGGCGGCTGATGCTGGGCGACCACCTCTGGTGGATGCCCTCCGCGGCGCAGATCGCCCTGATGTCGCTCGTGGCCCTGCCAGGCTGGTGGCTTGCGCGACGCTGGCCAGGGCGAGTCACCCTACCCATCCTGGTGGGAGTCTTCACCGGCCTCGCGGTGCTTTCCCCGCTCCGATTGCTCGACGGACTGCTCGGCGTCTGGACCGTCAACCTGATCGTGCTGGGGCTCGCGGTGCGCGGCGGGCAATGGCTGGGCCCCAGGCTGGCCGGGAGGCTGACGCTGATCCGCCGGATGGCCGTGGCGGGGATCGTGGCCGTGCCGCTCCTGGCGGGCGGCCTCATGTTGCGAGACCATCGGGCGGAGGCCCGGGCCGCGGCCGCGCTCCCCCCAGCCCGTCCCGGGAGCCCTAACATCCTGCTGCTGGTCCTCGACACCGTCCGGGCGATGAGCCTCTCGGTGTACGGCTACCAGCGCCCGACGACCCCGGTGCTGGAGCGGCTGGCAGCCCGCGGGGTGGTCTTCGACCGGGCGATCAGCACCGCGCCCTGGACCAGGCCCTCGCACGCGAGCCTGTTCACCGGGCGCTGGGAGCACGAACTCACCGCCGATCACCTCGTGCCGCTGGACGGTACCTTCCCCACCCTTGCGGAGCAGCTCGCCGGCATGGGCTACCGCACCGGCGGATTCGTGGCCAACCTCACCCACGCCACCCCGGCCGCCGGCATCGCGCGCGGGTTCGCGCACTATGAGGCACACCTGGTGACGCCGGAACAGGTCGCGGTGAGCGCGTGGTTCCCCGGGCGCCTGTACAAGATGCTGCCCAAGGGCGGCCTGCTGCCCGAGGCCCGGATCAACTACGTGCGGAAGACGGCGGACGACATCAACCAGGCGATCCTCGCCTGGGTGGACCGGAGCCCGGGGCGGCCCTTCTTCGCATTTGCCAACTACATGGACGCGCACGATCCCTACCGGCCCCAACCCCCGTTCGACACGCTGTTCGCCGAGCCGGCGTACCCCGCCCTGCCACCCACCCGGGCGGGCGGGCCGGGCCTCGACCGCCCGCGGGAGATGCGGCCGTACGACCAGGCGATTGCCTACCTCGACTACGAGATCGGCCGGCTGCTGGACGCGCTGGCAGCGCGCGGGCTGCTGGAGAACACGGTGGTGATCGTCACCTCCGACCATGGCGAGGCGTTCGGCGAGCACGGCATCTATGGCCACGGCAGTACCCTCTACATGCCGATGCTCCACGTGCCGCTGCTGCTGGCCGGCCCGGGCGGCTGGCCGGCCGGCACCCGAGTCGGGGACTGGGTGAGCCTCCAGGCCCTGGCCCCCACGGTGATGGAGCTGGCCGCCCCATCGGTGCGGCATCCGTTCCCCGGGCCCTCCCTCACGCGATTCTGGCGCGGGGACAGCCTCGGGGCGACCCCGCTGCTGGCGGGCTCGCGCTATGCCGCAAACAATCCGGCCTGGTACCCCACCTCCAAGGGCACGCTGCACGGCCTGATCGCGGAGGGGAGGCTGCTGGTGCGTGAAGCCGACGGGCGACGGGAGATGTTCGACCTGTCCAGCGACCCGATGCAATTCACCGACCTGCTGCTCCGGAACCCCGGCGACCAGACGGCGGACCGCCTGGCGACCCAGCTGCGCACGCTGGTCGGACCCGTCGTCCCCCATCCGGGGTGGCGGCCGGCGCCGTGAGGCGGGGATGAGCCCGCCGGTGCGCCCGCGCGAGATCCTGCTGCTGGCCCTCCTCGGCGGGGTGCTGGCGGGGCTGCTCGAGTCCCTGAGCCACTTCATCCGGTACTGGGGATTCGAGGGGATGCTGCCGCTGGGCTGGTACATGCTGTGGATGCCGGCGGTCGCCAACGGCACGGTGTTCCTGGTGCTGGGCCTGCTGCTGGCGGTGGCGGCATGGCTGGCCCCGCGGCTGCTCACCCCCGCGCGGCTCGTGGGACTCCTGGTCTTCCTGGCCGCGATGGCAGCGCTTCGGGTGCTCGACAACAGCCTCAGCGTGCTCACGGTGGACCTGATTGCGCTGGGGCTCGGGGTCCGGATCGGGAGCTGGGCGGGGAAGCGATTCGACGCGCTGCGCCGGTGGGCGCTGCCCGCGACGGCGGCCCTGCTCCTGCTGACCGCCGCGCTCGCGGCTGGGGTGGA
>CAZPER010000158.1:0-3693 GCA_964585655.1 uncultured Gemmatimonadaceae bacterium | reverse complement strand
CCGCTCTTGAAGCCGGCCAGCGCCTCGGTGCGCTGCGGCTGCGAGCGGTTGCCGTGGATCCGCTCCGCCTTGATGCCCGCCTTGACCAGGTACTTCTGCAGCCGGTCGGCGCGGTGCTTGGTGCGGGTGAAGACCAGCGCCTCCTGCATCTCCCCCCGCTTGAGCAGCTCGAGGAAGAGCGCCGACTTGAGTTCCTGCGGCACGGGATAGACGGCCTGGGTGATGCCGACGGCCGGCGCGGCCTGCCGCTCGAGGTTGATCGTCACCGGCTGGTGCAGCATCTCGCGGGTGAGGGCCTGGATCGGTCCCGGCATGGTGGCGCTGAAGAAGAGCGTCTGCCGCTTGGCGGGGACGTGGCGCAGGATCTTCTTGATCTCGGGGAGGAAGCCCATGTCGAGCATCCGGTCCGCCTCGTCCAGCACGAGGTACTCAATGCCGGTGAGCCTGGCGTAGGGGCGGCTCAGGTGATCGAGCAGCCGGCCGGGCGTGGCGATCATGACGTCCACCCCGCTGCGGAAGGCGTGCTCCTGCGGCCCCATGCCGACGCCGCCGAAGATGGAAGCGGCGGTGATCGGCGTGTGCACCGCGAGGTCGTTCAGGTCCTCGAGGATCTGGGCGGCGAGCTCGCGCGTGGGGGTGAGCACCAGCGCGCGGGTGGTGCGCCGCGGCTTGGCCAGCAGGTGATGCAGGATCGGCAGCAGGAACGCGGCGGTCTTGCCGCTCCCGGTGCTGGCGCAGGCCAGGAGGTCCTTGCCGGCGAGCGCGGGGGGGATCGCATCGGCCTGGATTGGGGTGGGCCGCGCGAAGCCGAGTTCCTTGATGGCCTGGAGGAGGGTAGGGTGGAGCTTGAGGGTGCTGAAAGGCAAACGGACCAGCCAATGTTGGGGAAAACGGGACCGCGGACGCCGGGGACAAGATAGCGGGGCGGACCCGCGGGCGCTGCTCAGTCCCGCAGCGTGGCCAGCACTTCAGTTGTCAGGGTGCCGGGATCAAAGGGCAGCGCCACGACATGATCCGCGCCCGCCGCGAGGGCCGGGGCCGGGTCCCCCTGGACCAGGGCCACCACCCGGTAGCCGCGCTCCCGTGGGGGGCGGAAGCCGCTGAGCGGATGCGTGCCGGGAGCACCGCTGCCGTGCACCAGCACCACCACCACCCCGAGTTCGGAGGCGCGGCTGGTCAGCTCGGTGGCTCCCGTCACCCGGGTGACCCCGAACCCCGCGTGCCGCAGCAGCATGGCCACGACCCGCTCGGTGTCCGGCTCCGGCAGGTGCAGCACCGCCTCCCCGAGGTACACGGGCATCGGCACGGTGCGCCGGGAGAGGTCGATCATCGGGATGTTCGCGATGTAGGGCGTGGTGCCGTCGTGGCCGAGGCTCCCCACCCGCGCGAGGGTCTCCCGGATCCGGTCCAGTTGCACCCGGATGGCGTGGAGCGAGGGGCGGTGGTCCGCCGGCACGGTGGGGTCGTCGAGCAGCAGCGCCACCTCCGCGAAGGCGACCATCAGCGGATTGTTGATCGCGTGGTGCAGGGTGACGTTGAGCTGGCCGATGGCGGCCAGCCGCTCGACGTGCACCAGGTCCCGCTCCGCCGCGGCCAGCGCCTCCCGCAGCGCCCGCTGCCGACGCTGCCGTTCCAGCACCTCGGGCAGGAGGCTCGGCAGGGAGGCATCCTTGATGAGGTAGTCGTCCGCGCCGGCGCGCAGGGCGGCGGCGGCGAGCGCCTCGCCGCCATGCGCGGTGACCAGGATGACGGCCGGGCGGCTGGCCGCGGCGCGCACCACGGGGAGCACCGCCAGCCCCTCGCCGTCGGGGAGCTGGTGGTCGAGCAGGATCAGGTCCGCCTCGCCCGAGAGCCGCACCGCGTCCGCGATGCTGCTGGCCACCTGCACAGAGCCGTGGCCCTGCCGCTCCACGATCGTGGTGAGCAGCCGGGCGTAGTCCGGGTCGTCATCGACCACCAGGACCCGGAGCCGCCGGGTTTCATGCCGCACGCGGCGCCTCCGGGTGTTTCTGGAATCCCTGGCGGGCGAACTTTTCCCAGCCGCTCTTCCCGCGCCAGGCGTCCCACAGGCCGCGCAGCCGCCAATAGAGCGTGAGCGGACGCCAGAAGAAGTTCTCCAGCACCGCGTAGCCCAGCAGGATCAGCACATCCCGCCGGCGGTTGAAGGGGAGCAGGCCGCGCTGCAGCCGGTCCGCCAGCCCGTAACGGAAGCGCCACGCCCCGACCAGCACCGCGAAGATGTTGACCAGCGTGCCCCAGCCGAGCGATGCCAGCAGGAAGGCGACGGCGTACTGCTCGTTGAGGATCGGGACCTGGAAGACCCACTCCATGAGCAGGAAGACGAGGACGAAGAGGTACCCGACGGCCTCGATCATGGGGCCGTAGTACTCGAACAGCCAGAAGGTGGGGAGCGCGAACCACCCGATGCGGCCGTACTTGCGGCGGAAGAGCATGTCGCGATGGTAGAACAGCGACTCCCGCAGGCCGCGGTACCACCGCCCCCGCTGCTTGCGCAGCGACTCGAGCCGCTCCGGCACCTCGGTCCAGGCCACCGGGTGCGGCAGGAAGGCGATCCGCCGGGGGCGGAGCTTGTCCCGCACGAACCGCTGCAGCCGCACGATGATCTCCATGTCCTCGCACACGGTGCCGGCGCGGTCGCCGACGTATTCCCCCACCAGCCGGTGCAGCACCAGCGGGGTCAGGTACCCGCCGGCGCGGATCACGGTCTCCTTCTCGAACACCGCGAAGACCCCGGAGAGGATCAGCACCGAGTCGAGCCGGTCGAGGCCGGTGCGGCCGGTGGTGAAGGAGCGGAGGTATTCCACCATCTGGAACCGGGCCCAGGGGTGGGTGGGGAGTCCCACGCTCACGACCCGGCCGCCGCGGATGGTACAGCCGTTGGCGATCGCCACCTGGCCGCCGACCGCCACGATCCGCGGATCCTCCTGCACCATGCGCATCAGCTCCTTGAGCGCCCGCTGGTCCAGGATGCTGTCGGCGTCGAGGCTCACGAAGTAGGGCGCGGTGGAGACGTTGATGCCGGCGTTGAGCGCGTCCGCCTTGCCGGCGTTCTCCTTGTCGATCACGATGAGCTGGGAGACGCCGGCCGGGAGCGGCAGGGTGGCCACGTACATCGCCCGCACCCGCGCGGTGCCGATCGCGTCGCGGTAGGGGAGGTCGGTGCGGCGCAGCCGGAAGGCCTGCTTCAGCACCTCGAGGGTGCGGTCGCTGGAGCCGTCGTTCACCACCACGACCTCGAACCGCGGGTAGTCGCAGTGGACCAGGTTGGTGACACTGTCCACGATGGTCACTTCCTCGTTGAACGCCGGCACCACCATCGTGAGCGGCTTGGTGTAGTCGCTCTCGTCGATGAGGTCGAGGTCCTCGACGAAATGGCCCGCCACCCGCCGCCGCACCTGGCGGGCGGAGAGCAGGATCAGCAGCAGCATGTAGCCGTTGTAGAGCAGGAAGTACCCCAGGAAGACCGGCTGCAGCACCAGCCCGATCGCCGATGCCACCGCGGCGGGGGTGTCGCCGGTCATGCGCTGTGGCGCGAGTCGGGCGGTTCGCGCCAGCCCGCCAGCATCCGGCCCACCTGGTCGCACAGGGCCCGGAGCGGGTCGGCGCGCATGACGGTGTAGGCCGCCTCGTTCGCCCGGCTGGCGGGAGAAGCACGCAGCGAGATGCGCCGCG
>CAZPER010000157.1:0-3790 GCA_964585655.1 uncultured Gemmatimonadaceae bacterium | reverse complement strand
CGCGGCGCGCGTGCATCTCGTGGAAACGAGCGCGGCGCTCCGCGCGCAACAACGGGCGGCGCGGTGGAGCGGCTCATCGCGCGGCAGTCACCCCGCTGGGACGCCTTCCAGCTGCTGGCCCAGCGCGCCACCGAGCGCGGGCTCGACAGCTTCGACGGCGCCGAGCTCCCCGACTTCGCCGCCCGGTACCGGGAGGTCGCCGCCGACCTGGCGCGGGCCCGCACCTACGGCGCCCCCCCGGCGGTGCGCACCCGGCTCGAACGACTGGTGGCGGCGGGACACAACGTCCTCTATCGCGATGAGCGCCACACCGGGCGGCGGGCCTGGCAGTTCGTCATGCAGGAATGCCCCGCGGGGATCGTCGAGGCGTGGCGCGTGGTGCTGCTCGCGTTCCTCCTCTTCACCCTGCCCGGGCTGGCCGGGTACCAGCTCCTGCGGGAACGCCCAGCCCTGGCGGAGGAGCTGCTGCCACCGGTCATGCTGGAACGGGCCGAGGCGGGCGTGGCCCGGGAGCAGGCGGGCCGGGGTTACTACGAGGCGCAGGAGGAGGCGCGCCCGTTCATGGCCTCCTCAATCATGACCAATAACATCGGAGTGGCGTTCTACTGTTTCGCGGGGGGGATCTTCGCCGGCGTCGGCTCGCTGTTCCTGCTGGCCTTCAACGGCCTCGCGATGGGCATCATCTCCGGCCACTTCGCCAACCTCGGCCTGCTCGACTACCTCTGGACCTTCGTCATCGGACACGGGGTGCTGGAGCTGTTCGCCATCTGGGTCGCGGGGGCGGCCGGCTTCCTCCTGGGAAAGGCACTGATCGCCCCCGGGGAGCTGACCCGGGCCGACGCGCTGGTCGTGGCCGGCCGGCTGGCGCTGCGGATGATCGGCGGCGCCATCCTGTTCCTCGTGATCGCCGGGCTCATCGAGGGCTTCGTCTCCGCCAGCACCGAATCCCTGGCCTACCGGCTGGCCGTGAGCTCCGCCAGCCTGCTGTTCCTGCTGGCGTACCTGGCGAACGGATGGCTCTACCTGCGGCGAGGAGCGCTGACGGAGTTGAAAGGGCCGACAACGGACAGGGGGACCGCCGCCGGCTGAGCCAGCAGAGGTCCCCCATGGTATCGCAGGCCGGGCGCGGGCGGGCCTAGCACTCCCGCATGATGCCTCGCATCCGCACCGCCAGGGCTTCGATCTCCCGCAGGCTGCTCAGCGTCTCCGGATCAAGCTTCGATTCGTTGAGCAGCAGCAGCTGGGTTTCCGCCAGCAGGGCGGAGAGCGGATTGGACAGGTCGTGGCGCAACTTGTGGAAACGGTCGGTTTCTGTCGTCACGTCGCTGATACCTGGAGTCTGGTGGGAGGCGCCGGCAACCGCCGACGCCTGTAACATACAATGCAGGCCGCGCCAAGGCAGGCCTCGGCGCTCCCCGCCCTCCCTCCTGGTCCCGACCGCCCCCGGCCCTACCCCCCGAACGGCACCGGCATGAAGGTCACCGCGAAGACCACGACGCACACCCAGCCCAGCAGCTGCCGGCTGCGCGGCACCGCGCGCTCGGGGCAGAGCACCGAGGGATGGGTCCAGCGGAAGCCGCCCACCACCAGCGTCAGTGCCACCCAGACCACCCAGGCCGCCCAGAACTGTGCGAGGTAGAGCAGTCCCACGAGGACCGCCAGGCCGAGCGGTGTCTGCCGCCGGCCCAGCAGGCCATACGCGATATGTCCTCCGTCGAGCTGGGAGAGGGGCAGCAGGTTGAGCCCGGTGACCAGGGCGCCCGCCCAGCCGGCGAAGGCGGGCGCGCTGAGGTGGACGGAGACGGCACCGGGGAGGAAATACTCCCGGAAGGCGCGGGTGAGCAGCGAATCGCCGAGGACGTACTGGGCGCCGGCGAATTCGATGAAGGTGCCCGTGGGGTTGAATGCCGGGGTCACGGAGACCGAGGTGGCGTACCCCCAGGCCAGCACCAGCAGCACCACCACGAACCCGGCCAGCGGCCCGGCGGCGCCGACGTCCAGCAGCTGCCGCCGGTCCACTACCGGGGAGCGGAGCCGGAGGAACGCGCCGAGACTGCCGATGGGGGAGAACGAGGGGGGGATGGGAAGAAAGTACGGCGGCGAGGCGTCGATCGCGTAGCGTCGCGCCACGACGTAGTGCCCCAGTTCGTGCACCAGGAGGATGCCGAGCAGCGGCAGGGCGAAGGGCCACCCGCTTACGATGACCTGCTGGGTCCGGGAGAGGAAATCGGGAAAGAATCCGAGCCCGGCGAGGAGGGTGCCGGTGACCCCGTGTCCGGTGGGGGGGCGATACACCGCCTCGAGGGCGGCCCCGGCGCCCACGGCGCAGATCACCGTGACGGCGAAGAGAACCAGGTGGAGGAGCCAGGCCTCCTGGCGCCGCGCGGCGACGGGCCGGACCAGGACCAGCTCGGCGTGGTCCGCGGCGCCCCAGTAGTGGACGTGCGGCCAGGCGGCGAGCGCGGCGCGGAGCTCCGCGGAGGGCCCCCGGTGCGCCGGGGAGACGAGGCCTTCGACGATCTCGCGCGGCCCGGCGCGGATGACGCGCCAGGCATCGAGATAAGGCGTGATGGAATCCACCGAGTGCCCTTGACGCTGGTAGGCCCCGGACCTATTATGGGGCGCCACCTGTAGACCTGAGATCTCCCCTGACAGCCCCAGCCCAAATAGCGATGTTCCCGACCGGACACTCCGGTCTTGCTGTTCCTTCGACCCCAAAGACATTTGCCCGCCCCTAAGGCTCGCCCGCCGATTGATCGGCGGCCAACTCCCGAGCGGAGTCCGACAGAGCGGAATCCCACAGAGCGGAGTGCGGCTCCCATGGATATCGCCGAGCTGAAGCAGAAATCCGTCGCCGAGCTGCATGCGCTCGCCGAACAGCTCAACATCACCAACTACTCGGGCCTCCGCAAGCAGGACCTGATCTTCCGGATCGAGCAGACCCTGCTCGATCAGGACACGGTCATCCGCGGCGAAGGCGTCCTCGAGATCCTGCCCGAAGGCTACGGCTTCCTGCGCAGCCAGGACTGGAACTACCTGTACGGCCCCGACGACATCTACGTCTCGCCCAGCCAGATCAAGCGCTTCGACCTGCGCACCGGCGACACCGTGATGGGCCAGGTACGCCCCCCCAAGGAGGGGGAGCGCTACCTCGCCCTGCTCAAGGTGGAGAGCGTCAACTACGAGGAGCCGGAGAAGACCAAGCACCGGATCGCCTTCGACAACCTCAAGCCGCGCTATCCCGACGAGCGGATCCGGCTGGAGCGCAAGAACGGCGACCTCTCGATGCGGGTGGTGGACCTCCTCTCCCCCATCGGCAAGGGCCAGCGCGGGCTGATCGTGGCCCCGCCCAAGGCCGGCAAGACCATCCTGATGCAGAAGCTGGCCAACGCGATCAGCGAGAACCACCCCGAGTGCGTGCTGATCGTGCTGCTCATCGACGAGCGGCCGGAAGAAGTGACCGACATGCAGGAGAACGTGAAGGCGGAGGTCATCGCCTCCACCTTCGACGAGCCGGCCGACCGCCACGTGCAGGTGGCCGACATGGTCATCGAGAAGGCCAAGCGCCTGGTGGAGCATGGCCGGGACGTCGTGATCCTGCTGGACTCGATCACCCGTCTGGCGCGGGCCCACAACGTGGTGGTCCCCCACTCCGGCAAGATCCTCTCCGGCGGCGTGGACGCCAACGCCCTCCAGAAGCCCAAGCGGTTCTTCGGCGCCGCCCGGAACATCGAGGGCGGCGGCTCCCTCACCATCGTCGCCACGGCGCTGATCGAGACCGGCAGCCGCA
>CAZPER010000156.1:0-3867 GCA_964585655.1 uncultured Gemmatimonadaceae bacterium | reverse complement strand
CCAGCCGCTGCCGCCGCCCCACACGATCCGCGGGCCGCCGGACCGGCGTCGCCCGCGGCCGCCGCCCCCACTGCCCTTGGAGATGTTCGACAGCACGATCATCACGATGATCAGGATGACAAAGATGACCAGCGGGTTGATCTCCGGGCCCCCGGACTGGGAGCGGAACGGATCCGCCGCCTCGAGCGCGGAGTCGGAGACGCCGAATCCCTTCGCCACCGTGCCGCCGATGGCCTGGGAGCCGAGCAGGAGCGCCGGGCCCCACCGCGCCTCGCGCAGGTCCGGCAGCATGAGATCGGTGATCCGGCCCGCGATGGCATCGGTGATGATCCCCTCCAGGCCGGTCCCGACCGTGAGGTAGATCTCGCCCTTGTGGTCCGGAGTGCGCGGCACCAGCAGCAGCACGGCGCCGGCATTGCGCGTGGAATCCCCGATGCCGGCCGCGGCACCCACACCCCAGCCCCGGAGGATGGCGAGCGCCACCTCCCCGGGGGCCCGGTCCTCGATCGTCGGAAGCGTCACCACGGCCAGTTCCGCGCCGGTGGCGCTCCGGAGCCGGGAGGCGATCCCGATGATCTCCCGCGCCGACCCCGCGTCCACGATGCCGGCGGCGTCGGTCAGGTAGTCTGTGGGCCGGGGCGGGAAGAGCCGCTCCACCGCCGGGTTCTGCCCGGCCAGCAGGGCCGGCACAAGTTGAAGGACCCCGAGGACACAGGTAGCTTTCCGCCTCCACTGCCGGAGTGTGCCACCCGTGTCCCGTCGCATGATGGTCCTGCTCCTCGCGCTGGCCGCCTGTCGCGGCCGCGAGGTGACGCTCGAAGTGGCCATTCCCGGTCCTGATTCCGTGGACGCGCCGGTGGCGCATCTCGGCTTCGTGGCCCTGCCGTACGATCGCGACAGTGTGCTCGCCATCCTCGAGGCCGCGACCCCGAGACCGGTCGCGATTACGCAGCAGCTGGATACGCTGTTTCAGCGCTACCGCGGCCCGTTCATGGCCTATGCCAGCGCCGCCTATCGCGCCCAGGCCCAGCAGCAGGCCCTCGGCTACCTCAAGGCGCGGCTCGATTCCCTGTCCCGCGAGAGCCCGGCGTACGACTCGCTCTACCGGGCCTTCGGCCGTGGCAGCGACAGCCTCACCGCGCTCCTCCGCCGCCGCGACGACACCCAGCGCGCCCTCGCGGTGGCCCGCAACCAGTACATGCCGACCATCGACAGCCTGCGCCAGGTCATGGGCCGGTGGAAAGATAGCGCCTACCGGACCTATGACAGCCTCACCAAGTCACTCGGGACCGGCATGGGCCGCGAGCCCTTCAGCGACAGCACCGGCGCCACCGGCAAGGCCACCCTGCGCCTCCCCCGGGGCGACTGGTGGATCTACGCCCGCTCCTGGGACACCTGGGACCCGAACAGCGAGTGGTACTGGAACCTCCGGGTCACCGGCGACCGGCTGACCCTCGACCGGTCCAGCGGTCGCCGCCTGCCCCGGTACTAGGCGGCACGGCGGCACGTGAAAGGGAACTTCGTGAAGTCTGCAACCGTGATTGCCATCTCCGGGCTCGCCGCACTGGGCATCCTGCTGGGCGCGAGCGCGCGGGACCGGCCGCCGAGCCGCCCGGCCGCCGAGCCTGCCCAGGGCGATCCGCTGATCACCCAGCGCACCCGGGGCGCCGCTACCGCGCCGCTCACCATCTACGAGCTGTCGGACTTCCAGTGCCCCTTCTGCAAGCGCCAGGCGCTGGAGACCCTCCCGGAGATCGAGCGGGAGTACATCGCCACCGGCAAGGTGCGCTGGATCTTCCTCAACCTGCCCATCACCCAGATCCATCCCAACGCCGTTCCCGCCGCGGAACTCGCGATGTGCGCCGCCAAGGTGGACAAGTTCTGGCCGATCCACCACCTGCTCTTCACCTATCAATCGAAGTGGTCTCCGCTCAAGGATCCCGCCCCCTTCCTGATCTCGCTGGTGGACAGCGCCGGGATCCCGCGGGAGGATATCCTGCCCTGCCTGCAGAACCGGGAGATGCGGGCGCTCGTGCAGTCGGAGGCGGAAGGGGCGGCGAGGTCGGGGGTGGAAAGCACGCCCACCGTCTATATCGAGGGCGCGGGGCTGCTGCGGGGGGCGGTGCCCTTCCCCATCTACAAGCAGGTGCTCGATTCGCTGCTCGCGGAGAAGCGCGAGTAGCGAGCAGGGGCGGAGCGCCAGCTCCGCCCCACGATGGCCTACGACCCGCCCCCGCGGAGCATCAGGAAGACGTCGTACAGCGCGTGGGTCCAGGCCGCGATCCCGAAGCCGCGCGTGAGGAACAGCCCGCTGAGCAGCACCCCCGCCACCATCCGGAAGGTGAAGGAGCCCAGCTCGAGAGTGTCCCCCAGCGGCCCGATATAGTGGAACGCGGAGAAGATGAATGCCCCGAGCAGGGTGGCGAAGGTCCCCGCGACCCATGGCCGCCAGCCGAACCCCGCCAGCGCCAGCCTGGCCAGCAGCCCCACCAGCACCACCCGGAACAGCAGTTCCTCGTAGATCCCCGCCCCGAGGGACACCACCAGCTCCGTGGGGAGCCCGAGCGCCTGGCCCTGCCCGATCATGAGGGACTGCGGCCCGCGGAGCAGGAGGCCGGTCAGCAGGCTGGTGACCCCGCCGAAGAGCAGGGCGTACACCACCGATTCGCCGAACATGCCGACGAAATAGCCGGCGGTGGGCGCGCCCCCCTTGCGCCAGTCCCGCGCGACCAGCACCAGGCCGGTGCCGAACAGCACCGCGGCGAAGATGGTGAGCCCGTGTCGGCCCCCCAGCACCGCGAACAGGCTCTTGAGCAGGACGTCGGCGCCATTGCGGATGCCGCTCTCCCCCGAGACGAAGTGCGCCAGCACCTCGTAGAGCAGGAGCAGCGGCAGCGCGAACAGCAGGCTGTAGCGCGGGGCGCGGGTGTCCTTCCAGTAACTGGCCATGGGGGAATTTTACAGCAGAAGGGGCCCGGCCGCAGCAGCGGCCGGGCCCCCCCGGTAGCATCGGGCTCGAAACGATCCCGGGTCGTCCTAGCTCACCAGGCGATCGCTTGCCCTGTTCGAGCCACGCATGCAACTGTCACTAGACAATGGATCACCTCCTCTCACGGGGTGGAACAGCGGGCGGACGCCTGATTCTAGGATTCTCTGGCCTTCGGCGCAAGCGGAGCCATCTTTCGGCATGACGCCCCCCTGGCCGCCCTACCGCCTGGTCACCGCCGCCCTGGGCGCGCTGGTCCCGCTCGCCGCGCGCTGGTCTCCCAAGCTGGCCCAAGGACTCTCGGGCAGGCGTGAGAGCGCCGAACGCTTCGCCGCCTGGGGCGCGACCGAGCGGGACCGGAGCCGCCCCCTGCTGCTGCTCCACGCCGCCTCCGCCGGCGAGCTGCGGCAGGCCCAGCCGGTGCTCGCCCGGCTCCAGTCCCGGCAGCCGGCCTGGCAGGTGGCCGTCACCTGCTTCAGCCCCTCCGGGCTCCCCGTCCTCCCCGCGCTTGGCGCCGACGTCGCCGGCCTCCTTCCGTTTGACCGGCCGGCGGCGGTGGCGGCCCTGCTGGATGCGCTGGCGCCGAGCGCCATCGTGTACTCCCGCTCGGATCTCTGGCCCGAGCTGGTCCACGCCGCCTCGGCGCGCGGCATCCCCCAGGGGATGATCGCCGCGACGTTGCCGGCCGACAGCCGCCGACGCCGCTGGCCCGCGCGCCGCGTCCTCCGGCCGGCGCTGGAACGGCTCGCCGCCGTCGGCACCGTCGCCGCCGACGACGCCCATCGTCTCACCTGGCTCGGCGCCCGGCCGGAGGCGGTGAGCATCACCGGCGACCCGCGGTACGACGCACTGCTCGGGGGCACGCTCTACGGCGATGTCGA
>CAZPER010000155.1:0-4015 GCA_964585655.1 uncultured Gemmatimonadaceae bacterium | reverse complement strand
GCCCCCCTGCCGGCCGCGCCCGTCGCGGCCCCGGCCGCCGCCGCGCCAACCGCGGCCCCGGCCGCCTCCACGCTCAAGGACGTGAAGTCGCCCATGGTGGGGACGTTCTACAAGTCGCCGGAACCGGGCGCCGAGCCGTACGTGAAGGTGGGGAGCCGCATCGCGGTGGGGCAGACGGTGTGCATCATCGAGGCGATGAAGATCATGAACGAGATCGAGGCCGAAGTCGCCGGGGTGGTCAAGGAGGTCCTGGTGGACGACACCCAGCCGGTGGAGTTCGGCACGGTGCTCTTCCGGGTGGACCCCAATGGCTGACGCCACAGGGCCGGCGGCGCTGCAGCCGCCGTTCAACTTCAAGCAGGCCATCTCGCTGATGGTGCAGCGCAACGGCTCCGACCTGCACCTCAAGGTGGGCCGCCCGCCGACCATCCGGGTGAACGGCGACCTGGCCGGGCTCGAGATGCAGCCGCTCAAGCCCGAGGACCTCAAGCTGCTTGCGGAACAGATCATGACCCCGCGGCAGGTGAAGGAGTTCGCCGAGAAGAAGGAGGCGGACTTCGCCATCGGCGTCCCGGGGGTCGGCCGCTTCCGCACCAACATCTACCAGCAGCGCGGCACCCTCGCCTTTGCCTTCCGGGCGATTCCGTACGAGGTGAAGACCGTGCGGGAGCTGCACCTCCCCGAGGTGCTGGAGGAGATCTCGCTCAAGCCGCGCGGCCTGGTGCTGGTGACGGGCGTGACGGGCTCGGGCAAGTCCACCAGCCTCGCCGCCATGATCAACCACGTGAACCAGGGGCGCCGGGTCAACATCATCACGATCGAGGACCCGATCGAGTTCCTGCACCGGGACCTGATGGCGAACATCTCCCAGCGGGAAGTGGGCAGCGACACCCTCTCCTTCGGGACGGCCCTCCGGCATGTGCTGCGGCAGGACCCGGACGTGATCCTGATCGGCGAAATCCGGGACGCCGAGACGCTGGACGTGGCGCTCAAGGCGGCGGACACCGGGCACCTGGTGTTCTCCACCCTGCACACCACCGACGCCACCCAGACGATCAACCGGGTCATCTCCTTCTATCCGCCGCACCAGCACCAGGAGATCCGCTCGCTGCTCTCCACCGCGCTCGCCGCGGTGGTCTGCCTCCGCCTGGTGCCGCGCAAGGACGGGAAGGGCCGGGTGGCGGCGGCGGAAGTGCTGATCAACACCGCGGCGGTGGCGGACAACATTCGCGACATCGAGAAGGCGCTGAACATCCCGGACCTCATCTCCGAGGGCACCGAGGCGTACGGGATGCAGAGCTTCGACCAGTCGCTGATGAAATGGTACAAGGAAGGGGTGATCTCCTATGAGAGCGCCCTCTTCTACTCGACCAATCCCAGCGAGTTCGCGCTCCGCGCCTCGGGCATCAGCTCGGCCTCCGACCGGACCTTTACCGGGATCGGCGAAGGACAGGGAGGCACGCCGCCCGACCTGTCCCGCGACCTCACGCCCTGATGTTCCGCAAGGTGCTCATCGCCAACCGCGGGGAAATTGCCCTGCGGGTCATCCGGGCCTGTCGCGAGCTGGGGATCGAGACCGTGGCCGTCTATTCCGAGGCGGACCGCGAGTCGCTGCACGTCCGCTTCGCGGACGACGATGTCTGCATCGGCCCGCCGCCCAGCCGGCAGTCCTACCTCCGCATCCCCAACCTGATTGCCGCGGCCGAGATCACCGGCGCCGACGCCATCCATCCGGGCTACGGCTTCCTGGCGGAAAACGCCGAATTCGCGGACACCTGCAAGGCGTCGGGGATCGCATTCATTGGCCCGAGCGGCGACCAGATCCGCGCCATGGGCGACAAGGCCACCGCCAAGAAGCTGGCCCAGGAAGCCGGCGTCCCGACCGTCCCCGGCACGCCGGGCACGATCCAGGACATCGACGAGGCGCTCCGCTACGTCGAGGAGATCGGCTTCCCCGTGATCATCAAGGCCACGGCCGGGGGCGGTGGGAAAGGGATGCGGGTGGCGCTCGACGCCGAGCAGTTCGCCCAGTCGTTCTCCCTGGCCCAGAACGAGGCGCTCTCCGCCTTCGGCAACGGCGAGGTCTACGTCGAGAAGTACCTGGCCCGCCCCCGCCACGTCGAGATCCAGATCATGGGGGACACCCACGGCCGGGTGATTCACCTGGGCGAGCGGGACTGCTCGGTACAGCGTCGCCACCAGAAGCTCATCGAGGAGAGCCCGAGCCCGGCGCTCACCCCCGAGCTCCGCACCCGCATGGGCGACGCGGCGGTGAGCCTCGCCGCCGCCATCAACTACGTCGGCGCCGGCACCATCGAGTTCCTGCTGGACGAGGATGGCAGCTTCTACTTCATGGAAATGAACACCCGGATTCAGGTGGAGCACCCGGTGACCGAGATGGTCACCAGCTTCGACCTGGTCAAGGAGCAGATCCGGGTGGCCGCCGGCGAGCCGATCAGCTTCCGCGGCGAGGGCGGCCGGCTCCGCGGCCACGCCATCGAGTGCCGCATCAACGCCGAGGCGCCCTACCGGAACTTCCAGCCCTCGCCGGGACTGATCACCGCGTACCATCCCCCCGGCGGCCCCGGGGTGCGACTGGATACCCATGTGTACGCCGGCTACACCGTGCCGCCCTACTACGACTCGCTGCTGGCCAAGGTGATCGTCCACGGCAACACCCGGCAGGAAGCGCTCTCCCGGATGGGGCAGGCGCTCGACAGCTTCATCATCGAGGGCGTCACGACCACCATTCCCTTCCTCAGTCGCATCATCCGGCACCCGGAATTCGTCGCCGGCCAGGTGGATACCAAGTTCCTCGAGCGCCACCCGGAGCTGCTCCGCCCCGAAGCATGACCCTCGACGTCGTCTTCACCCCCGCCGGCCTCATACCCGGTGAGGTCCAGGGCCGGGTCGTCTTCGTCATCGACATCCTGCGGATGGGATCGACGATCGCCGCCGCGCTGGCCGCCGGGGCGCGCGCCATCGTGCCGGTCGCGAGCACCGAGGAGGCGCTCCGGATGCAGCAGACCCTCGGCACCGACGACTCGGTGCTGGCGGGCGAGCGGCACTGCGAGCGGATCCCCGGCTTCCCGCTGGGGAACTCGCCGCGGGAGATGACCGAGGCGGCGGTGAAGGGCCGCACCGTGATCATGACCACGACCAACGGCACCGGCGCCCTCCTCGCGGTGGCGAGCGCCAGCCCGGTCTATGTGGCGGCGGCGGTCAACTACACCCTGGTGGCGGAACGCGCCCGGGCCGCCTGGGAGGCCCAGGACCCGATCCTCATCGTGTGCGCCGGGCGGGAGAACCGCTTCGCGCTGGACGACGCCTACATGGCCGGCCGCCTGGTGGAGGGCGCGCTGGGCGGCGGCCGGGCACGCCAGGGGCTCAATGATGCCGCGCTCGCGGCCCTGGACCTGGTGCGCCGCTACGGCCGCCGCTGGGAACGCCCGCTGCTGGCGAGCGCCGGCGGCCGGGACCTGCTGGCGCTCGGCATGAAGGATGATATCGCCGACGCCGCCCGGCTCGACGCCTACCCGGTGCTGCCGCTCTTCAGCAATCGCCGCGTGACCGCGGTACTTTCCACTCCATGAGCGAACAGGGCCGCCGCCACCTGAGCGCGATCATCGCGCTCATCCTGGGGAGCTTCCTCGGCCTCACCCTGCTGCCGGTCCACCTCACCGGGCCGTTCGGCGAGTGGATCGGGCAGGTGCTCTGGCGCGGGCTCGGCATCGGGGCGCTCGGCTTCCCGCTGCTCGGACTCGGGCTCGGGCTGGCGGGGTTCGACCGCCTCCCCAGCCTCGACATGAAGCGCGCCGCGATCCTGGTCATCGGCCTCGCCCTGATCCTCCCGTTTCTGCTCGGCGTCCTCAGCGGCGTCGAGCCCCGGCTGTACGATTCCGGCGCCCTCGCCCCACGACTGACCGGCGTCATCCCCGGCTTCCTCGCCTTCTACGTGGTGCGCGGCATCGGTGTGGCGGGCGGGGTGCTGCTGGGCCTGCTGCTGCTCTCGGCG
>CAZPER010000154.1:0-4120 GCA_964585655.1 uncultured Gemmatimonadaceae bacterium | reverse complement strand
CGGTGGCGGCCGGGGCATGGCAGAGCGGCGGCGGCTCCGGCGCCTCGTGGTCGGGCTGCCGCTCGCGGTGGCCGCCGTAGCGGCGGTCGCCTGGCTCCTCGTGCCGCGGGGCGGCGGAGTGGTGGTGCAGGGGGCGGAGACCGTGGCCGTGCTCCCCTTCAACGCTTCCGGCCCGGGCGTGGAACTGATGGGCGAGGGCATGGTGGACCTGCTCTCCACCAACCTCAACGCGGTGGGGGGGATCCGGGCGGCGGAGCCGCGCGCTATCCTCGCCGCCTGGAAGAAGCGCGGCGGCGACGGCGGCGACATCACCAGCGCGCTCCGAATCGCCCGGGACGTGAAGGCCCAGTCGGTGCTGCTCGGCAGCATCGTGGCGACCGGCACGCAGGTCCGGCTCAGCGCCGACCTCTACGGTCAGGACGGGAAGAACCTGGCCCGGGCCCAGGTGGACGGATCCGCCGACAGCGTGCTCGCGCTGGTGGACAGCCTCAGCCTCCGGCTGGTGCGGGAGATCTGGCAGTCCAACGAACCGGTGCCGTCGGTGCGGGTGAGCGGGCTCACCACCGGGTCGCTCGCCGCCATGCGCGAATACCTCGTCGGCGAGCAGAACTACCGCCGCTCCACCTGGGACTCCGCCGCCGCCGCGTTCACCCGGGCCATCGCGCTTGACTCGACCTTCGCCCTGGCCCACTACCGCCTGGCCACGACGGTGGGCTGGTCCGGCGGACTCGGACAGCTGGACGGACTCCGGGCCAGCGACGCGGCCCGGCGCTTCTCCGACCGGCTGCCGCCGCGGGAGCGGTCGCTGGTCATCGCCTACAATCTCTTCCAGCACCAGCGGCTCGAGGCCACCGACTCGGCCCGGGCCTATGTGGCCAAGTACCCCGACGACGTGGATGGCTGGTTTCTCCTGGGCGAGACCCAGTATCACACCCGGCAGCTCGTCGGGTACGACCCTGCCACCCTCCGCGCCCCGTTCGACAGCGTGCTGGCACGGGACTCGACGCTGACGCCCGCGTCCATCCACCCGCTGGAGCTCGCGCTGCAGACCCGGGACGAGGCCCGCTACAACGCCTACTCGAAGGTGCTGCAATCATCGGCCAACGCGCCGGAGAACCAGGCCTACCGGGGCGCGGGGGAGCTGGTGTTCGCCAAGGTCCCGCCGGACAGCGCCACCCTGCGGGCGATGTTCCGCTACGGCGGAAGCGTGGGCGCCGCGCAGGGGTCCATCTTCGGCGGAGACGCGGTGACCTCCGATTCCGTGCTCAACCGGCTGCAGCGGTTCGAGGGCCTTGCCGCGCAGGCGGGGCCGGCGTCGCTGCAGTTCCTGCTTGGCCGCGGGCTCATGCTGGTGGGACTGGGGCAGTTCGCGCCGGCACGGGAAGTCTTCGACTCCGTCCGCAAGGTGAGCCCCGACCAGGCCACCGCCATCGTGATGTGGCCGCTCCTGGTCGGGTATGCGCCGGCCGAGTACGGACCGGAGCTGCTGGCGCGCATCGACACCGAGCCGCGCCGCAACCCCTTCCAGACCTACTTCCATGCGGTGATCCGGCTCAACCGGGGGGAGCGGGCGGAGGGGACGCGCCTGCTGGACAGCCTGCTCGCGCACCGGGACCCGAAGATGCCACCCAAGCTGTACGACCTGGTGGGGGCCGCGAAGGGGTGGACCACCATGATGGTTGGGGACACGGCCGCCGGGATCCGGCAGATGCGGATCGGCCTCGAGAACGTCGGCGCGGGGTGGAACTCCTTCATGACCGCCCCGATCCGGCTGCAGCTCGCCACCGCCCTGGCGCAGCGCCCCGACACCCGCGAGGAGGGCCGGCGGCTGCTGCAGCATGGCTTCGTCTATGATGCCGGGATCGAACCGCTCACGCAGTTCGCGCTGGGACGGATCGAGGATGCGGCGGGAAACAAGGCGGCCGCCATCGATGCCTACAGCCGGTTCCTGAAGCTGTGGGACAAGGCCGACCCGAGCCTGCAACCGAGGATCACGGAAGCGAAGGAGGCGCTGGCGCGGCTGACGGGGGAGCCGGGGCGCTAGCGAGCGGTCAGCGCGGCTGGACCTCGCTCGCGCCGCTCACCCGGGCGTAGCCGCGCTCGGCGTCGGCGCGAACGGGCTGGAGGGAGGCGGTGGGCCGGTCGAGGCGGCGGAGCAGGGCCTCGTAATCGTACTTCGCACGGCGCCGGTCGCCCTTCCCCTCATGGAGCCGGGCGCGCTCGAGAAGGGCGTAGGGACGAAGCAGCGCCACCGCGTACGCGAGGTTGCCGGTGGGGGCGCCATCCACCCAGTTGAGCAGCCGGATCGCCGCCGCGGTGTCGCCACTCGCGGCGAGGGCCCGCGCGCCGACCAGCCGCTGCACCGGAAAAGTCGCCGGCATGCGCCAGCCGTCCTGGCCCGCCGGCAGCCAGGTTCGGTCCCACTCGAGGCAGGCAAGGGTGTCGGCGGCGGGCCGTAGCTGGCCCTGAAGGGTGATCGTCCGCATGGCGCCGAGGGCGCGGTCGAGGAGGCCGGCTGCCGAATCACCGGTCGCCCGGAGCCCGCGCCGCGCCGCCTCCACTTGCGCCGAATCCTTCTGCGTCAGCCCGACCAGCCCATCCAGCCACGCCATCTCCGCACGCAGCGCGCTCGGCAGCCTCGGGAGCGCCGGCGCGACCGCCGCCCGGTACCGGGCGACCTCCGTCACCGGCATCCCCCCGGCCCATGCCCCGATCGCCGCCAGGCGATAGCCCTCGGTCGCGCGGATCTCAGGGGGAAGGGCGCCGGCCGCGACGAGCGCCGAGTCCCACGCGCCGCGCGCGGCGTGGGCATGCACGTTCGCCAGTTGCGCGGTGACCTGTGTTCGCGGGGGCAGGCCGGCGACGGCGACCCGCGAGAGGACCAGCTGGAGATTCTGGGGGGATGCGTTGGTGAACGCGGCCAGCCACGCCGCCGAGGGCAGCGGGGCCGACCCGGGCGGACCCATCTCCTGCGGGTCGAGGAGGATCTCCGCGGCGGGGGAGGCCCACTGCTTCCAGACCCGGTCCGGCCCCAAGGGCCCGCCAGGCATGAGGTCGGGGCTGCTGCGTTCGAGGCCGGCGATGGCCTGGGCGAGCAGCACCGAATCGCGGGTGACCACGAGCCCGAGCAGATGGTCCCACGCCGGGGCGAACCCCGGGTTGAGGCTGAGCACCTGCTGCAGTTCGGCGATCACTTCGTCGGTCGAGACGCCGTGGTAAATGGAGCCGCTGTGAAAATCGTTGTCGGCCAGCACCCACCAGCCCCACCAGAAGTCCGGGTACTGGCGCAGCAGCCGCTGGTACCGCTCCCGCCGGTCCAAGGCGCGGGCGGAATCGGAGTTGGACAGGACCAGGCCGATCTCGATCAGCGCCCGCTCGCGGTCCGGCAGCGCCGCGCGATGCTCCCGGACCCGCCGGCTGATGGCGGTGTCCGTCGGCCGGTCCATGTAGGCGCCGCGGAGATAATTGAGGCGGCGCCACGCCAGCCAGAAGGTGGAGTCCGCCTCGACCGCCCTGAGGTAGGCGTCCTCGGCCTGCTGCAGCCGGAAGCTGCCGAAGAAGGCCTCCCCCTGCAGAAAGGCGCGGAGCGAGGCCCACGAGTGCGTGGTGAGACCGGCGATCGTGGGCGTGGGGGCATCGCGCCCGCGCCAGAGCTGGCGCAGCAGCGACCAGGCGAGCGAATCGGTCAGGGCGGAGAGGCTGTCGCGCGGGGCCTCGGCGGTCAGCTTGGCGAGCACCCGGCCCGAGTCGGCGGTCACGAGCGATGCCTCGACCCGCACCACCTGACCACCCAATCCGATGAGGGCGCCATGGAGCACGGACTGCGCGCCGAGCTTCCGCGCGAGCGCCTGTGCCTCCGCCAGCGAGGGCGTCTGGCCGCCCGCCTGCGCCAGGACGGTCTGGGCATCGGCCATGCGGATCTGGCCCTGGCCGTCGAGGTTGGCGCTCAGGAGCACCGTCAGGTCGCGCCCGATGCGGAGCAGCGCCGTGTCCCCTGAGGCAGCACCGAGGGGGACGACGGAGATGGTCGCGGCGGGCCCGCTCACCGCCGGCGCGGCGCGCAGCATCCGCCATCCGATCGCAGCGCCCGCCATGACGAGGATGCCGGCCCCCGCCGCGA
>CAZPER010000153.1:0-4243 GCA_964585655.1 uncultured Gemmatimonadaceae bacterium | reverse complement strand
CGCCATCGTCGAGGGCCTCAGCGTCGGGCAGAGCGTGATCGCGAACGGGCAGCTGCCGGCGGTGGGGTTCAGCAACGCCGTCGGGGATCGCCCGGGGGACAAGGTGAAGCACTGGGCGATCTACCGCACCTGGCCCCGGCTGGTGGCGGCCCACGGCATGATCGGCATCTCGATGGATGCCGATGGCGAGCGGATCCAGGAGAGCCTGCGCGCGATCTTTCGTTTCCTGGCGGAGCGCGGGGCGGATTACGGCGTGGACGGCCGGCGGCTCGCGGTGTACGCCGCCTCGGCCAACGTCTCCGGAGCCGCCACCTACCTGATGGGAGATTCGGCCGTCGCCGGTGTACGGGCCGCCGCGTTCTATTACGGCGGAGTGCCCGAGGGCCGGCTCCGGCCCGACTTGCCGGTGCAGTTTGTCGTGGCGCAGTCCGACGTCCCGCGCATGGGACCGGCCCTTCCCGCGCTCTGGCAGCGGGTGGTGGACTCGGCGCTGCCGTGGACGCTGCTCTATGGCCGCGGGATGCCGCACGCCTTCGACGCTTTTACCGATACCGACGAGGCGCGGCGGCTGCTCCAGCAGACGCTGGCCTTCTGGAAATCCAACCTCGAGCCGATCCCTGCCCAGCCCTGGTCGCGCTCCGAGGGACGGGAGATCGTCGCCGCGCTCTACGGCAACGACCCGGCACGCGCCGCCGGTCTGCTGCGCGACTGGACCGCCCGATACCCGGAGGACACCGAGGCCCTGATCCAGTATGGTCGCGTGCTCGCCGACCTGCAGCGCTACCCCGAGGCGGAGGCCGCCTACACTCGGGCGTACCAGCGGGATTCCACCAGCCTCATGGTGCTCAACGGGCTGGGGCGGCTGCGGCTGGGACAGCAGCAATGGGCCGCGGCGGAGGCGCTGCTTACCCGGGCGATCGCGGGCGGGCTCGAGAACAGCTGGATTCACGGACAGGTCGGGTGGGCCCGCCTGCATCTCGGGCGGAACGCGGAGGCGGTGGCGAGCTACGAGCGGGCGTTCGAGCTGGGCATTCCGCCGGGCCGGAGCACCAGCGGCCTCGCCTGGTACAACCTGGCGTGCGCCTACGTGCGGGTGGGACGGCATGACGACGCACTGGCCGCGCTGGGCCGCGCCGCGGAGCAGGGGGTGCGGGAACGCGATCTCTACGAGCGGGACGACGACCTGGCACCGATCCGAACCGACCCCCGCTTCCAGCGCCTGCTGGCCGGGCTCACGCCGGCGTCGGCACCGTAGCGGCGGCCCAGCTGATCAGAAGTCGCGGCGCCGGAAGCGCCGGGCGCCGAGCAGGAGGGGCAGCGCGGTCCAGAGAACGAGCGCCAGGGCGGCGATCCCGAGGCCCAGGGCGGTGCCCAGGAAGCGCTGGAAGACCGCGCCAGTGTACCCCATTAGCGCCGCCACGTCGAAGTCGAGGAGCAGCACCACCCGCCCGAGGTCGAGCGGGTTGAGCAGGGTCAGCACCAGCAGGGGTGTTTCGAGCGGCCAGCGGCTGAACATGGTGACCACGAGGAGCACCAGCCCGTCGTAGACCACGGCGCAGCCCAGCCAGACGAGGAGCGCCACCCCGAATCCCCGGGCGCGGTCCTCGAACCGGAGCGAAATCAGGAACGCGATCGCAGTGAAGGTGAGCGTCAGCATCACCCCGGTGCCGAGCAGCACCAGCAGGGAGCGCAACGGGATCGTGGCGCTGCCGGCGTGGAAGAGGAAGGGCAGGCCGACTCCCGCCAGCAGGGCCGCGGAGAGGGGCAGGGCGAGGCCGCCCCAGAGCCCGGCGAACATCGCCCCGCGCCCCACCGGCTGGGCCAGCAGCAGCTCGATGAACTCCCGCGCGTTGTAGAGGTAGAGAGTGCCGAAGCTGAGGGCCACCAGCGGCACGAAGATGAGCACCAGGTTGAGCAGGGAAAGGACCACCCGCCCGCCATCCCCACCCAGCTGGAACAGGGCCTCCGTCAGGAGCAGCAGGATGGCGGCGTACCCAATCACCCAGCGGTTCCGCGCGATATCCCGGAGCTGGTAGCCGAGGATCTTGCGCGCGCCCCTCATGCGGCCCCGCCCTGCATCAGGGCCGCGACCGCCCGCTCCAGGTTGGCGAATCCCGTCCGTTCCATCAGCTGGGCCACCGGGCCGTGGAACCGGATCCGGCCGTCCAGCAGGAAGACGATGTCGTCGGCGTGCGCCTCGAGCTCGCTCAGGGTGTGGGAGGCGAGCAGGATGGACGCCCCCCGTTCGCGCACGGCGGCAAGCTGCTCCTTGAAGATGCCGCTCGCGATCGGGTCGAGGCCGGCGGTCGGTTCGTCGAGGATCAGGAGGTCGGGGCGGAAGAGAAAGGCGAGCGCCGCGGAGAGCTTCTGCCGGGTGCCGCCGGAGAGGGTCCGGATCGGCTTGTCGAGCTGGGGGCCGAGATCGAATCCGTCGAGGAGCGCGGTGTCCGACGCGGCGCCCGGCCCGCGCAGGTCCCGGATCATCGCGAGCACCTCGGCGCCGCACAGGTTCTCGGGGAAGTGCGCCGCCTGCGGCATGTAGCCGATGCGGCTCCGATAGCGCTCATCCCCGTTCACCGGCTGCCCCAACACCTGCAGCTCCCCGGCGTCGGGTCGCACCAGCCCGAGCACCGACTTGATGAAGGTGGACTTGCCGGCGGCGTTGGGCCCCACCAGCCCGGTGATCCGCCCCGCCGGTATCTCCAAGTCCACCTGGCGGAGCACCTCAAGCCGGCCGAAGCGCTTGGTCACTCCCCGCGCGGTAATGACGTTCATGGCGCCGCCGCCGGCCACTGCATCAGGGGCCGGGGGTCTTCCATCATCCGCGGGGTCAGCACCGGCGCCACCCGCTCCGCCATGTCGAGCAGCGACACGAAGAAGCTCCGGAGCAGGATCAGCGCCGGTTCGTTCTGCTGCACCACCAGAGCGAAGAGCCGCACCGGGGCGAACGGGACGTCGCCGTAGCCGTCCCGGTCCAGGTCGTAGCCGGCGTACCGGTCCCAGTAGTTCTCGCGGAACCGGCTCGCCGCGTGGGCGCTGTTGCTGCTCACGTCGAAGGAATTGCCGCTGAAGCGGTTGCCGGTGAAGGCCGTCTCGTAGGCGTCCGCCATGATCCGGACGCCCCACCCATTCCGGGTGAACTCGTTGCCCGTCACCTCCACCCGGTTGGTGCCCTCCCCGAAGAGTCCGGTGCTGTTCCGGTCGAACCGGTTCCCGGCCAGCCGGCTGTCACTGATGTCCTTGAGCAGCACCCCGTAGGCGCCGCTCCCCCAGCTCTCGGCAAAGGTATTGCGCTCCATCAGGACGTGGTGACTGTACATCACGGCTACGCCGGCGCCGTTCGCCAGGAAGTGATTGTCGGTGTACTCGCACTGGTTGGAGAACATGAAGTGCAGGCCGTACCGGAGGTTGCCGCTGCTGGTGTTGTGGCGGACGACGGCCCCCGTGGTGAACTCCAGGTAGATGCCGTCCCGGTGGCCCCGGACAAGATTGCCCTCGATCCGGAGATCGTTCGAGCTCCAGGAATGAATCGCGTTCCCGGAGAGGGCCTCGGTGGTGCCGCTGCCCCGAATCCGGTTGCCCCGCACCACGCAGCCGGTGGCCCGCGACAGGTAGATGCCGAAGAAGGTGTCGATCAGGGTGTTGTTCTCGATCCGGCATCCGCCGGCCTCGCGGACCTTGATCGCGGCCCGGTCGTCGGTGGCGCTGGGGCTCACCTCCCGCAGGACGAAGCCCGCGATGGTCACGCCATCGGCGGTGACGGTGAGGATCTGGTGATCGCCCCCGACCAGGACTGGCCACCCCTCGCCGAGCAGCGTGAGCCGCCGGGCGATCACCAGCTCCGGCTCCCGGTACTCGCCCGGCCCGACCCGGATAGTGTCGCCGTCCGCGGCGACGCCGAGCGCGGCGGTGATGGTGGGCATGGCCGTGCCCGGCGCCACGTGGATGGTCCTGGGAGCCCCCAGCAGCAGCGCCCCGGCCAGGAAGGGAAGGATCACGAGCCGGCCGGGGAGTGGATATGCGCGGCCCCCCGGACGGCGTCCCATCCGACCAGGGTGCCGCCGAGCGCCGCCGCGAGGCTGTCGGCGGCGGCGCCGGGGGAGGCGGCGGCGAAGCCGCTCCGCATCGGAGTCCGCAGGCTGTCGCTCCGGGCGTAGGCGGCCCGCTCCGCCGGGAGCCAGCCCTCCCCCGGGATCGCGCTCCAGACCCAGAGCGATGCCGTGGGGGGTGGGGACGCTGCCAG
>CAZPER010000152.1:0-4504 GCA_964585655.1 uncultured Gemmatimonadaceae bacterium | reverse complement strand
TCCTGTGCGGCCACCCTCCGACGCGAGCACGCGGCAACCCCGATTCCCCTGCGGCCTCCGGCGCCCCTATAGGCCTCGCCGCCAGTAACGAAGGTCCCATCCTCCCGACTTCACCCCTCCTTCACACTTCACCCTTCATCGTAGATCACCGCCCAATCCCCTCGGGGATCGGCGCCGGTGCTCTCCCACCCGGCCGAGCTCCCTCACTCGAGGGTCCGCCCATGTCGCTCGCGCATCCTGAGATCCCGTCCCACGGCCTCGTCCCGCCCCAGGCCCAGCGCCTCTTTGCCGAACTCAAGCCGCCCCTGGCCGACGACCAGGCCCTCCTCGAGGCCGACCGCTGCCTCGTCTGCGGCGGACCGACGGCGCCCGCCCCCTGCGCCGACGCCTGCCCCGCGATGGTGGACGTCCCCCACTTCATCGATGCCGTCGCCCACGGCGACTGGGAGGGCGCCGCCGACCTGATCTTCCGCTCCAACCTCCTCGGCGCCACCTGCGCCCGGGTCTGCCCCACCGAGGAGCTGTGCGAAGCCGCCTGCGTCCTCACGAAACAGGGGCGCCGCCCCATCGACATCGGCCGGCTGCAGCGCTACGCCACCGACCTCGCCCTGCGGAATCCCTGGTCCACCTTCCGCACCCCGGCGCCGCCGACCGGCAAGCGCGTCATCGTCATCGGCGCCGGCCCCGCCGGCCTCGTCTGCGCCGGCGAGCTCGCCCTGCTCGGCCACCACGTCACCATCTACGAGGCCCGGCCCGAGACCGGCGGCCTGGTGCGCCACGCCATCGCCCCCTACCGCCTCGACCAGGAGCCGCTGGGCGACGAAGTGCGCCGCATCCTCGCCCTCGGGGTGGAGCTTTACCTCGGCAAGCCGGTGGATTCCCCCGCCGCGCTCCGCCGGCTGGAGGCGGAGTCGGACGCCATCTTCCTCGGCATCGGCATGGGGAAGGACCTCGCCCAGCCGTACCCCGGGGACACCCTCCCCGGCGTCTGGAACTCGCTCGACTTCATCGAGGCCATCAAGCTCCGGCACCTGACCGACATCGGGCGGCGGGTGGCGGTGATCGGGGGCGGCAACACCGCCATCGACGTTGCCCGCGAGGCGGCCCGGCTCGGCGCCGAGGATGTCAGGCTCCTCTATCGTCGCACCGAGGCCGAGATGCCGGCCTTCCGGTTCGAGGTGGAAGGGGCGCGCGCCGATGGGGTGGAGTTCGAGTGGCTCACCAATCCCGTCGCCTTCACCGGCGAGCACCACGTCACCGGCGTGCTCTGCCAGCGCATGTGCCTGGGCGAGCCCGACGCCTCCGGCCGCGCCCGTCCGGTGCCGCAGCCGGGGTCGGAGTTCGTGCTGCCGGCGGACACGGTCATCCGCGCCATCGGGCAGGAGCCGCGGCTCGAGTTCCTGCAGTGGATCGAGGGGCTGGAGGTTCGGCAGGGCCGGCCCGTGATCAACCCCGCGACCGGGCAGACCACCAATCCGCGCTACTTCGGCGGCGGCGACGTGCTGAACGGCGGGGGGACGGTGGTCGCCGCGGTGGGCGCCGCCAAGGTCGCGGCGCTCGGCATCGACGCCTTCCTGCGTGACGCCGACGCCGTCGTGGCCGGCGAGCCGGTGAGCTCGCAGGAGGTCTCATGATCCCCGGCACGGTGCGCTATCCCCAGGGGGGCATGGCCCTCCTGATCCACCGCAACTACTGCAAGGGCTGCCGGATCTGCGTCGCCGACTGCCCCGAGAAGATCCTGGTGCTGGACCAGCACGCCGTCGCGGTGGTGACCGAGATCGGCCGCTGCATCTTCTGCGGCATCTGCGCCGTCCGCTGCCCCGACTTCGCCATCGCGCTCGAACGGCCGGCGCCGCACTGGTCCGGCCCCGCCCATGACCCCGGAGGGATGGCATGCGCCTGATCCAGGGCAACGAGGCCTGCGCGCTGGGGGCGCTGCACGCCGGCTGCACCTACTACGCCGGCTATCCCATCACCCCCGCCTCCGAGATCATGGAGCAGATGGCCCGGATGCTGCCGGCGCGGCACGGCGTCTTCGTGCAGATGGAAGACGAGATCGCCGCCATGGCCGCCGTGATCGGCGCCTCGTGGGCGGGCGCCAAGGCGATGACCGCCACCTCCGGCCCCGGCTTCTCGCTGATGCAGGAGAACCTGGGCTACGCCGCCATGACCGAGACCCCCTGCGTGGTGGTGGACAGCCAGCGGATGGGCCCGAGCACCGGGCTGCCCACCCTGCCGTCGCAGGGGGACGTGATGCAGGCTCGCTGGGGGAGCCACGGCGATCGGCCCGGCGTCACCCTCACCGCGTCGTCGGTGCGCCAGGTGTACGAGGTCACCGTCGCCGCCTTCAACATCAGCGAACGGTACCGGGTGCCGGTGATCCTGCTGCTGGACGCCGTGGTGTCCCACATGCGGGAAGGGGTGGAACTCCCCGACCTGCCGGTGGTCACCCGGCAGGCACCGGCGGACCCCGCCACCTTCCTGCCCTTCGGCGGCACCGACTTCATGCCGCTGGGCGCGGGCAAGCCGATCGTGGTGACGGGACTGGCCCACGCCGCCTCGGGCCTTCCGCGCGCCACCGACGGCGCCAACGCGGCGCGGATGCTCCAGCGCGTCGTTGACCGCATCGATGCCGCGGGGGAGGAGATCCTCCGCACCCGCGCCGTGGCGCTGGAGGACGCCGAGGTCGGGATCATCGCCTACGGCATCAGCGCACGGCCGGCGCGCGGCGCGGTGGCGCTGCTCCGGGCGGAGGGGATCCGCGCCGGTCTGCTCGAGCTGGAGACCATCTGGCCGCTCCCCGAGCAGGCCATCCTCGACCTCGCCGCGCGGACCCGGCTCCTGCTGGTGCCGGAGATGAACCTGGGCCAGCTGGTGCTCGCCATTCGCGCCACGGTCGAGGGCCGGACCCCGGTGCTCGCGCTCAACCGGGTGGATGGCCAGGTCTTCCCGCCGGCGGAGATCGCGGCGGCTGTCCGGCAGGCGGTGGGTGAGGTGCGGGTGCCGGTGGAGCCGGCCTTCCGGGAGGTGCAGCATGCCGCGCATGGGTGAGGATCTCCGCCAGTATCTCCGCCAGGAGCTGATGCCGGGCGTCTGGTGCCCCGGCTGCGGGCACGGCAACGTCCTCCGCGGCATCACCACCGCGCTCGACCGGCTGCACCGGAAGATGGACCAGGTGGTCTGCGTCGGCGGCATCGGTTGCGCGGGGCGGTCGCCGTTCTACCTCAACAGCTCGGCGATGCACACCACCCACGGCCGGGCCCTCGCCTACGCCACGGGATTGAAGACCGCGCGCCCCGACCTGACGGTGCTGGTCACCATGGGCGACGGCGACGCCGCCGCCATCGGCGGCAATCACTTCATCCACGCCTGTCGCCGGAACATCGACCTCACCGCGATCGTGTACAACAACGGCACCTACGGCATGACCGGCGGCCAGCAGGCGCCCACCACCCCGGCCGGCATGCGCTCCACCACCACGCCACTCGGCAGCATCGAGCCCCCGTTCGACCTTTCCGAGCTGGCCCGGGCGGCGGGGGCGAGCTACGTGGCGCGCACCACCACCTTCGATTTCGAGGAGCTGCCGCAGTACATCGCCGAGGCCATCGCGCACCCCGGCTTCGCGGTGGTGGAGGTGCTCACCCAGTGCCCGACCTACTTCGGGCGGCTCAATCACCTCGGGGACCCCGCCACGATGCTGGACTACGAGCGGGACCTGACCTTCCCGATCGAGCCGATGACCCGGGAGCAGGTGGCCGGCCAGCTGCCGGTGGGGCGCTTCCGGCGGGACATCCGCCCCGAATACACCCAGCGCTACGCCGAACTCTGCGACCGGGCGGCGGCGGGCGCGGCCGCGGGGGACGGCGCCCCCGACGAGGCGCCGCTCCCGCCGCGCGACTGTGCGCTGCCGCGGGATCCCTATGAGGTCCGCTTCTCCGGGGAAGGGGGGCAGGGGGTCATCCTCGCCGGCGTGCTGCTCGCCGATGCCGCGGGGAGCGAGGGCCGCCAGGTGGTGCACACCCAGAGCTACGGCCCGGAGGCCCGGGGCGGCGCCTGCAAGTCGGAGGTGATTCTCTCGAGCCGGGAAATCCCCTTCCCGGAAGTGGAGCAGCCCGACGCCGTCATCTGCCTCTCCCCCGAATCGATGCGACAGTACACCGGCCTCCGGCCCGGCGGCATCCGCATCGTCGAGGAACGCGCCTGCATCGGCAACACCCCCGCGGCGGGGGACATTGTACTGCCGCTGATCCGCACGGCGGCCGAGGCCGGGGGCGAACTGGCGGTGAACGTCGTCGCGCTGGGCGCCCTCGCCGGGATCACCGGGCTCGTCTCCCGGGAGGCGTTGCAGGCGGCGCTCCGTCGCCGGCTCAAGCCGGACCTTCTGCCGCTCAACCAGCGGGCGCTGGAGGCGGGGTGGGCGGTAGGGCGGTAAGGCGGTTGGGCCGCGTCGTGAGGCGCTCCTGCCGGGGAGCGGCGGCGCGCGAGCCGCGAAGCGGTCTCACCA
>CAZPER010000151.1:0-4645 GCA_964585655.1 uncultured Gemmatimonadaceae bacterium | reverse complement strand
TGCTCCCCGCAGTCGGAACGGGAGCTTCGAACATCCGTCCGGCGGTTCCCGCGGTCGGTCCGGGAGCATCAAACGTCCGCGCGATGCTCCCCGCAGTCGGAACGGGAGCTTCGAACATCCGTCCGGCGGTTCCCGCGGTCGGAACGGGGGCTCCGAACATCCGTCCGGCGGTTCCCGCACTCGGAACGGGAGCTCCGAACGGCTGTCCGGCGGTTCCCGCACTCGGAACGGGAGCTTCGAACGGCCGAACGGCGGTTCCGGCCCTCTGAGCGACGGTTGCGAGCCGCCTGACGACGTTTCGCTACGCCCGATCGGCGCCGTCTCCCGCCTTTCTTCGCGAGCGCCAGCGTGCCGCCCCGACTCCCACCAGCCCCGTCGCGAGGAGCGTCATACTCACGGGTTCCGGGGTGGTGGTGACGTGGCCTGGCTGGAAGCAGTTGACGTCCACCTCACAGTAGACCCCGGTGGACGTGTGGGGGACGTTGAACCCCCACGTCACACGAACCCTGTCGAGGTTCCAGTGCAGCGGCAACTCCGTCAGGGGCTGCCAGGTCAGCAGCACGAATCCACCCGATCCCTGGCTGGGGCAGGTGACGTAGGCCTGAACCGGCGCCTCGTGCTTCTCCCATGGGCGGGGGGAGCAGCCGTAGATACCATAGTTCTCCATGGTTCCCTGGAAGAACACATAGCCCACATCCGATGTGTGGTCCCAGGTCGGCGCCCCCGCCCCGAAGATCCCGACATTGCCGCGCGTCGTTCCATCGGTGGCCGCCTCGACGCCATAGAGCGCTCGGTCATTGAACTGCAGCCGGATGTTCTGCCACAACAGGCTCGGCGCCGTGCTGCCCAGCGGCGTGCCACCCAGGTTCTTCACCCGCATCATGATGACCGGGGGATGGTCTAACCGGGGGATCAGCATGATGCTGACGCTGGCGCAGGTGGCGAATGATCCGGTGGTGCAGTAGTTCCGGAAGTGCCGGACCTGGTTGCCGTGCAGGGCGCTGGGCAGGACAACCGCGGCGAGGAAGGCAAGCTTGAATCGCATGGGACTCCCGAGGGTTGGAGGCGACCACGAGGAGTATGTGAGCGGGGTGTGACAGCAGAGTTCGGGCGACGGGGACGCAAGAATTGTGCGGCGCACCCGTGGGCAATATTCGTCTATCTGTCGGCGGATTTGTGGCAACGGGGCCGGATCGAGGCCCGGCTTGTCGGTCTCCTCCAACACTTTGTTGTGGGGTTACCATCGAAGGAGCAGGGGGTGGCGCCCAGAAACAGATCGGCACCGGTCGCGTCAGCGACCGGTGCCGAGCCGCGGCGTGAGCCGCGGGGGTCCAGCGAGTGCGCCCGAGACGATTCGAACGTCCGACCTCTTGCTCCGGAGGCAAGCGCTCTATCCAGCTGAGCTACGGGCGCGTGGGGGAGGGAAAATCGCCTCCTCACCCCGTTTCCGCAACCGCCGCGACCCGCCCCGGGCTCCACCGCCGCTGCCCGTCCAGTTCCTCCGGCACCGGCACCCCAAGCCATTCCAGCATCGCGGGATAGACGTCCACCGTCCGCATCGGTCCCGACGGCACCGGCGCGTTGGACCAGACCGGCACCTGCATGTGCGCCCGGATCAGGCTGCCATGCCCCGACTTGTGCTCCGGCACCTCGAACCGCTGCCGGAAGTCGAAGCCCTCCCGCCCGATCACCACCAGGTCGCCCGTCCGGCTGGCCCGGAACTGGTCCAGCAGCTGCACGCAGGCGTCGGGATAGGCCCGGTCCCAGGTGGCCTCGAGCCACTGCTGCCGGGTGAGCTGCAGGTCCCCGCCCATCTCCAGCGGATCGCCGGTCAGGGTCCGGTACCCGATCTCCTCCCCCCGCTCCTCGATCAGCGCCTCGCCGGTGGTGTCGCCACCCGCCACCCGCACCAGCCCCGCCTGGTCCTCCGCCGCCACCAGCGCCACCGCCGGCTCCGCCAGCAGCGCGGCGATGACGTCGTGCCCGACACCGAAGGTGGCGCCTTCCCGGAGCCGGGTGAGCGGCCACCGCTCCGCACGCGGCACGCCGGGCTTGGCATAGACCATGGCCGAACCATTGCCCGCGACCATCACCGCCGCATGCGGGTTCCGCTCCCAGATCACCGGGTGGCTCATCGTCTTCACCCCCTGCGCGCGGAACCAGTCGGCCAGGTCCAGGTGGGTATGCACCACCGAGGCGCCGTGATCGCTCACGATCACGATCAGCGTCTCCTCCAGCTCCCCCCGCGCCGTCAGCGCAGCCACCAGACTTGCGACGGTCTCGTCCACCTTCCGCAGTGCCCGCAGGACCTTCGGGCCCTCCGGCGTGCTCTGGTGGGTGTAGCCGTCCACCGCCGGGAACTGGGCGAAGATGAACCGCCACCCCGCCTCCACCCCCGCCAGCAGGTGCCGCGTCACCGCGTCGTCCGATGGCTGGTGCCACTCGGCGTAGTGCGCCAGCGCCCCCCAGAACTTCCGCTCCCCGCGCGAAGGGTCCCGCTCGGGGGTGAGGCCCTTCGCCACCGGCGTGAAGATGCCGAGGCTCTCCGGCACCAGCTCGAAGATGGTGCGGATCCCCGGGGTGATGTCGCCGTCGAGCCGCCCCGCCTGGTAGCCGCAGTAGCTGCGCACCGCCTCCCGCTCCGCCCACCAGCGGCCAGTGTACGCCTGCCGGTCGAGCCAGCGGATGGAGGGAACGTTGCAGCGGCCGGGAGTGCAGCCGGTCAGGAACGGGAGGTAGGCGACGCTGGTGGTGGACGGGAAGGCGGTGATGCCGCGGGTGCGTCCGTCTGGCCCGGTCAGCGCCGCGAGGGCGGGGAGCTCTCCCCGGGCCAGTGCGGCTTCGGCAACGTCGGGCCGGAGCCCGTCCACCAGCAGGAGGATGACGCGTTTCATGAAGATCCTGAGTATACTCGCACGGATTCGGAGGCGCCGGCGGAACGTAGCCCGCGACCCCGGAGCGGACAACTCGCCGGGGGATTATCCTTCCCCCGCGCCGTGCTCCCGCCGCATGCCTCCCGCCTCCACCCGAGCGCCTGTATGCCCCGCGCCACGCGGAATCTCCTGCTTTCCTGCCTGCTCCTCGTTCCCGCCGCGCTGCACGCGCAGGACGAGCCCCTCGCGCCCGGCTTCGCGGTCACGGTGGATTCCTCGAACCACGATGTGGTGATCACGGTGGGCCCCTTCGTGGTGCCCTCCATGGCGAGTCATGCCGGCCACGCGGGCCACGAGGAGGCAATGCCGCAGTACAATTTCAAGTTTGCCTGGCCGGTGGCGGGCACCGGCCGCGGCTTCCGGATGGAACTGCGCGACGCGGAGGGGAAAAAGGTCTCCCAGCGGGTGCTGCACCACCTGCAGATCGTCAACCAGGAGCGGCGCCAGCTGCTGCTGCCGCTGCAGGAGAAGATGATGGCCGTGGGCCGCGAGACCCCGAACATCATGCTGCCGGCGACCATCGGCCTGCCCCTGGCGCAGGGTTCCCGGCTCCGGCTCAACCTGATGTGGCACAACGAGACGCCGGTGGACGTGGACGCGGTCTGGATGACGCTCCGGATCCGGTACTCCCCCGCCAACCTGCTGCCCCGCCCGACGCTCGTGATGCCCATCTCCATGGACGTGGCCGATATGAAGGGCCGCCCCAACACCTTCGACGTCCCACCCGGACGCCACGAGGTGGCGCGCGAGTTCCTGATGCCGGTCAATGCCCGGCTCCTCGGCGTGAGCGGCCACATGCACGACTGGGGGATGGGGCTCCGGCTGGAGGACGCGGAAAGCGGCGCGGTGCTCACCCAGGTGGTGACGGGGCTCGACTCCGCCGGCAAGATCCGGAAGATGCCGACCCGGCTCTTCGGCATCGTGGGCGACGGGATCCGGCTCCGCGCCGGGCACCGGTACCGGATCGTGGCGATCTACAATAATCCGACCGACCGGCCGCTCCCCGGCTCCATGGGCCACTTGAATGGGCTGATCTCGGTGAGCGAGGCGGCGCTGGCCCGGTGGCCGCAACTGGGCGCCCCGGATATCGCCTATCTGGATGACGGGGCCTGGCGGGCGGGCTCCCCGATGCTGCCGGTGGGGAGCGAGTAGCCGGCGCCGCTCCGGGAAACGAAAAGCCCCGCCGTGCTGGCGGGGCTTTGCGCTGGTGATCGGGGCGCCGGGATTCGAACCCGGGACCTCCTGCTCCCGAAGCAGGCGCGCTACCAGGCTGCGCTACGCCCCGTCCTGTTCCTGTGCAGCGGGCCCTGAGGGACTCGAACCCCCAACCTTTTGATCCGTAGTCAAATGCTCTATCCAATTGAGCTAAGGGCCCGATGGGCGGTACAAGACTCGAACTTGTGACCTCCACGATGTCAACGTGGCGCTCTAACCAACTGAGCTAACCGCCCGAAACGGCGGTAAGGCGGTAGGACGGTAAAGGCGGTAGGTACTCGGCGCCGAGACTCGCGACGGAGCAACCTACCGCCCTACCGTCGTACCGCCTTACCGACCAATAGCGGGGGTGGGATTTGAACCCACGACCTCCGGGTTATGAGCCCGGCGAGCTACCAGACTGCTCCACCCCGCGACGGATTCCTGCCTGACTGCCTGCCCGAGAGCGGGAAACGGGACTCGAACCCGCGACCCCAACCTTGGCAAGGTTGTGCTCT
>CAZPER010000150.1:0-4928 GCA_964585655.1 uncultured Gemmatimonadaceae bacterium | reverse complement strand
GGGGCGCGGTACGCGCGCGAATATAGCGGCCCGGGGGGGGGGGGGAAGGGGGGCGCGGGGAGGCGGGGAAACGGGAAACGAAGAAACGGGGAATCGGGGAACCGGGGAAACGGGGAAACGTAGAGACGGACTGCCGGGATAGGGTCCCCATTTCCCTCTTCCCGGCAGGCGCGTACCTGCGCGGGTATTCCGGTGATTAGTCCGCTTCCCCTATTCCCCGTTTCCCCGCCGTTACCGGCTCGCCCCCGCCGCGGTCTCCACCGGCAGATCCTCCTGCTCCGACCAGCCGGTCCAGGAGGGGACGTACACCTGCACGCTGGGATAGCCGAGCAGACCCTTGAGGGCGAACCAGGCGTGGCTGGCCTCAGTGCCGGTGTTGCAGTAAACGATCACTGTCTTGTCCGGGGTGATGCCCTGCGCCACATACGCCGCCCTGAGCTCGGCCACCGGCTTCCAGGTGGGCGTGGCGGAGGCGGTGAGATCGTCACGCCAGAAGTGGTGCACCGCGCCCGGAATGTGGCCCCGGCGGAGCTGCGCACCGGCCGTCCCCGCGTACTGATCTGCGGGCCGCACGTCCACGACGACGGTGCCGGGGTCCCGGTACATGTGGGTGACATGCTCGGTGGGAATGACGTCGGGATAGAAGGCGTCCGCGACGTACCGGACCATCGCCACCTCTGGATAGAGGCGGGTCCGTTCCCGGCCCTCGGCGGTCCAGCGGGCATAGCCGCCGTCGAGGATGTACACCTCCGGGTGGCGGAACCCCGCGAGCAGCCAGGCGGCGAAGGTCGCGTTGAAGTTAAAGGCCTCGCCGCTAGCGTAGATCACCACCGGCCGGTCCCGGCGAATGCCGAGCCGGGACCAGAGCTCGCGATAGCTCGCGGCGGGGAGGAGATCGCCGGGGACGCCGCCCGCGGTTGCACGCAGGCTCTCGAAGTGGAGATAGCTCGCGCCCGGCAGGTGATCAGCGAGATAGGCGTTGAGATCGCTTCGGGCGTCCACCAGAGTGACTTCACCGGCCGCGAGGCGGGTGGCGAGGTCCGCGGGCTGGATCAACACCGCTGTCGTGGGCGGCACCTCGACCACGACCGGGAGTTCGGCGTGCTTGCTCCAGTCCTGGAAGCTCCCATCGTAGAGCCGCACGTCGTAGCCCAGCAGCCGTGCGGCGAAGAAGACCGCAGTGGCCTGCTGGCCGATATGACAGTACACGACCACCCGATCCCCGCGGGCCACGCCGGCGGCGCGGAAGAGCTGGGTGAGCGCGGCGTCGGAGAGGAAGCGGCCGGTGCTGTCCGCCACGGTGGTGTAGGGAAGATTGCGCGCGCCGGGGAGGTGCCCCGCGCGGCTGCCGGAGCCGGCGTCGAAGCCGAGGTAGAACTGGGCGTCGCGGGCATCAATGATGCGGGTCCCGGGGGTGCTGGTCGCCGCCCGCGCCTGGTCTCGGGTCGCAATGACTCCGGGCCGCGGGGTGCCGCGGAGCCTGCCGGCGGTGGCGGGCGGGGGGACGTCCGCGGTGACCGTGTAGCCGGCGGCCTTCCAGGCGGGGAGGCCGCCATCGAGGATGGCGGTGCGCTCGCCGAGGCCGAGGTACTCGAGAGTGAGCCAGGCGCGCGTCGTGGGGCTCAACCAGTCATTGCCGAAGTAGAGGACGATGCGGCTGTCGTTGGAGATGCCGAGCGCGGCAAAGGTGGAATCGAGCCGGGCCACCGACGGCAGTTCGAGGGCGAGGCTGTCCGCGCTCCGGGCGGCGAAGGCGCGGTACTCGAGGAGCCGGGCGCCGGGGAGGTGTTCGGCGTCGTAACCCGCCTTGTCGCCGATGTGGAGCAGGACCAGGTTGCGCTCGCCGAGGCGGGCGTGGAGCGCCGCCGGGGTGATGAGCATCCGGTCCCGTGGACCGGCGTCCAGCGGGGCGGGGCCGAGGGGGAGCAGCAGGGCCAGGGCGGCGGCGGAGAGGACGTGCATCAGAGGGACTCCGTGATGGGGACATGGCACGTTACGGCCGTGGGTCCCGGAAGTTGTGATGGTTTTGTGCGAGGTCGGTCTTGGTTCGACTGCGGGTCGCTGTGGCGTCGCTCACGGGAGCGGTGGGCCCTCCGCGCGCTGCAGTTCGCTCTCCGGGCGAGGGCGCAATCTTCGTCACCGCTCACTGACGCGCGCTCCGGTCCCACCCGCTCCCGTTCGCGGCGTTCGCTTCGGTCGTCCCGTCGTCCCGTCGGTCCGTCCCTAGCCCTGGAACCGATACCCCACCTTCCACACCGTCAGGATGTGCACCGGCTCGGCGGCATTCTCCTCGAGCTTCCGCCGCAGCTCGGCCACGTGGGAGTCCACGGTGCGGGTCTGCACGTCCCCCGCGGAGCCCCAGACTTCCTTGAGCAGCGCCACGCGAGTGGCGACCGCTCCCTGGCGTCGGATCAGCGCCAGCAGCAGCTCGTACGCCTTGGGCGTGAGGGTGACCGGCTCCTGGTTCACGGTGACGGTACGGCTGGCGGGCTCGATGGTGACCCTCCCGAAGTGGATGGGCGCGTCGTCGCCGGCGGTGATGGCGCCGCGGCGGCGGAGCAGGGCCCGCACCCGTTCCAGGAGTTCGAGGAGCCCCACGGGTTTGGTCACGTACTGGTCGGCGTCGAGCCGGAAGCCCCGGACCTTGTCCGCTTCTTCTCCCCGCGCGCTCACGATGATCACCGGCACGGCGTTCGCCGCCGCCCGGAGCGCCTGGAGCACGTCGTAGCCGCTCATCCCCGGCAGCATCAGGTCCAGCAGCAGCAGGTCGGGCTTCCACTCGGTGGCCAGCTTGAGCCCGCCGGGCCCGTCGGGCGCCACCCGGACCTCATAGCCCTCGCGCGCGAGGTTATAGCGCAGGCCGTCGGCCAGGTCGGCGTTGTCCTCAATCAGGAGAATACGTGGCATGCGGATCCTCGTGGAGGTCAACCACGAAGGACACTAAGAGCACGAAGGTGTCCCGGGCAGACTCGGTCCCTTTGTGTCCTTCGTGCTCTTTGTGGTTGAATCGGTTCGCTCCCGGTCATGGCATCGGCAGCCGGATCTCAAAGGTTGCGCCCGGTTCGTCGGGGAGGACCGTCGCCGTCCCGCCCCAGCGCGAGACGATCTCCCGCACGATGGCGAGGCCGATGCCACTCCCACCCACGCTCGCGGCCGCCGCGCCGTCGCCACGGACGTACGGCCGCCATATCCGCTCCCGCTCCGCGGCGGGGACCCCGGGTCCCTGGTCGGTGACGGTGAGTCGCGCCGCGCTCCCGTTCCGGGCCACGCGAACCACCACGCGCTGCCCGACCGGCCCGAACTTGACGGCGTTGTCCAGCAGGTTGAGCACGACCTGCCGCAGCGGGCCCCGTTCCGCTGGCACGATGGTGTCCGGCGCGAGCTCGGTCACCACCTCGACCTGCCGGGACGCCGCCAACGGCTGGAAGGCCGCGACCGACTCGGCCACCTCGCGGTCGAGCGCCAGCGGCTCGGTCACCGCCTCGTGCGGCGCGGCCCGTTCCAGCCGGGTCACCAGCAGCACGTTCTCCACCAGGTGCTCCAGCCTGGTGGTTTCCCGGGCCAGATGCCCCACCAGCCAGGCCTCCTCCTCCGGGGTATCGTAGCGCTTGAGCCGGAGCGTATCGAGGAAGAGGCGGAGCTGGGCGAGGGGCGTACGCAGCTCGTGGGAGGCGGCGGCGACGAAGTCGCTCCGCTGCCGGGCGAGCTGGCCGTCCCGGCGGAGTTGCAGCACCGCCACGATTACCGAGCCGACGCCGAGCAGCCCCACCAGCAGGAGCGGCGGCAGGGGACTCCAGGGAAAGCCGCCGCTCAGCAGTTGTGAGGCGGCCTCCGGCCGGACGCTCAGCCGGGTCACCAGGCCGCCGCGCCAGGGCGGCAGCGATTCCGCGGCGATGAACGGCCATTCCCGAAGGTCGGTGGGCCAGCCGGCGTCGCGATGGAGCACCCGGCCGGTGGTGTCGCTCACCTCCAGGACCAGCAGCTCCGGGTTGCTGGAACCCCGGGTAAGGGCGGATGGAAGGAGCGGCGCCTCCCGCAGCACCCGGGTGACCGCGGTCGCCAGGCCGGTGCTGTCCACGGTGAAGCCATAGACCATCGTGTCGCCCCAGACCGTAGGCATGAGGCCGAAGGCGGCCAGCCCGGTCGGGCTCAGGGCGACGAAGCCGTTTCTCCGTGCGCCGGGGCCGCGGACGACCGCGGTGAGCTGCCGGGTGAGCGCCACGCTGTCCACGGCCGCGATCGGCGCGCCCACGGTCTGGAGCGTGTCGCCGCCCAGGCGGAAGCGGAAGTAGGTGGCCGGTTCGACGCCGCCCGCGCAGCGGCAACGGTCGAGATTCTCCCGGCGGTAGCCCACGAGGTTCGCGGCGGCCGGCATGCCGCGCATGGCGTGCGGTTCGCTGTGCTGGATGGGGTTGAGGGTGACCCACGCCCCCTCTTCCAGCTCCTGGGCCAGGCGCTGGCTGTAGCTCCACGCGGCGAAGGAGGCGTAGTCGCGGAGCAGCTGGGCGGTGGTGGCGGCGTGCTTCCGGGAGGCGAGCACCGCCACCACGGTGGTCAGCACCACCAGCCCGAGGCTCGAGGCCAGCAGCAGGAGCGGCCAGCGGGAAGGGCGCCCGGTGGGCCAGCGGGGGGCGGGTGTTGAAGGGGCGGGGTGGCTCACCCCATGAGTCTCATGCCCCGGCGAGGGTGATGCAAGGCGGAGTTGTGTGGGAAGTGTGCGGGAGTTGTTGGGCGCTTGGCTGCTGAGACGATGCCGCGTTGTCGCACCGGCGGGTGGCCGCAGAGGAGCGGGGGGACCGCCGAGCGGCGAACCCGCCGGCGCTCCCCCGCGGCTTCGCCTCAGCCATGCCGTTACCTTCTCGCCCCCCGGTCCCCCGTGCCGCCGCGCGCCCCCCCCGCCGCGCCCGCGGCCCGCCCCTCCACCCCGC
>CAZPER010000149.1:0-5403 GCA_964585655.1 uncultured Gemmatimonadaceae bacterium | reverse complement strand
CCCCACCGCTCACTGACGCGCGCTGCACCCCAGCCGACTCGGCGTGCGGCAGGTGCTGGCCGTCGGACCGTTGGCCCGTCCCCCTACCGCACCGCCCCCACCCCTGCCCCCTCCTTCTGCTCCCAGTGCACGCTTGCCGCCTGGCGCCACTCGGCCATTAGCGTCGCGTCCTCCGCCAACCTGATCCGTGCGACGGCATCGAGCAGACGCATGACCCTGGTCACCTCGTCCACCGCGGATTCGAAGGTGGCAGTGGCGCGGAGGGAGGCAGCCTGCGCCGCCCGGCGCCGGTCCTCGGCGTCCTCGTAGCGCCTCAGCGCCTGCTCCAGTTCTGTCAGCCGTCCCGGCGGGAGGCCGTGGGCCTCCAGGAGGGCGAGGTGCCGGACAGCCAGCGCCAGGGCGTCGTTTACGCGAGCCAGGAAGCCCGCCTCCCGAACCGCGTATACGCTGGCACGCAGGCGAAGCGCCGGCATCCCTTCCACATCCGCCACCGCCACCGTCAGGCGCACCAGCTTGGCGAGCTCCGGCACAAAGGCCCGGAGGATTGCCTCCCGCTCGAGCTGCGCTTCCGCCACCAGCCGCTGTTGCACCGGCTGGTCAGATTCCGCGGCCCCAACCCGGTCCAACAGCGCCTGGAGGCGCGAGAGGTGGGCAGCTTCCGCAGGAGTGGGAGGAGGATGGTCACGATGAAAGGCCAGCACGCGTCGCGCGGCGTCGAACCTGAGGCGGCAGGTTGTGCGCATCGAGGGGCCTTTCTCGCGGGAAAGGGGGGCGGCGACGACGGAACGACGAAACGACGGAACGATGGGATGGCGGATTGACTGCGGGAAACGTGCCGCGGCGTTTCAGGTCACTGAAACGGGGAAGCTAGCGAGGGGAAGTGGTTGGAAGACCGCAACTTGGCTCGTTGGGCCTGGGAGACAATGCGGTGAAATGGCTAGCCGGCGCTCCCTCCAAAGTGTCCGCGCCAGCGTACAAACGGGGGCAACGAGCATCCCCTGGCCTCCGGGGGGAGACCAGGGGATCCTGTTGCCCGGACCACAGGGCGGGAGGACGCTCACGCGGCCTGGGTCCCGTCCACCGGCGGCTCGAGCTCCTCCGGCGGCTGGGGTCGAGTCACCTTCCGCGCGCGCTTCCAGGTCGCGAGGCGATCCCGGTCCCCATGGAAGCGGAGCCGGTGCAGCGCGTCGAGGTTGCGGACGACGGCCAGGATATCGGCCGTCACCCCCTTGAGTTCCGCGGTCGCGCCGACCTGCGAGTTGATGGCGCGCCGCTGCCGAGTCAGCTCCGCCTCGTACTCATCGAGGAGCTGGTTGAGGGCGGTGAGCTGCTCCTTCGTCGCCCCGAAGGGCTCCAGCAGTGGCAGGATGGATTCCGCCTCGGCCACGGCCACCCGGACGGTGGTGAGCATGACGAGCTCGTTGGAGTGGGTGCCGGACTTGGGCAGCCGGCGGTGGACCGTGATCGTGGGATGGGTCCGCGCCGCCGTCCGGGCGATGCCCATGAGCGCCGAGGCCCCGACGCCAATGCCGTCCCGGAGCTGCTCCTTCACCTTGACCGCCGCAGCGACGGTGGCCTGGGCCTGCCGCTGCCGGTTGAGCAGCTGGGTACCCTCCTCCCTCAGGCCGGTGAGACGGATGGGCACCTGGGCGGTGACGGGGTTGGGATCGGGGTTGCTCTCGCAGAACTCGCTCACCCGTCCGGCCATCTGGTGAACCTGCCGATCAATGCTGCGCATACTGTTAGATCCTTTCGCCCCTAAAGGGCTCCTGCAGTTTGGGACTACATCTTCAGTGGACTCTCCTGCGGCACACAGTGAAGGCGAGGGGTGTGCCAATGGCCCAGTGCGGCCTGGAGGGGGCAGGAATTGCCGGTCAGCGGTCAGGGAAGTGCCGTCAGCGATCCGGGAAGGGGCGTGAGGAGTTCGGGAGGGGCCGTCAGGGCGCCGGGAAGGGACGTCAGGACGTTGGGGAGCGTGGTCAGGGCGACAAATACCGTGGCAGCGGGTTTGGGAGAGGCGGTCAGGCGATCGGGATGGGCGGTCAGGATGCGGGGAGACGGGAGACGGGAGACGGGAAGACCGTTTCGGGCTCCGGGAATGGCGTTGCGGGTGGCGGGGACGATCTCTCGGGCTCCGGGAATGGTGTTTCGGACGGCGGGGAGGGTCTTCCGGGCTCCAGGGATCATGTTGCGGGTGGCGGGGAGCCCCTGTTGAGTGGCGGGGACCATCTGCTGGATGGCGGGGAGCAGGTGCTGGGTGGCGGCGAGCATCTTTCGGGTGGCGGGGACCATCTATTGAGTGGCGGGGCGCATCTATCGGGTGGCGGGGGCCATCTATTGAGTGGCGGGAAGCATCTGCCGAGTGGCGGAGCGCGTCTGCTGGGTGGCGGGGTGCGTCTGCTGGGTGGCGAGGAGCGTCTGCTGGGTGGCGGGGAGCGTCTGTTGGAGGGGAGACTTCACCGCCAAGACCGCGGAGACCGCCAAGCACCGGGTGGGGGCGGGGCGCCTGCCCCGCCCCGGCCTGGCTCCGGTGTTCGGGTCAGGCGGCGACCTCAACGAAGGTGGCGTAGGAGTGAGGGACGGGCACGGTCTGGCCCTCAGCCCGAAGTCCCTCCAGGTGGAACTCGATGGCTTCACGCATGGTGCCTTCGACCTCTTCCCTGGAGGCTCCGGTAGCGATGCAGCCGTCGATGTCCGGCGAGTAGGCGGAGTAGCCAGTGGGGGTCTGCTCGACGATGATGAGGACTTTCATCACTTGAGACCTGCCTGCTTGAGGATGCTCTTCAGGGTGCCTGGGGCCAGATCATCACTCGGCTTTCCGGCGATGGTCACCAGCCCCGGCTTCACTGGGTGCTTGAACTGCCGGTGACTCCCGCGGATCCGGGCGAGATACCACCCGTCCTTGTCCAGCAGATCGAGGAGGGTGCGGATCTTGGTCATGGGAAGGATGCCGAGGGAACGGGCAACTGGCAAGATGGCGGAGCGCAGACAGGTTGCGGCAAACTACGGGGGCGGTTTGAGGGGCAAGTAGCCGGATTCCTCGCAACCCGGTGCAAGTCTACGCAGACTCGTTCCCGCTTCCGCGTCGGAGTACGGCGGGACGGCGCGTGGCGCCGCCGCCGAGCCGGCCGGGATTCCGCGCGCTGCAGTTCGCTCGCCGGGTGAGGGCGCAATCCTGCCCCACCGCTCACTGACGCGCGCTGCACCCCAGCCGACTCGGCGTGCGGCAGGTGGTCGGCACTGACGCTGCTCGCAGGAGCGGGTGGCCGCAGAGGCTCGGGGAGACCGCCGAGCGGCGCACCCGCTCCTGCTCCGCTGCGCCCGCGCCTGCCTGCGCGGCACATACCGCCCTACCGCCCTACCGCCTTACCGACTTACCGCCCGCCCTACCGCCCCCCCGTCCCGCGCCGTACCTTGGCCGGCACCCCCTAACCACTCCGAGCCGAGGCATCTGACGGCCATGGGCCAGACACACTACACGCGGCGCGACCTCTCCTGGGGGAGCGAGAGCATTGTCCGCTGGGCGACGGAGCCCGTCGGGCGGGCGGTGGTGTTCGTGCACGGGTTCGGGGGCGAGGCGCTCGGGACCTGGGACCAGTTCGCCACGCTGCTGCCGCTCCAGCCGCAGGCCGCCGGCCGCGACCTGTTCTTCTACGGCTACGACTCGCTGGTGGCGCAGGCGCCGGTGAGCGCTGCCGAACTGCTCGACTTCCTCCAGGCGCTCTGGACCGACCCGGTCACCCGGGTGATCCAGCCGACGCTGCAGGATGCCCGCCGCGCCGATCCCGGCTTCCGCTACATGCACGTCTCGCTGGTGGCCCATTCGCTCGGCGCCGTGGTGGTGCGGGAGGCGCTGGTGCAGGCGGCGATGGACACGCCCCCCGCCCCGTGGCTCAAGGATGTGTCGCTGGTGCTGTTCGCCCCAGCCCACACCGGCGCGGTCATCCTCGACCTGGCCAACGAGGCGCTCGGCGCCATGCCGGCCAAGTTCGGCGCGGCGGCCGCGACCGGGGCGAAGGCGTTCGTGCCGGTGCTGCGGGACCTGGAGCCCGGCTCCGACATGCTCGACAAGCTGCGCGACGACACCGACGACCTGCTCGGCCAGGGCCACGACTCGCTCCGGGCCAAGGTGGTGGTGCTGGGGAAGAAGGATCGGATCGTCCAGGCGGTGCGGTTCTGCAAGGATCCGGGGCCGAGGATCGTGCCGGACAAGGGGCACATCGGGGTGTGCAAGCCCGACACGGGCTACCTCGATCCACTCGGCTACCTCCTCCCTCACATCTAGCGCGGGGAGCCAGCTCATGACGCAGCAGCGCGTGGCCACCCCGGAGCCGGACCCCGAGGAGCGGGGCAAGCTGCCGGAAGAGATCCAGCGGATCATCCGGGAGTTCCAGGAGCAGCTTGAGCGGCTTCAGGGGCGGCCGAGCGACGGGGATGACGATGCTCCCTATATCACGCCGGTGCTCCCGGCGCTCGACCAGGCGCTCACGCTTACGGTCGAGGCACAGGCGACGAACCTGCGGGACCTGATGGGGCTCTACTATGAAGGCAGTGCGGCGCCGGAGGCGGTGAAGCTGTTCCGGCAGGTCGCCGTGGGGAAGAAGAAGGTCAAGCTCGAGGTGCTTCTCCGCGACCATCGGGACGATTCGATCGTAGATGGGGACGAGATCGCGTGGCGGGACGCCTTCGACGACCTGCTCACCTGCTGCTCGGTGCTGGAGCTGGCGCTGCAGGTGGGGTATGTGGACGGGCTAGCGGCCGGTTTCCGGGACGACGTGCTCCCGATCCTGGAGGACCCCTGGGTTCGGCGGTACTACGAGGAGCACTATCCCCTGCTCCTGCCGCAACTTTTCCGGCAGCGGCTGGCGGGGGGGCGTTACTACCGGGCGCACCGGGGGCCGAGGCAGGTGGCGGCGTTCCAGCGGGTGGTGGAGCTCGAGTCGCGGCTGCTCGGCCATCCCGACGTGCAGATGTTCCTGGCGCTGGCGGACGACTTCCTGATCGACGGCTATGATCGCTCGGACCTGGTGGAGCTGGCGGGGGACCCGGAGGCGCTGGCGGCGGCGCTCACCAAGCGGGGGAAGCAGCGGACAGTGCTGGACGAGGCGGCGGGGGGACTGCGCCGGTTCCTGTACCTGACGGACGGGCTCTACCAGGTGCTCCAGATGGTGGAGGGGGACCGGGTGTTCCAGAGCGGGCTCTGGCACCTGTTCGGGTACTGGTACGCGGAGCGGCGGGAGGCGGTGGTGCCGACGCTCAAGGCGATGTTGAAGACGATTGGGAAGTGGCCGGCGGGGGAGGTGGAGCTGGCCGGCGCGGAGGGGGAGGGCGCATTACCGCCGGCCCGGCGGGCACGGGAGCTCGGCGCGGCGATCGACGCACTGGCGTCGGGGGGGTATGGGA
>CAZPER010000148.1:0-5495 GCA_964585655.1 uncultured Gemmatimonadaceae bacterium | reverse complement strand
CCAGAGGTAGTACTTGGCCGTGCCCACCAGGCCGGCGGCGAGGCCGCCGAAGGCGTGGGAGAGGGCGGTCCGCTGCGGTACCGCGGTGAGCGGCACGTTGGCGAGCGGTACGCCGACCGCAAACCCCGCCACGATGGCGACCACGATCCACAGGTGATGCACCACGGCCGGCTGGGCCCAGGTGACCAGCACGGCGATGGTCATCCCCGCGACGCCGGCGTAGACCCCCTTCCGCGCGGTGGCGGGGGTGTTCATCCAGTGCAGCGCGAAGATGAACAGGGCGGTCGCGACGATGTACGCGACCTGCGCGATCGCGTGCGTCATGCGTGGCCTCCCCCGCCCCGCTTGTCGTCGGTCTTGAACATCTTGAGCATGCGGTTGGTGATCAGGAAGCCGCTCACGATGTTGGTCATCGAGGCGAAGAGGGCCACCGCGCCCATCGCCTGGATATGCGGCGGGTACTCGCCGCCGGTCACCAGGATGGCGCCGACCACGGCGATGGCGGAGATGGCGTTGGTGATGGACATGAGCGGGGTGTGCAGCAGCCGCGATACGCGCCGGATGACGCCCATCCCGATGAACGAGGCGAGCACGAAGACGAAGAGCAGGCCCCAGAAGTCGGCATCGGCGGGGGCGTGGCCGGTGGCCGGCACGGGGGCGGCCTGCGCGAGGAGGGTGAGCAGGCTCATGCGCCCGCCTTGGCCAGCGCCTCGCGGGTCCGCGCGTGGCGGACCTCGCCGGCGTGGGTGATGACCGCGCCCTGCTGGATGTCGTCGCTGAAGTCGAGCACGAAGGCCTTCTCCTTGGTGAACGCCTGCACGAAGGCGGTGAGGTTGCGGGAGAAGAGCAGGCTGGCGTGGTGCGGCATGCTGGCGGGCACGTTGAGCGGCGCCAGGATCGTGACGCCCCCCTCCACGACCGTCTCCCCCGGCCGCGACAGCTCGCAGTTGCCGCCGCCATCCGCGCCGAGATCCACGATGACGGCGCCGGGCTTCATGGAGCGCACCGTCGCGGCGTCGAGCAGCCGCGGGGCGAAGACCCCGCCGATGAGCGCGGTGGTGATCACGACGTCCGACTGGGCGCACTGCTCCACCAGCAGCTGCCGCTGCCGGGCCTGGTCCTCGGGGGAGAGTTCCTTGGCGTAGCCGCCGCCGGCGGCGGCGCTCTGGGCCAGCTCGATGCCGACGTACTTGGCGCCCACGCTCTCGATCTGCTCCTTCACCTCGGGCCGCACGTCGGTGGCCAGCACGTTGGCCCCGAGCCGCCGCGCCGTCGCGATGGCCTGGAGCCCCGCGACCCCGGCGCCGATCACGAACACCTTGGCCGGGGTCACCATCCCCGCCGCCGTCATCAGCATCGGGAAGTAGCGATTGAGCTCCACCGCGCCCAGCAGCACCCCCTTGTAGCCGGTGATGTTGGCCATGGAGGAGAGGGTGTCCATCGCCTGGGCCCGGGTGGTGCGCGGGATCGCGTCGGTGGAGAAGGCGGTCACCCGGCGCTCGGCGAGGCGCGGCACCATGGCGAGGTTCCGGAGCGGCATCAGCGAGGCGATGACTATCGCGTCGGGCTTGAGCCAGGCGACCTCGTTCCGCCCGCTCCCGGTGGCCGGGGGATTCACCTTGAGCACGATATCGGCGGCGCCGAGCAACCGGGCAGGATCCGGCTGGACCTCCGCCCCGGCGGCCACGTACGCCTGATCGGCGAAGCCGGCGGCGACGCCCGCCCCCGCCTCCACCGCGACCTCGTACCCGGATTGAATGAGTTTCTTGCAGGACTCGGGAACCAGCGCCACCCGCCGCTCCTGGGGAGCGGTCTCCGCGGGTACAGCGATGCGCATCGGACCTCACAGTTGTATTTCGGGTGTGCCGAATCTATCAGGACCGGCGCGGGATGCGAGGGGGAGGTCGGGTGATTGGGGAATGGAGATTGGGCGATTAGGCGCCTGGACGATCGGGTGATCAGGCCAGGAGGGTGATCAAGTAGGCGGCGTACAGGGCAAGGAGCAGTCCGCCTTCCAGCCGGGACACTCGCATTCCGGACCGCAGCACCGGGAACAGCGCGAAGGCGGTCGCCATCATCCAGACCATGTCCGATCCCAGCATGGCGGGAGAGACGGGCGTCGGATTGAGCACGGCGGTGATGCCGAGGATGCCGAGGATGTTGAAGACATTGGAGCCAATCAGGTTGGCGACGGCCACATCGGTTCTGCCGCGGAGGGCGGCAACCACCGAGGCCGCGACTTCCGGCATCGAGGTGCCGACCGCCACCACGGTGAGGCCGATGACCCGCTCGGAGAGCCCGACAAGACGTGCGAACTCCACCGCCCCCGCGACCAGCGCGCGACCGCCAAGCACCAGGAGCACCAGGCCGGCCACCACTGCGCCCACCGCCCCGGCCACCTCGGTGCCGCTGATTCGTACCGAGCGACGCGCCACCTCTTCCCCGAAGGCGGCAGCCTCACCGGCCTGCAGGTCGTTCCGCCCGACCCGGATCATGAAGGCGGTGAAGAGCACGAAGCTCCCCAGGAACAGTACCCCCTCGATCCGGTCGAGCATCCCGTCGCGCGCGACGACGACAAGCAGGCAGCTCACCAGGAACATGAACGGCCATTCCAGCTTGACCGCGGAACCGGTAACCGGCAGCGGCATGATCAGCGCGGTGATGCCCAGCACGCCCACAATATTGAAGATGTTGGAACCGACCACGTTGCCGATGGCGATGTCGGGCTGGCCGTCGAGGGCGGCCATGACGCTCACCACCAGCTCCGGCAGCGAGGTGCCGATAGCCACGACCGTGAGGCCGATGACGGCCGGCGTCACCCCTGCCAGCCGGGCGATGGCGGTGGCACCGCGCACCAGTGCCTCTCCGCCGCCGGCCAGCAACAGCAGGCCGAGCAGGATCAACCCGCCGGAGGTGGCGACACCCATGCGCTAGAGCTTGGGCAGGCGGAGACCGCCGGCGGCGGAGCCGGCCAGCCGCTTGATCTGGCGATCGAGCTGGTCCTGGACACCGTCGAGCTGGCTCTTCTCCACCGGAAGCCGGGCCAGCGCCTGACTGGAGAACTCCCCGACCCTGGCCTGCAGGCTCGCCACCTGCTGCTCCACGATCCGGTCCACGGCGGCGCGCGCCCTGGCCTCGGCGCGCTGCAGCTCCTCGGTGACCAGCCCCTGCAGCCGCGCGGCGATGGCGTCGTCCAGGTTGGAGCTGACCTTGAGGCTGGGACTGGTGATGGTGCCGCCCAGTTCAGCACGGACCCGAAGCTGGGTCAGGCCGCTCACCACCCGCCAGACGGTGTTCTCCACCAGCCCCGCCGCCCGGAGCCGCGCGGTATCCGCGCTCCAGCTGGCCTGATCGGAGGAGATTTCCCAGCTCCCATGCAGCTGCTCCCCCGCCAGGCTGAAGCTGAAGCCCACCGTGCTCGTCCCCGGATTCACCACGAAGGGAAGGGCCGGCAGCGGAATGGACGGGAGCGGCACGCCGCTCACCCGCGCGGCGAGCGAATCCCTCGGAGAGGTGCCGAAGTGCCGGGACAGCAGGGAGAGATCCACCCCCATCGGGTGCGCCCCGCCGATGGTGCCCCTGGCGGTCAGGGTGGCGGGGCGGCCGTAGAGCGCCGGCTGCGAGGTGAGGCCACCGAAGGTGGCGGCGAACTGGTGCTGCTCCGCGGCGCCGGCCGCGAGGTCGATCGAGCCCTGCCGGAGCAGGAAGGTGGGATAGGCCTTTTCCTTGGGAAACTCGACGTCGGTGCCGTCCATGCGGGTGCGCTTGGGCCCCGGACGGTTCCACGGCTGGAGGCCCGGGGGGACGTACTTCTGCAGCAGCTGGGCGTAGTACAGCGCCTGCCCGAAGTAGTCGGTGCTCTGCTGCCCGAAGAGCGACTGGCCGATGTTGGGGCCGTCGAAGCTCGGGAGGTTGAGCAGTCCCTTGGCGAAGGCGTAATCCCGTTGCCGCGCCGCATCCACCGCCCCGAGCCCCTGGTTGAGCTGGGCCAGGGAGCCGCGGGCCGACTGCTCCAGTGCCTGCAACCTCTGCTTGGTCTGCTTGACGCCGTCGATGCTGCGCTGGGCCTGCTGCACCAGGTCCCGCACCCCGGCGACGCCCAGCTTCTTCGGGTCCGCCTGGGCCAGCCGGCCGGCGAGCGCGGCGGCGCTATCCACGACTGGCTTCACCTGCAGGGCGGCGAGCGACTGCTCGAAGGCGGCCGTGGTGGAATCCACCTGGCTGACGAAGGCGCGAGCCGCCTTGACCGTGCCCAGCTCCTCAGGATTGAGCACCAGGCTCTTGACCGTGTCCACCCGCCCGAGGGCGAGGCTCGGGAAGCTGAACTTCTCGCGGGCCCACGCCTCGGTCTCGGTGAGCAGGCGGCCGGCAGGGCTATTGGGATCGGCGGGGCGCGCCGGGGTGCTGCGCCGGGTCAGGAATCGCAGGCCGGACAGCCGCACCTGGTCGATGACCAGCTTCTTCTCCGCCAGCGGCACCGGATCGAGGTCGAGGGTGATCGTCCCCGCCTCGAGCAGGTTGCGGTTCCGGTTGCGCGGGTCGGCGATGGTCAGCTCGCCCACGTCCACCGCCACGTCGCCCTCGCGGATCCGGAGGCTCCCGATGTCCACCTGGGTGCCCAGCGTCAGGGAGAGGTTGTCCTCCACCTGGGCCCGGACGAACCGGTCGCCGAAGAGCGCCCAGCAGATGGCGAGGAGCAGCAGCGCCAGCAGGATGATCCCCACGGCGCGCCAGCGGAAGATCTTGAACCGGGGCGTGCTCATTCGGGGTTGAACCAGCTGTAGACGTTGTACGCCTTTGACGCCTTGAGGCCCTTCATGAAGCGGGAGTTCATCACCCGGGCACCGTACGTGGCGCGGTAGCGCGTGATGGCCACCTTGGCCGCGAAGTAGATCGGGATGGTGAGCGCCAGCCAGCAGGTGAAGCTGCCGAGGGTCACCGAGTTGTTGAAGTTGGTGTAGGGGACAAGCGGGATGTTGTACCAGTCGGTCCAGAGGCTGGCCAGCGCCGGCTGGCGAAGCAGCGCCAGCCCGATGCGGTCAAAGAGCGGATCGAGGATGAAGCCGACGGGGGTGAACAGCGCAAGGCCCAGCATGCCGCCGCCGAAGGAGACGTTGAGCAGGACGATGGCGGCGAAGAGAACGAGGTTATGGGCCGAGAGGAGCGGGGTGAGCCCGATGCCGGCCCCGAGCATGATCCCCGCCGCGACCTGCCCCGGCGTGCCGTCGGAGTGCAGGGTCTTGAACAGCGATTGGAGCAGCTTGAGCAGGGTCAGCATGGCTTCAAGGATAGAAGGGGAACGGGGAACGGGGAACGGGGTGGCGCAGCCGCGCCGTCGCGCCGGGGGGGGGGGGGCCCCGGGTTTGGGGGGCCCCCGGGTCCCCCCCCCGCTCAAATGCCCGGACCCCCACACACCCCCCCCCCCCCCCCCCCCCCCCCACCCCCCCCCCCCCCCCCCCCACCCCCCCCCCCCCCCCCCCCCCCCCCCCCCCCCC
>CAZPER010000147.1:0-5718 GCA_964585655.1 uncultured Gemmatimonadaceae bacterium | reverse complement strand
CTCTCCCGTCTCCCGTCTCCCAGCTCCCGTTTCCCGTCTCCCGTCTCCCGTCTCCCCGTCTCTACTCTCCCCCCACCACCACCGCCATCCCCTCCCGCGGCTCCTCCACTCCCCCCGTCAGCAGCTGTTCGCCGCCGACCAGGCCGGAGCGCACCTCGCGGAAGCCGCCGCTCACGGGGCCGGCGTCCACCACCTTCGCGGCCAGCCGGCCCTGCCGCACCAGCCAGACCACCGACTGCCCCTCCAGGATGCGCACCGCGGCGGCGGGCACCCGGATGCGCGGGGCCCGCGCCACGGTGGTGTCTCGGCGCGGCGCCTCGGGCTCCAGGAAGTCCACCCGCGCCCCCATCTCGGGGAGAATGCGCTGGTCACGATCGAGGATCGCGACCTTCACCTGCACCGTGGCCCGCTGTCGGTCGGCGGTGGGCACGACCTGCCGCACTCGACCCCGAAAGCCGGTGTCGGGATAGGCATCGAGGGTGATGCGGGCCCCCTGGCCGTTCGTCACCCGGGCGATATACGCCTCGTTGACGTCCACCTCGACCTCCAGCGTGGCGAAGTCCGCCATGGTGACGACCGCACCGCGGGTGAGCCCACCGCCGACCGAAGGCGCCACCACCTCTCCCACTTCCGCTTCCTTCCGCAGGACGGTGCCGGTGAACGGCGCCCGGATCAGGGTGGACTCGAGCGTCGCCTCCGCGAAGCGCCGCTCCGCCTCCGCCGCCTGCACCCGCGCCGCCGCGGCGTCCACCCGCGCCACCGCCTGGTCCGCCGCGCTCCGCGCCGCCTCCACCTGCTCCTCCGCCACGAGGTCGGGATTCTCCTGCCGGATGTCGCTGACCCGCCGCGCCTCGCGGGCCAGCTGGTCCCGCCGCGCGGTCGCCTCGATCAGCTCCGCCTGCGAGGTGGCCAGCTGCGCTTCGGCCTGGCTCACCTGCGCCGCATACTCGTCGTTCTCCAGCCGCGCGATCACCTCTCCCGCGCGCACCTGCGATCCCTCGCTCACCCGGAGCTCCGCCAGCCGCCCCGCGAGCTTCGCCGACACCGCCGCCCGGGTCCGCGCCACCACGTAGCCATTGGCCGTCACGCTGGCGCTGGCGGCACTCGCGGCGTCCCCTCCGCCGTTCAAGGTTACGGTGAACACCTCCACCGGCACCGCCTGCTCGCGCCGCAGGTAGAGCACCACCGCCACCAGCGCCAGGGCCACCGCCGCGAGGATCAGGTTGCGCCACAGCGCCCGCCGGAGACCGGGGGCCGGGGTGTCGCGATTGATCCGCAACCGGCCCAGGTCGGGGGGGAGATTCGGGGCTGGCGAGGGGGAGGTCATCGGGGGTGGAATGTAGGGTAGGGGCGGGAGTGGCGGGAGGGCGGTAAGGCGGTAGGGCGGTAGGGCGGTAGGGCGATTAGGCGATTGGGCCGCGTCGTGAGGCGTTGCCGCGGCGCAGCGACGGAGGGTGCGCCGCTAAGCGGGCTCACCGTTCCTGTGCGGCCACCCTGCGACGCGAGCACGCGGCAGCGCCGAACCCTCTGCGGCTCCGCGCCGCGAGAGCCCCCATGGACAAGCACTTGTCGTGCACTCCCTCGTTTCTGCGCAGGGTAATGAAGCAGTCATACCCTTGTCTTAGAGGACCCGATGCCGCGTTATCGCCATGCCCTGCCCCAGCTCTCCGACCGCCTCTTCGTCACCGACGGCGGCATCGAGACCACGCTCATCTTCCACCACGGCCTGGAGCTCCCCTCCTTCGCCGCGTTCGTCCTGCTCGAGCGCAAGGCGGGGATCGAGGCACTGTCCCGCTACTACCAGAGCTACGCCGACCTCGCGGTGCGGCACGACACCGGCCTGGTGCTGGAGAGCCCCACCTGGCGGGCCAGCCGCGACTGGGGCACCCAGCTCGGCTACGGCCGGAGCGCGCTCGAGGACCTCAACCGCCGCGCCATCGCGCTGATCGCAAGCTTCCGGCTGCGCCCCGAGCTGCAGCGGCGGGAGGTCGTGCTGAGCGGCAACATCGGCCCGCGGGGGGACGGCTACGTGCCCGGCGCCATGATGTCGGTGAACCAGGCCGCGGACTATCACGCCGAGCAGATCACCACCTTCGCGGCCACCGACGCGGACCTGGTGTCGGCCTTTACCATCAACTACACCGAGGAGGCGATCGGGCTCGCGCGCGCGGCGGGCTGGCTGGGGATGCCGGTGGTGATCTCGTTCACGGTGGAAACCGACGGCAGGCTCCCCACCGGCGAATCGCTCCAGGCGGCGATCGAGCGCACCGACCTGGCCACCGACGGCTACCCGGCGTACTACATGATCAACTGCGCCCACCCGAGCCATTTCCAGGACGTGTTGATGCCGGGGAGCCGGTGGACCCGGCGGCTGCGCGGCATCCGCGCCAACGCCTCACGGATGAGCCACGCGGAACTCAATGAGGCCGCGGCGCTCGACCAGGGCGACCCGGTGCAGCTCGGCGCCGAGTACCGCGCGCTGCGCGGCATCCTGCCGTGGCTGTCGGTGGTCGGAGGCTGCTGCGGGACGGATCACCGGCATGTGGAGGAGATGGTAAGGGGAGCAGCGTGAGGCTGGCCGCACAGGAACGGTGAGCCCGCTTAGCGGCGCACCCTCCGTCGCTGCACCGCGGCATCGCCTCGCTGCGCGGCGCTTGCCGCCCTACCGCCGATACCGCTCCCACAACCACCGCTCCGCCTTTGCCGCCGGATCCACCGCCGCCGCGACATCGTCGGGGGTGGCGCCGGTGACAAAGGCCGCCACGGTGCGCAGCACCTCGCGGTCCCGCAGCAGGCCGGTGTGACCCAGCCCCTGGGTGGCGTGCAGCTGGCCGCCCCAGGCCTCGGCAATCGCGACGCCATCCGCGAAGGGCACGATCTTGTCGCCCACGTCATGCACGACGAGGAGCGGCAGCGGCTCCTTCGGCGCGTGGCGCCGGATATCAAGCTCGGACCAATCCAGCCCGATCCGGCGCGTGCTCCGGGCCACCAGCCGCGCCATGACCGCCGGGGTCATCCCCACGGCCCGCGCGAAGGGCTCGAAGAACTCGGTGACATCCACCGGCGGCGCCAGCAGCACCAGCCGGCTGGGCCGGAGGCCCCAGTTGACCGCGAGCGCCGCCGCCGCCGCGCCCAGCGAGTGGGCCACCACGGCATGGGCCGGCCCGCAGAGCTCCACCACCGCCTGGAGCGCCCGCGCGAACTCCGGCGCCGAGCTCATGCCGTGCGGGTTGGCGCCGTGGCCCGGGGCGTCGAAGACCACGACGGAATGGCCCAGCTCGACCAGCGGCTCGATGTAGTGCAGGTACCGACCGCCGCGCCCGCCCCAGCCGTGCAGCAGATAGACCGTGGGCCCGCGGCCCCAGCGCCAGCCCTGGATCTCGCGGCCCTCCACCTGGATGCGGAAGCGGCGGCCGCGGCGGAGCAGCGGGCGCGCGCCATCGGGGAGCGACTGGCGCGGCGGGGTGAAGAAGAGCCGCTCGCCCAGCCAGGCGGCGAAGTCCGGTGCGAGGGGCTGGGCGGTGCCGAGCGCCAGGCGGGCGAGTGCGAGCATGGTGATCTCCAAGGTGTTCGTCCTACCGTCCTACCGCCGCGAGCAATGTCTCAAACGCCCTTCTGGCCCTGCGTTCCGCGCCGGGATCGCGCATCAGGCGCGCGCCGTGGTGGAAGCCGAGCATGATGCCATGGAGGTCCTGGGCGAACTGCGCCGGGTCGGCGTCGGGGCGGAAGGCGCCCGACTCGATCCCCTTCTCCACCGAGACCCGGAGCACGTCAATCCAGGTCTGCTGCAGTTCCACCAGCCGTTCGCGGACCGGGCCGTCCTGGTCGTCCAGCTCCGACGCCGCGGCGACGAAGAGGCACCCCCCGGGGAGGACGCCGTCCCGGTCCCAGGCCAGCCAGCGCTCGAACAGCGCCCGCATCCGGGGGGCGCCGCGAGGTTCCTGGAGCGCCGGCCGGATGACCGCCTCGGTGAAGTTGAGGGCGGCGTGGTCCAGCACCTGGATCTGCAGCGCCTCCTTGGACCCGAAGTGGGCGTAAAGCCCGCTCTTCGAGAGGTCCATCTCCTCCGCCAGGGACCCGATGGTGAGCCCCCCCAGCCCGACCTCGCTGGCCAGGGCGATGGCATGGTCGAGGATGGAGCGGCGGGTGGCGGTGCCCTTGGACATGGGCTATAAAAGCACGACCGTTCTATTTTGTCAATATCCGGCCTGGATCCCGAAACGGGGTTTCTCCCGGTCTCCTCCCGTTTGATGGAAGGCACAGTGGCGGGCCGCGCGGACTCCCTGGTTGGGAGTGCGGGCGATCCAGACGGGGCTGCGGGCGCTTTGGGCGAGCGTGTGGACGCTCTAGTCGGCAGTGCGGGCGCGTCAGTCGCCTGTGCAGACGCTTCAAACAGCAGTGCAGACGGTTTGGACAGCAGTGCGGGCGCTCTAAACAGCAGTGCGGACGACTTGGTCGGCAGTGCGGACGACTTGGTCGGCAGTGCGGACACTTTGTACGGCATCGCGGGCGAATCTGTACGCCCGGGAGCACCCGGCGTTCCCCAGCGCGGACATTTCGGAGTTGGTGCGATTCGGGGCCAATTCGCCCAAGCGCATGCCTGACTGCGGGTTACAGAACTTTTTTCGTCTGGCACGAGGATGGCACTAACGAGCGCCCGGCCGGGGTCGGGTCGAGACCTGTCCGGCGCAGTGACAATCACAGCGGGATCCGGCGTCTCGACCGCCGGGTCCGGGTTGGGGCAAGACCCTGCCCCAGGAGCACAAGATGGAAACGCGCATGAGTCGTATCATCGGGATGCTGATCCGGGTGCTGCAGTTCTGCCTGGAGCACATCTCCACCGTCGAGGGGCACACGGAGGTGGTGGGGCGGCTGGAGGCCCTGCTGACCCGGATGCAGATCCTCGCGGCGCAGGAATCGCAGGGGCGGCGTCAGGCCCGGGCGAAGGTGAGCGGGAAAGCGAAGTACAAGCGGGAGTTGCACCGGCAGTTGCAGTTCCTGTCCCTGGTGGCGCGGGGGCGGGCGGCGGAGAATCCGGAGTTGCCGCGGCTGTTCGCGGTGCCCCGGGTCACGCTCAAGCAGGAGGAGTTCCTGCCGGCGGCGGAGGCGCTGGTGGCCGAGGCCGAGAAGTACCAGGCGCTGTTCAGCCAGGATGGGCTGTCGCCGAAGATCCTGGACGAGTTGCGGCAGGCGCTCGCGGCGTATCGCGAGGCGGCGGCGGGGAAGCTGCAGGGGGTGTCGCGCCACATCGGGGCCCGATCGCAGCTCAAGGCCAGCGCCAAGGAGGCGCTGGAGCTGGTGCGGCGGCTGGACGGGATCAACCGGTATCGTTTCCGGGACAATCCCGAGCTGCTGGCGGCGTGGCTGGCCGCACGGGACGTGAGCTGGCCGGGGAACAACCCGGAGGCGCCGAAGCAGGAGGGGACGGCGTGAGGCAGGGAAGCGGGAAAAGGGAAACGGGAAACGGTGAGCGACTCAGGCGCCGTTTCCCGTTTCTCCTTTGCGGTGGGCTGTCATTGCGAGGCCGCGGGCGATTCGGCGTTGCCACGTGCTCGCGTCGGAGGGTGGCCGCACCGCGTTCGGCGCTCCCGCCTTGTCCCGTCGGCGCGGAGCCGCAGAGGCTCGGCGGGACCGCTTCGCGGCCCGCGCGCCGCCGCCGCCCGGCAGGAGCGCCTCCAGCCGGGTCCCCATCCCCCGACCGCCCCACCGCCCACCCCC
>CAZPER010000146.1:0-5831 GCA_964585655.1 uncultured Gemmatimonadaceae bacterium | reverse complement strand
GAAAGGTTTTATTGCATCTGATGGTAAAATTCCGGTCCACTCACGATGGGCGAAAAAAATAAGTGAAGGCAAAATTGCTCCCGACACATTACTTACACTCGCAGGGCTTGCATCGTTTACAGCAGATCAGGCTATGCTTGATGAAAGAATAAAAAGTATTATTGAATGATCGGATATATGTGTCATTGATTGCCTTGACTTTATTTTAAGCGGATCGTTGCCTTACTATCTCATACAGGAGAATACCGGCCGCCACCGCCACGTTGAGCGACTCCACCCCGCCGGAGAGCGGCACCGAGACCGACCGGCTCGCGGCCACCGAGAGCTCCGGGCGCACGCCGGCACCCTCGTTGCCAAGCAGCAGGGCGATCGGGCCCGCCCGTGGCGCCTGCCCGACCGGCGTGCCGTCGGGGGCCGTGGTCCACAGCTCCACCCCGGCGCCGCGTGCCCAGGCCACGAATCCCTCGAGCGTGGTGGGCACCGCCGGCAGCCGGAACAGCGCCCCCATGCTGCCGCGCAGCGCCTTCGGGTTGGAGAGGTCCGCCGTGCCCGGCAGCGCCACCAGCGCGCCGGCGCCGAGCCCGAGCGCGGTGCGGGCCAGGGCGCCGACGTTTCCCGGATCCTGCACCCCGTCGAGCACCAGCACCACCCCCCTGGGCTCGACCGGAATGTCCGCCAGGGTCCAGGGCCGGGGCTCGATGACGGCCACCACCCCCTGCGGATGCTCGGTGTCGGCGAGCTGGGCGAGGAGGTCGTCCTCCACCGCCTCGAGCGGCACCGCCGCGGCCTCCAGCCGCCGTTTCAGCGCGCTTCCGCGAGGTGTACCTTCCAGCGCCGGGGCCACTGCGGCGCCCCGCACCGGAATCCCGGCGGCGAGCGCCTCCTCCAGCAGGCGGACGCCTTCCGCCAGCGTCAGTCCGCGGCGCTCGCGCGCGCGGCGGCGATGCAGGTCCCGGATGGTGCTGATCAGCGACACGGACGGGCCGGCCTTTCGATGAAAATCGCTCTGACCATCGCGGGCTCCGATTCCGGCGGCGGCGCCGGCATCCAGGCCGATCTCAAGACCTTCCACCAGTTCGGGGTGTACGGCACCAGCGCCATCGTGGCGCTGACCGCGCAGAATACCCTGGGCGTGCACGCGGTGCATCCCGTGCCCGAGGCCATGGTCACCGCGCAACTGGAGGCCCTGGCCGGGGACCTGCCGCCCGCCGCGGTCAAGACCGGCATGCTTGCCACCGCCGGCCTGGTCCGGCTGGTGGCGGCCGCCATCCGGCGGCATGGGTGGCGGGAGTATGTCCTCGACCCCGTCATGGTCGCCACCTCGGGGGACCGGTTGCTCGATGCCGCCGCCGAGGCGGTGGTGCGCGCCGAGCTGTTGCCGCTCGCCGCCCTGGTGACGCCCAACCTCGACGAGGCGGGGATCCTCACCGGCGAGCCGGTGCGCACCGTGGCGGAGATGGAGCGGGCGGGCCGGCGCCTGTTGGCGCTGGGCGCAGCCAGCGCCCTGGTGAAGGGCGGCCACCTCGACGGCGACACCATGACCGATGTCCTGGTGACCCCCGCCGGGCTCCAGCACTTCACCCGGCCCCGGCTGGCCACATCCTCGACCCACGGGACCGGCTGTACCCTGTCCGCCGCGATCACCGCGGGCCTGGCACTGGGGCGGCCGCTCCAGATCGCCGTGGCCGATGCCCTGGACTACCTGTATCGGGCGCTGCAATCCGCCCCGGGGCTGGGCGGTGGGCATGGGCCGCTCAACCACCGGGCCGCCGCCCCGGAGCCCTGACCCGCCGGCGCGGTCACAGCCGCGCGACCACGCCGCCGATCAACCCTTCCAGCCGTTCCCCGGCCGCCGCCGCCGCCGCCATGACCTCCGCGTGGGAGAGCGGCGCGGGCGAGATGCCCGCCGCGTGGTTGGTGATCACGCTGACGCCCAGGACCCGCATCCCCAGCGCCCGCGCCGTGACCACCTCGAGGACCGTGGACATGCCGACCGCGTCCGCCCCCATCCGCGCCAGCATCCGGATCTCCGCCGGGGTCTCATAGCTCGGGCCCGCCACCCCGGCATACACCCCTTCCTCCAGGGGCAGCCGCGCCTCCCGCGCGGCCGCCCGGGCCCAGCCCGCCAGCTCCACGTCATAGGGCGCGGACATGTCGGGGAAGCGCCCCTCCCCAGGCCGCACGGGACCGATCAGGGGATTGCGGAAGGTGAGGTTGACCTGGTCGGCCAGCAGCATGAGGCTGCCGGGCAGCAGCGCGCGCCGGATCCCTCCCGCGGCATTGGTGAGCAGCAGCGTCCGGATGCCGAGGGTCGCGAACAGCCGGATCGGGAGTGCGAGGAGCTCCGCGGGATGTCCCTCATAGGCGTGAAACCGCCCGCTCTGGCAGAGGAGCGCGCGTCCGTTGAGCGATCCCGCCACCAGCGTGCCCGCGTGCCCCTCGACCCCCGGTTCCGGAAACTCCGGGATCTCCCGGTAGGGGAGTTCCCGCCGCTCCTCGAGGCGGTCGCCCAGCCGCCCGAGTCCCGATCCCAGCACGATCGCGGCCACGGGGCGCCGGCCGTCGAGCCAGCGGGCCACCGCGGCGGCGGCGGTGGTGACCGGGTCGGTCCGCGCGGTCAGATCAGCATCCCCGCGATCGCCGCTGAGGTAAACGCCGCGAGGTTGCCGGCCACCATGGCGCGGAGACCGAAGCGCGCGATCTCGCCGCGGCGCTCGGGAGCGAGCCCGCCGATGCCGCCAATCTGGATCGCGATGGAACCCAGGTTGGCGAAGCCGAGCAGCGCGTAGGTCAGGATGAGGGCGCTGCGGGGCGACAGCGCGATCCCGCCGCCCAGGTCGCGGCCGAACTGCGCGTACGCCACGAACTCATTGAGCACCGTCTTGAGACCGATCAGCCCGCCGACGTACCCGGTGTCCTGCCACGGGACGCCCATCACCCACGCCACCGGCCGGAGCAGCTGGCCCAGCACCAGCTGCAGGCTCAGTTCCGGGATTCCCACGAGTCCGCCGACCCATCCCAGCCCGGCATTTACCAGCGCCACCAGCGCCACGAACGCGATGAGCATGGCCGCGACGTTGATCGCGAGCTGGACGCCCTGAAGCGCCCCGCTGGCCGCGGCATCGATGACGCTCGCGTCGGTGCGCTCCAGCCGGATGCGGGGCGCATCCCGGGTGAGCGGCTCGCCGGTTTCCGGCTCCATGATCTTGGCGAGGTAGAGCCCGGCCGGGGCATTCATGACGCTCGCCGCGAGCAGGTGCCCCGCGATGTTGGGAAAGCTGCCCGCGAGCATGCCGACGTAGGCCGCCATGACCCCGCCCGCCACCGTCGCGAACCCGCCGACCATGACGGCGAACAGTTCCGACGGGGTGAATTCCCGCACGAAGGGCTTCACCAGCAGCGGCGCTTCGGTCTGGCCCAGGAAGATGTTGCCCGAGGCGGAGAGGGTCTCGGCGCCGGAGGTCCGGAGGGTGCGCTGCATGACCCACGCGATGGCCTTGACCACCAGCTGCATGACGCCGAGATAGTACAACACCGACATGAGGGCGGAGAAGAAGATGATCGTCGGGAGGACGCTGAAGGCGAGGTAGCCCGGCCGGTCCACCAGGTCCCCGAAGACGAAGCGCGCGCCTTCCCGGGTGAACCCGATGAGGCGGGTGAACCCCGCGCCGAACAGGTCGAACAGGTCGCGCCCGGTGCCGGTCTTGAGCACCAGCACGCCGAAGAGCAGCTGCAGTCCGAGCCCCGCCGCCACCAGCCGCCAGTTGATCCGCCGCCGCCCGCTCGACAGCGCCAGCGCGATGCCGATCATCGTCGCCACGCCGAGCAGGCCGGTGAGCCGCTCCCCGAGGGTCAGGTCGAGCCCGGTCTGCAGCTGGGCGAGGCGTTCCGCGGCGGCCTGCGCCGGCGCGGTCACGCCCACCGGTCCAGCGCGGCGACCATCTCCCCGGCGAGCGCCCGCCGCTCCGGCAGCGGCAGGAAGGCGGCGCTCACCGCGTTCAGTACCAGCAGGCGGATCTCGCCGCCCGTGAGTCCGAACTGGTCCGTGGCCAGGGCATACTCGCCGGAGAGGGTGACATCGCTCATGAGCCAGTTGTCGGTGCTGAGGGTGACGGCGAGGCCTTGGTCAAGCAGCCGCCGCAGCGGGTGCGCCGCCAGCGCGGGGATGGCGTGGGTCTGCCGGTTGGAGGTCAGGCACATCTCGACCGGAATCTGGCGGTCCCGGACGTACGCCGTCAGGGCCGGGTCCTCGATGAGCCGCGTGCCATGCCCGATCCGGTCGGCGTGGCACTCGAAGATGGCCTCGGCCACCGAGTCGGGACCCGCCGCCTCCCCCGCATGGACCGTCACACCGAGGCCGCCACGGCGCGCCATCATGCAGGCGTGACGGTGCGGCAGCGCGGTGTGGGTCGCCTCGCCGCCGGCGATGTCGAAGCCGACCACGCCCTGGTGCCGGTTCCGGACCGAGGCGTCCGCGATCTCCTCCGAGACCGCGGGGTCGAGGTGCCGCAGCGTACAGTTGATGATGGCGGTGCGGATGCCGGTCTCCCGCTCCCCCCGGAGCAGCCCGCGCCGCTCGGCCGCGATGACCTGGTCCAGCGTGAGCCCGCGGTCCCGGCTCAGCGCCGGGCAGTAGCGCACCTCGAGGTAGCGCACCCCGTCCGCGGCGGCGTCCTGCACCATCTCGTAGGCAACCCGCTCGAGCGCCTCCGGCGTCTGCAGCACCTGGATGGTGAGGGCGAAGCGGGCGAGGTACTCGGCGAGGTCGCGGGCATCCTCCACCCGCATGTACTCGCGGAGCCGCTCCGGATCGGACGCCGGCAGCTCGCGGCCGGACGCCGCCGCCAGCTCCAGCAGCGTGGCCGGGCGCAGCGACCCATCCAGGTGAACATGGAGCTCGGCCTTGGGCAGGGGGAGGAAGCGGTCGGCCTCCGCCATGGCCGCGGCTCAGCCCCGGCGGCTGGTCTGCTGGGCCCGGAGGATCGCCCCGCCGGTGAGCGGCGCGTCCAGGGCGATCTCGATGGCGCGGCCATCGGTCACCACCGCCTGCCCCGCCTCACAGAGCGGCACCAGCTCGGGCGCGGCGGCACGCAGCGCGTCCCGCACCGTGGATCCCGGCGGGAGAGAGTAGGGGCGCTCGTTCACGAAGACGCGCAGCGCGGTGGACATCAGCGCCGGGGGACGATGCGACGCTCGGTCGGCGGCGCCACCGGCTGCGGCAGGCGCCGCAGGTATTCCCGCAGCACCTCCACCGTCCCCCGCTCGGACCGGGTCACGGTCCAGCGGGAGAGCTGGCCCGGCGTGCGGCACCCCTTCCCCGCCCGGCAATCCCCGGCGCCCAGGACGAAGGTCGAGTCGGAACCGAGGAGGGCCTCGCTCAGCGCGACGGTGTAGCTCCGCTTGCGATCCAGGTCCGCTCCGGTGACGAGCCGCGCGCGACGCACCCGCTCGAACTCGCGGCCCCGGGGATCGAATTCCACCGCAATGCCGCTCACCCCGCAACAGGGCTCCGGCGCGGCGAGCAGGTTCTCGATCAGCTCCCGCACCTCCGCGCCGGTCAGCGTGAGCGTGAGGAGCGGCGAAGGGGCAACCACCGCGTCCACCTGGGCGGCCGTCAGCGGTCCGGCCGGCAGCTCTCCCCGGAGCTCGGCGGCGCTCACCAGCGCCAGGTCGGCGCGCAGGGCATTGCGATAGGCATCCGCCACCAGCCGGGCCAGGCCGCCCTCCGCCCCCGGGCCGGCCGGCAGGCGCATCGTCACGACCGTCTGGCGGGCCGCCGCCGCAGCGCGCTCCTCCGCCCGCGCGATCGAATCCCGCCGGGCGAGCTCGGC
>CAZPER010000145.1:0-6044 GCA_964585655.1 uncultured Gemmatimonadaceae bacterium | reverse complement strand
TGGCCGCGGCGATCGGGGTGGGGCTCCCGGTGGAGACGCCGACCGGCAACATGGTGATCGACATTGGCGGCGGCACCACCGAGATCGCGGTGATCGCGCTGTCCGGCATCGTGTCCGACACCTCGATCCGCGTGGCGGGGGATGAACTGGACCAGGCCATCGTCCAGTTCATGCGCAAGAACTACAACCTGCTCGTGGGCGAGCCCACCGCGGAATCCATCAAGATCAAGATCGGCTCCGCCGCCCCGACCGGCGACGAGCGGGAGATGGAAGTGAAGGGGCGGGACCTGGTCTCCGGCATCCCCAAGACGGTGCGGGTGCACTCCTCCGAGATCCGCGAGGCGGTCCAGGAACCGATCCAGCAGATCGTGGACGCGGTGCGCCGCGCGCTCGAGATCACCCCGCCGGAGCTGGCCAGCGACATCGTGGACCGCGGCATCGTGATGACCGGCGGCGGGGCCCTGATTCGGGGCCTCGACATCCTGCTGGCCCAGGAGACCGGGCTCCCGATCCACATCGACGAGGACCCGCTGACCTGCGTGGTGCGCGGGGCGGGCCGCATCCTCGACGACTACGAGAAGTACCAAAGCGTTCTCTACCGCTAGATGCCTCCGCAGTCGGATCGCGCGCTGCTTCGCCGGGACAATGTCCTGTTCGGCCTGTGCGTGATCCTGTCGGCGGTGATGCTGCTCCGTCCCGACGTGGGGGAGCGGGTCACCAGCGCCATCCGCGGCTCCGTCCTCCGCCCCTTCCTCTGGATGCAGGCCTGGTCGGAAGCGGGCCGTACCAGCCGCGCCTCCTTCGACCGCATCCGCACCGAACGCGACTCCGCCGCGCACGCCGCCCAGTTCCTGCCCTCGCTCCGGACCGAGAACCAGCGGCTCCGGGCGCTGCTCGGCCTGGGCGCCCGGGTCCGGGTGCCGTACGTCGCCGCCGAGGTGCTGCACCAGGCGGTGCCGACGGACGGCCGGACGATTCTCCTCTCCGCGGGCGCCAGGGCCGGGGTCAAGCAGTTCGACCCCGTCGTGGGGGCGGACGGGTTGCTCGGGGTGGTGCGGGTGGTGGAGGCCGAGCGGTCCATCGCCATGACCTGGACCCACCCCGAGTTCCGGGCCAGCGCCTATACCATTCCCGGCAACGTCTTCGGCGTCATCGCGCCGGCGCTCCAGCTCACCGGATCGGAGCACCTGCTGCAGCTGCGCGGCGTGGCGATCCGTGATTCGGTGCCGGTGGGGACGCTGGTCGTGACCTCCGGACTCGGCGGGGTGTATCCCCAGGGCATCCCGGTGGGCACGGTGATCGGGGCGGGGAATGACGAGACCGGCTGGGAACGGATCTACCTGGTGCGCCCCGCGGCCAACCCGCAGGAGGCCTCCCAGGTCCTGATCCTCCGGGCGCCGGCGGAAAGCCTGCCGCCGGGCGCGTTCGGGGGGGACAGCGCCCCATGATCGCCATCCGGGCGGATCGAGGCCGGCTCTGGACCGTGCTCGGCCTCCTGGTCGTGGTCCACTTCGCGGTGCGCCCCCGGCTGGGCTATCCGGCCATCGCCCCGGACTTCCTGCTGCTTGCGCTCATGCTCTACGCGATCCGCAGCCGGCCCGGGACGGCGGCGGTGGCCGGGTTCCTCGTTGGGTTGGCCGGCGACGCGGTGAGCCCTGCCCGGATTGGCGCCGGTGCGCTGGCGCACACGCTGGTCGGCTACCTCGCCGCCTGGGGCCGCGCGGTCTTCTTCCCCGACAACCTCTTCGTCAACGGGCTGGTGATCGCGCTGGGCGTCTGGATCCGCAACGCGATCCAGATCCTCGCGAGCGGGCCCAGCCCCGGCGGGCTCACGGTGCCGCTGCTCGTGCACGCTCCGCTCCAGGCCGTGACCACCGCGCTGATGGCGGCGCTGGTCCTGGTCACCTTCCAGCGCTGGCTCGACATCCGGCTCGACGCATGAACGAGTTCCATCCGTCCCGCCTGCGGGAGCGCGCCGTCCGGGCCTGGTGGGTGCTGGCGGTCGCCTTCCTCGTGCTCGTCGGCGCCTTCTTCCGGACCCAGATCCTCCAGGTGGATCGGTACCGGCTGCGGGCGGAGAACAACCGGCTGCGGCAGGTGCCACTGCAGCCGGCGCGGGGCACCGTCTTCGACCGGAACGACCGGGTCATTGCGGAGACGGTGCCCGGCTTCTCGGTGGCGCTGCTCGCCAGCTCCACCGACTCGCTGCGCCAGATCCTCAAGCGGTTCCGCTCGGTGGTGCCGCTCGATTCCGCGGACGTCGAGGCGGTGGTGGACCGCTACCTCCAGGCGCGCTACCAGCCCGCGCTGGTCCTGGGGAACGCCACCCGGGCGCAGGTGGCCATGCTCGAGGAGCACCGGGCCATCCTGCCGGGGCTGGTGATCCAGTCGGAACCCCGCCGGGTCTATCCCCGCGGCACCGCGGTGGCGCACCTGGTGGGGTACGTCAACGAGGTCTCGCAGGCGGAGCTGGAGGGGGGGCGGTACGCCGGGGCGCGGCTGGGCTCGGTGGTGGGCCGTGCGGGGCTGGAACAGGAGTATGACGATTCGCTGCGGGGCGCGCCCGGCATGCGGTACATCGAGGTGGACGCTCGCGGCCGCCTGGTGCGGGAGCAGGGAGCGGCGCCGCCGCTTCCGTCGGTGCCGGGCCATGCGCTCCACACCACGATCGACCTGGACCTGCAGCTCTATGTGGACAGCATCTGGCCCAAGGGGCAGGCGGGGGCGCTGATCGCCATGACCCCCAAGGGGGAGATCCGCGCGCTCTACTCCACGCCGGCCTACGATCCCAACTCGTTCATCGGCGGCATCTCCCGGGCGGAGTTGCGGCGCCTCACGACCGACCCGACCCTCCCACTGCTCAACCGGGCACTTCAGGTCCGCTATCCCCCCGGGTCCCCGTTCAAGCTGGCTACGGCGGCCATGGCGCTCAAGCGCGGGCTGGTGGACCTGCACACCCATATGCCGCAGGGGTGCGGCGGGGGCATGCAATTCGGCAACCGGTACTTCCGCTGCTGGAAGAAGACGGGGCACGGCTCGCTCGACCTGCTGGGCGCCGTGGCCCAGAGCTGCGACGTCTACTTTTATCAGCTCGGGCTCCGGATCCAGTTAGCCAACATCCTGTCGGATGGGGTGAAGATGGGATTCCAGGAGCGGACCCACGTGGACCTGGTCAACGAGGCCGCCCCCATCTGGCCCGCCACCACCGAGTACTACGACCGGCGGTATGGGCCGCGGGGGTGGAGCAACTCGGTGGTGCTCAACCTGTCGATCGGCCAGGGGGAGAACACCCAGACGCTGGTCAACATGGTGCGCTTCTATGCGGCGCTCGCCGGGGACGGCAAGGCGCCGACCCCCTACGTGGTCCGCCCCGACACGGTGCAGAGCTTCGACCTGGGGCTCAACGCCTCCCAGCTGGACGGGCTCCGGCGGTCGCTGATCGCGGTGGTGGAGCACGGGACCGCGGCCCGCAGCCGGCTGCAGGAATTCGCGGTGGCGGGGAAGACCGGCACGGCCCAGAACGCCGACAAGGACCGGGACCACGGCTGGTTCATCGCCTTTGCGCCGGCGGAGAAGCCGGAGATCGTGGTGGGGGCCATCTTCGAGTTCGGCGGCCACGGCAGTGAAGTCGCGCCGTACGTCGTCCGGTCCATCCGGCGCTACCTGCTGGGGCCGGACAGCACCGGTGGTGACCGCCCGCGCCGGATTACGCTGCCCGGGGATCCCACCGGGGCACCGGTCGAGCGGCCCGACAGCGCCGGCCCGGCCCAGGCCTCCCCGCTGCCGCTCCTGCCGGAGACCCGCTGATGCCCCGGAGCCTCGGCCTCGACCGCCCGCTGCTGACCGTCGTGACCGGGTTGGTGCTCTTCGGCCTGGTGGTGCTCTACTCGGCGGGCCAGACCGACGTCCCGAATTTCGCGGCCCGCGGTGCGTGGGAGCGGCAGCTGATCTGGCTCGGGATCGGCGCGGTCGTGGCCGCGATCGCCTTCCGCTTCTCCCCCCGGCTCCTGGAATGGGCCTCCCTGCCGGTCTACATCACCGCGCTGTTCCTGCTCGCCCTGACCCTGGTGATCGGCCGCGGGGCGGGGACCGCCGCCAGCAGCAAGAGCTGGATCTACATCGGCGGCCACGCGATCGGCCAGCCGGCGGAGTTCGCCAAGCTGGCGGTGGCGCTGATGCTGGCCCGGCATCTATCCGGGCTGCGCGAGGCGCCCGAGACCCTGCGGGAACTCATCCCGGCCTGCCTCATTGCCGGCGTGCCGGCGCTGCTGGTGCTGGCGCAGCCCGATCTGGGGAGCGCGCTGGTCTTCGCGGGGATCCTGTTCGCCATGCTGTTCTGGGCCGGCGTGCACCCGATGCTGCTGCTGCTGCTGGCGTCCCCCATCGCCAGCCTGCTGCTGGCGTTCAACTGGGTGTCCTGGGTGGGATGGATGGCCCTGCTCATGGTCGGGCTGATCGCCTGGCGCCCCTACTTCTGGGAGGGGGTGGCGGTCTTCGCGGCCAACTCGGCGATGGGGTTCATCGCGCTCCCGATCTGGCGCAAGCTGGAGCCGTACCAGCAGAACCGGCTCCTCACCTTCCTCAACCCGGAAGTGGACCCCCAGCGGGCCGGCTACCACGCCATCCAGTCCAAGGTCGCCATCGGCTCGGGGGGGTGGTTCGGGAACGGCTACCTGGAAGGCCCCCAGAAGCGCCTGGCCTTCCTGCCGGAGCAGCACACCGACTTCATCTTTGCCGTCCTGGGGGAGGAACTCGGCTTCGCCGGAGTCGTGGCCGCCCTGGTGCTGTTCTTCATCCTGTTCGTTGTCCTGGTGCGGATCGCCCGGCGGGCCACCGATCCCTTCTCCAGCCTGATGGTCTTCGGGGTCCTCGGCCTCCTGTTCACCCACGTCTTCGAGAACGTGGGGATGACCGTCAACGTGATGCCCATCACGGGCATTCCCCTGCCGTTCTTCTCCTACGGGGGGTCGTTCCTGCTCATCACCGCGACCTGCCTGGGGCTCGCGCTCAGGGCCGCATGGGATGCCAGGCTCGGTGGCTATGGTGATATATGACAACGACTTAGCGTAAAGGGTCTGGCGCGAACCCCCCGGCCCATACAAATTGGGTGGTCAGTGGTGCACACAAGTGGCAAACCCACATCTCTCCCCCCGAACCCCATATGGCCGTCATGGCATGGTTCAAGAAAGAGCGGAAGCCCCGGCCCTCCGTACGGGAGCGCCTCGAGATTCCGCCGGACGCGTGGGAGAAGTGCGACGCGTGCGGGCATGTTGACATCCGGGACAAATTTGAGCGGGCGCTGAATGTCTGCCCCGAGTGCGGGCACCATCGGCGGTTTTCCGCCGAGGAGTACATCGAACTGCTCTCCGACGAGGGCACCTGGCGCGAGCTGTACGCCAACCTCCGCTCGGCCGATCCCCTCAGCTTTGAGCATTATCCCCAGCGTCTGAACGCCGCCTACAAGAAGGTCGGTGGTTCGGACGCCATCTTCACCGGGTCGGCCCGGCTTGAGGGTGCGGCACTGCACCTCGGGGTGATGAACTTCGCCTTCATGGGCGGATCCATGGGGTCGGTGGTGGGGGAGAAGATTGCGCGGCTGGCGCGGCGCTCCGCCGAGAAGCGGGTGCCCATGGTGCTGGTCTGCACCTCGGGGGGCGCCCGGATGCAGGAGGGCGTCTTCTCCCTCATGCAGATGGCCAAGACGTCGGCCGCGATTGCCCAGCTCTACCAGCTCTCCGTTCCCTACGTCACCATCCTGACCAATCCCACCACCGGCGGCGTCTCCGCCAGCTTTGCCATGCAGGGGGACGTCATCCTGGCGGAGCCGGGCGCGGTGATCGGGTTCGCGGGGCAGCGGGTCATCAAGCAGACGATCGGCCAGGACCTGCCGGCGGGGTTCCAGACGGCGGAGTTCCTGCTGGAGAAGGGCCAGATCGACGATGTGGTGCCGCGGGCCTCCCTGCGGGAGACTACCGCGCGGCTGCTGCGGCACATGCGGGGCCAGCGGCTGGCGGAGGAGAACGGGGAGTAGTCGCGCCGACCGC
>CAZPER010000144.1:0-6075 GCA_964585655.1 uncultured Gemmatimonadaceae bacterium | reverse complement strand
CCTGTTGGGTGGTCGATGGCGCGGTAACTGTATCGACGGTCGTCGACGGCGTCGAGTAGCGGGAGGATCGCCTCTTTGTGGGGGATCGTGACGTTCATCCCGAGGCAGTCGGGGCGCCGGACGCGAGCGACCGCGTCGGCGAGTCGGTCGGGGGGCGTCTCCCACGCCTCGTAAGTGACTGGGAGAGAGTGGAAGTCGAAAGCCGCCTGCTGAAAGGCCGGCGAGATGGTATGGCCGAGCGGGAAGCCGATCAGGCCGACCACGCGGGCTTCGCGCTCAAGGAGCGGCTCAAGCAGGAGCTCCTGAAGCTGGGCTACGAGCCGCTGGATCTCGGCACCCATTCCGCCGACAGCACCGACTATCCCGACTACGCCCATCCCGTGGCCACCCAGGTGGAACGGGGGACGGTGGGGCGCGGGGTGCTGCTCTGCGGCACCGGCCTGGGGATGGCCTATGCGGCCAACCGGCACCATGGGGTGCGGGCGGCGGTGGCATGGACCCCCGAGGTTGCCCGGCTGGCCCGGGCGCACAACGACGCCAACATCCTCGTCCTCCCGGCCCGGTTCGTGACGGAGGAGGATGGCCTCGAAATCCTGCGGGCCTGGCTCTCCACCCCGTTCGAGGGTGGCCGCCACGAGCGCCGCGTCCAGAAGATCGAACCCTAAGGGAGCCGTCATGCCGCTGGACCACAACGCCTCGCTGCGCCACGCCGACCCGGAGATTGCCCGGCTGATCGACGCCGAACTGCACCGGCAGCAGCACGGCCTGGAGCTGATCGCGAGCGAGAACTTCGCCAGCCGGGCGGTGATCGACGCCATGGGCACGCCGCTCACTAACAAGTACGCCGAAGGGTACCCCGGGAAGCGGTACTATGGCGGCTGCGAGGTCGTGGACAAGGTGGAGCAGCTGGCGATCGACCGGGCGAAGGAGCTCTTCGGCGCCGATCACGCCAATGTGCAGCCCCATTCCGGCGCCCAGGCCAACTTTGCGGCTTTCATGGCCCTCGCCAAGCCGGGCGAGACCATCATGGGACTGGCGCTGCCGCACGGGGGGCACCTTTCCCACGGGGCGGCGGTGAATCACAGCGGCGCCGTCTGGCGCGCGGTGCAGTACGGCGTCAACCCCGCCACCGGCCGGATGGACTACGACCAGATCCGTGACCAGGCCCGGACCGAGCGGCCCCGGATCCTGATCGCGGGCGGCAGCGCCTATGCCCGGATCATCGACTTTGCCGCGATGCGCTCGATCGCCGACGAGGTCGGCGCCTCGCTGCTGGTGGACATGGCGCATTTCGCCGGGCTGGTGGCGGGCGGCGTGCATCCCTCGCCGGTGCCGCACGCCCAGGTCGTGACCAGCACCACCCACAAGACGCTGCGGGGGCCCCGGGGCGGGATCATCCTCTGCATCCAGGAGCTGACCGCGGCCATCAACAAGTCGGTCTTCCCGGGCACCCAGGGGGGGCCGCTCGAGCACGTGATTGCGGCCAAGGCGGTGTCCTTCGGGGAGTGCCACACGCCCGACTTCAAGCGCTACGCGAAGCAGGTGGTGGAGAACGCAAAGACGCTGGCCGAAGCCATGATCGAGTGCGGTTTCGCGATCGTCTCCGGCGGGACGGACACCCACCTCATGCTGGTGGACCTCCGGCCCAAGAACCTCACCGGCAAGGAGGCCGAAGCGCTGCTCGGCCGGGCCGAGATCACCGTGAACAAGAACACCATTCCGGATGATCCCCAGTCGCCGTTCGTGACCAGCGGCATCCGGCTGGGCACCCCGGCGCTCACGACCCGCGGGATGGGCAAGGCGGAATTCAAGCGGATCGCCCGGCTCATCGACGAGGTGCTGACCCGCCGGGATGACGCGACCATCGCGCGCGTCAAGGGGGAGGTTCGCGCAATGGCCGACGCCTTCCCGCTCTACCTGCCGCGGCGCGCTTGACCCCCCGGGGCTCGGGTCCTAGCATTCGAATGAAGCCAATGACCCGAGCCTCCCTGCCGTACCATGCCTGATCTGCAATTCTCGACCGACATCCTGGCCCGCATCCGGGCCGGGGAGCGGCGCTATGACGAACGGGCCTACCTGTTCGTCCTGGCGGCCATCGAGTTCCTGCAGACCAGCCTGGCGGCGCGGCGCCACGTGACGGGGGCCGAGCTCTCCTGGGCCTGCCGGGATTTCGCGGTGCGCCAGTTCGGCCTGCTGGCCCCCCAGGTCCTGGGCTACTGGGGGGTGCATCGCACCGACGATTTCGGGCGCATCGTCTTCACCCTGGTGCGCGCCGGACTGCTGTCGACCCAGCCCAACGACCGCGAGGAGGACTTCGCGGCGGTGTTCGAGTTCTCCCAGGCCTTCGCCGAGCCGTACGCCTGGGAGGGCGTCGCCACCCTTGCCGGTCCGTCCTGCCCGGACCGGGCCTGATACCAGCCGCACCGCCCGCATCGCTCCGCCGCGCATCCCGTTGCCGGGTTCGCCGACCCAGGTCGCTGTGATGTCCATCCCGATTCTCTCCCCCGAGCAGGCCGCGAACTGGGACCAGCGGGCCGAACAGGCCGGCATTGCCCTCGCGACACTCATGGATGCCGCGGGCCGGGCCGTCGCCGCCGCGCTCGCCGAGCGATTCGGGTCGCGCCTGGGCGGCGGGGTGCTGGTCGCCGCCGGCCCCGGCAATAACGGCGGCGACGGCTGGGTGGTGGCGCGCGCCCTGCATCGACTCGACGTCCCCGTTTTCGTTGCCCCCGCCCCCGGTGAGCCTTCTCCCCTCAATCGGCGGATGGCAGACCTGGCGCAGGCGGAGGGCGTCCGCAGCCTCGATCCCGATGGCCCCTGGCCCCAGGCGCAGGTCGCGGTGGATGCCCTGCTCGGTACCGGGGCGCGCGGGGTGTTGCGGGCCCCGATCCGGTCGCTGGTGGAGCGGCTCAACGACCTGTCCGTTCCCATCCTCGCGGTGGATGGCCCCACCGGCATCGACCTGGCCACCGGCACCGGGCATGGCGTGTCGGTGCGGGCGGAGCTCACGGTCACCTTCGGCGGGTATCGGCGGGGACACCTGCTGGCGCGCGACGAATGCGGCGACGTCATGGTCGTGGACATCGGGCACCCGCCGCCGGACGGCGGCTGGCCGGTGCTGCTCACGGAGCCCGAGGCGGCGCGGCTGCAGGAGACGTTCGGGGCCCGGGAGCACAAGGGGACACGCGGGCGGATCGTGGTGATCGGCGGGGACGCGGGCATGAGCGGCGCCCTTCGGCTGGCGGGGCGATCGGCGTTTGCCGCCGGCGCCGGGCTGGTCCACGCGGTGGCACCGGCGGGTACCATCGAGGCCCTCGTGGCGGCCGAGCCGGACCTGCAGACCCTCAGGCACGAGTTCACCGCGCCGCTTGCGCCGGCGCTCATGGCGCTCCTCGGGAGTGCGGACGCCGTCGTGATCGGTCCCGGGCTGGGTCGCGGGCCGGGGCGGCGGGAGTTCATCATCGCGGCGGCCGGCGCCAGTGCGCCGGCGCCCCTCATCCTGGATGCAGACGCCCTCAACGCCTTCGCGGACTCCCGCGACGAGATCGCCCAGCTCGCGCGCGGGCGGGCCGTCCTGCTCACGCCCCACGCGGGGGAGTTCCGCCGGCTCTTCCCGGAACTGGGCGACCTCCTCGAGTCCGATCCCTGGGCCGCCGCCTGCGGCGCCGCGGAGCGGGTCGGCGCGGTGGTGCTGCTCAAGGGCGTCCCGACCGTCGTGGCGCAGGCGCATGGTGCCCCCCTCACCGTGGCCGCGGGGAACCCGGGGCTCGCCACCGGCGGGAGCGGCGACGTGCTGAGCGGACTCGCCGGGACCTTCGCCGCCCAGCTGCAGCAGCCGGGTGCCGCCGCGGCCGTCGCCGCTCTGGCCCTGGGGCGCGCGGCGGAACTCGCTGCGCGCCGGGTCTCGGCCCGGGCCCTCCGGCCGATGGACGTCATCGCGGCGCTGCCGGATCTCTGGCGGGGCTGGGAGACGCTGCGGCGGACCCCGCCTCTGCCCCGGCCACCGGTCCTCGACCTGCTGGAGGCGCCCCAGCGATGGTGATGCCGGCCCTGCGGCGGGCGCTGGCCGTCGCCATCCTGGTCTGCTGCTCCGCTCGCGCCGAGGCCCAGACCCGCGACTGGACCCCGTCGGAGCGCGCCGTCATCGGGGACTTCTCGCGGGTGGTCGCGGTCGCCGCCGGGCGCGAGCGCGTCTTCGTGGTCACCCCGGATGCCGTCCTCGAATACGATCCGCTGGAACGGCGCTGGGCCGGACCCTGGCAGCCTCCCGGGAACGAGCGGCTGGCGCGGGTGGGCGGCGCCCTGGCGGATCCGCTCGACGGCGCGCTCTGGCTGGTGCAGGCCGGCGGCTGGATCCGGTTTGACCCCATGACCCGGCAGTGGGAGGAGGGGACGGTGCCGGGCGGGGTGATCGACGCCGCGCTCGACGAGTTCGATCCCGCAGGCGGACTCTATCTCCGGACCCGGAATGGCTGGTACAGCGCGCAGCGGGGCGGGGTCGCGCTGCCTGCGGCGGCGCCCCAGCGGCCGGTGCGCCTGGCCACCGTGGACGATGCGATCCGGAGCAACCCCGCCATCCAGGCGACCGGCGCGACGGTCAACGTGATGGGCCGCTTCCGGCCGGTCCGGTTCACCTCCGCCGCCCGGGCCTCGGGGTTTGCCGGGCAGGGGTGGTACATCGGCACCAGCGGCGTCGGGCTGCTCTACTATCCGGAGGGGGCCGGACAGCCGGAGCCGCTCCTCTTCGGCCTGCCCAGCGGCAGGGTGGCGGCAGTCTTCACCGGGAACGACGGGGTGTGGGTGGCCACGGGCCGTACCCCGACGGCCGATCCTTCGGTGTCGTTCGTCAGCACCGAGCTGGAACGCTTCACCTGGGTGCAGGGGCCCCGCGCCTCCGGACTCCCGTTCCTCGACGCCCGCCGGATGGTCGGTCGCGGCTCCGAACTCTGGCTCGCCACCGACAACGGCGCGCTGCTCGTGACGCCGCGGGACGAAGATTTCCGCCGCTTCGACGAAAGCCGCGGCCTCCCCGATGGCCGGGTTCTGGACCTGGCGCAGCGGGCCGGCCGGATCGCGGCGGGCACCGCGCATGGCGTCGCGGTGTTCGACGATTCGACGGGATTCGTCCAGCGGGCGCCCCGGTTCCGGGGCGCGGCGCTGGCCGTGGAGCTGTCGGGCGACACCGTGTGGGTGGGGACGGACCTCGGGCTCTTCGCCGCGTTGCCCGGAGAGGAGGACCTGCTGCAGCCGGAGGCGCTGGCCGGCGCGCTGTCGCTGCAGGCGCCGGTGGTCGACATCGCCTGGCGCGGGGATACCCTCGTGGCGCTCACCCGGGACCGGCTGCTCTGGCGCGACCCGGGCAGCGGTGGTTTCACCGCGGGTCCGCTGCTCGGCAATCGCCTGGGCCGGCTGCACACCGTGGTGAATGGACCGGGCGTCCTCTACCTCGCGGGTGAGAAGGGGGTCGCCTCTGTCACGCTGGCCACGCCGCTCCGCCGGGCGCTCACGCAGGGGGACCTCCCCGGCCGGGTCACCGACCTGGCGGTGGACGACCGGTATCTCTGGGTGGCGACGGACAATGGACTGGTGCGGCTGTCGCTCGACCTGGTGGGCCGGTGAGCGGCTCCGCACTCGGGCCCGGCGGTGAATTCGACCGGATCCGGCGGGTCCTGTCCGCGCTGGGGCCCGCCGCGCCAGGGGTGGGCGACGACTGCGCCATCCTGCCCGAGGGCGCGGGCCGGGTCGTGGTCAGCAGCGACCTCTCCATCGAAGGGGTGCACTTCCAGCTCGACTGGCTGTCCTTCGAGGAGATCGGCTGGCGGGCGGCCGCCGGCGCGCTGTCGGACCTCGCGGCGGCCGGCGCGGCGGTGATCGGCCTGATGGCAAGCGTCGGGTCGCCACGCGGCGACGGCGATGGGCACCTGGTGGAGCTGATGGGCGGGGTGGGGGCGGCGGCCACGGCGGCGGGAGGAGTCGTGTTAGGCGGCGACCTGAGCGGCAGCCCGGGGGGACACGGCGGCGACCACCGTGATGACGATCGCGAGCGGCACCGCCGAGCGTTGCTTGATCAATGCG
>CAZPER010000143.1:0-6289 GCA_964585655.1 uncultured Gemmatimonadaceae bacterium | reverse complement strand
GCTGGCGGCGCTGGCGGAGGGGACGCGGGACGATGCCGCGCCGCACGATCCGCCGGCCGATTGAGCTGACGGGCGTCGGGCTGCACACCGGCGCCGTCGTGCGGCTCCGGATCGGCCCGGGCCCCTCGGGGAGTGGCCTCCGGTTCCGCCGAACGGACCGGCCCGGCGGCTCCGAGCTCCCCGCGACCCTCGCCTCGGTCGGGGGGACGGATCGCCGGACCGTGCTGGGGCAGGGCGACGGCCGGGTCGAGACGGTGGAGCACCTGCTCGCGGCGCTGGGCGCGCATGGGGTGGACGACGCGGTCCTCGAGCTTGCGGGACCGGAGGTGCCCATCCTCGATGGTTCCTTCGCGCCGTTCTGGGATGCCGTGACGGCGGCGGGTGTCGTCGAGGGGACCGGCTGCCGGTGCCGGTGGGAGGTGCGGGATCCCTTCGAGCTGTCGGAGGGGAACGCCACCTACCGCGTCTCGCCCGCCGGCGCCCTGGAGCTCTCGGTCACCCTGGTGCATGCGGAGCCGGTGATCGGCCGGCAGCGGGCGGAATACCGGGGCCGGCCGGGCGAGTTCGCCCGGGAGATCGCGCCGGCCCGCACCTACGGCTTCCTGGCGGAGATCGAGGCCCTGCGGGCGCGGGGCCTTCTCGCGGGCGCCACCAGCGAGGCCGCAATCGTGCTCAGCGACACCGCGCCGCTCAACACGTCGCTGCGGTGGCCCGATGAGTTCGCCCGGCACAAGCTGGGCGACCTGCTGGGCGATCTGGCGCTGCTCGGGGGCCCGCTCCGGGCCCGGGTGGAGGCGGAACGCCCCAGCCACCGGGGCAACGCAGCCTGCGCGCAGGCCATCGCGGCCCGCGGCCGATTCGTCGAGGAGGAATGATGGACGTCACGAAGATCCAGGAGCTGCTCCCGCACCGCTACCCGTTCCTGCTGGTGGACCGGATCCTCGAGGTGCAGGGAACCCAGAAAATCATCGGGCTCAAGAACGTGACCGTCAACGAGCCGTTCTTCCAGGGCCATTTTCCCGGCCATCCGATCATGCCCGGCGTCTTGATCGTCGAGGCGATGGCCCAGACCGGCGGGCTGCTCCTCATGGAGCGGGTCACCGAGCGGGAAAACAAGGTGGTCTACTTCATGGCCCTGGACGCCGTCAAGTTCCGCAAGCCGGTGGTGCCGGGGGACCAGCTCCGGATGGAGGTCACGATGCTCCAGTTCCGGGGCAAGATCGCCCGGATGAAGGGGGTGGCCACGGTGGATGGGCAGGTCGTCACGGAGGCGGAGATGATGGCCTGCGTGGTGGATAAGTGACCCTGGCGGCCGTGCACCCGACCGCGGTAGTGGACCCGGGAGCGGAGCTGGGGCACGAGGTGCAGGTCGGTCCCTACGCGGTCATCGGCCCGCAGGTGCAGGTCGGCGATGGCTGCGTGCTGGGACCCCACGCGGTGCTGGAGTGCAACGTCCGGCTTGCGCCGGGCGTCCGCGTCGCCGCCGGCGCGGTGCTCGGTGGCCCCCCGCAGGACATCCGGTACCGGGACGAGGAGACGTGGGTCGAGGTCGGACCAGGGACCGTCATCCGGGAGTACACCACCATCAACCGCGCCACCGCGGCCAGTGGTGTCACCCGCATCGGGGCGGGCTGCTTCCTCATGGCCTATGTGCACGTGGCCCATGACTGCCAGATCGGGGACGGCGTCGTGATCGCGAACGCCACCCAACTCTCCGGCCACGTGATCATCGAGGACCACGCCAACCTGAGCGGGCTTGTCGCGGTCCACCAGTTCGTCACGATCGGCTGTCACGCCATCATCGGCGGCGCCTCCCGCATCCCGCAGGACATTCCCCCGTACGTGAAGGCGGTGGGCAACCCCGTGAAGCTGTTCGGGCTGAACCGCGTCGGGCTGGAGCGCGCCGGATTCGGCCACGAGGTCCTGGCGTCGCTCAAGCATGCCTATCGCCTCCTCTTCAACTCCGCCCTGCCACGCGCGGAGGCGGTGGCGGCCCTGGCGGAGGAGGCGCGCCGCGTGCCGGAAGTCCGGCGCCTGGTTCAGTTCGTCACCGCCGCCCGCCGCGGGGTGCCGGCATGAGGCCGCCGGTGCGGATGGGGGTCATCGGCGTCGGCGCGCTGGGCTGGCATCACGCGCGCCATCTCGCCGCCATGCCCGAGGCGACGCTGGTCGGGATCTACGACATCCGTCCGGAGCGGGCGGAGTTCGTGGCCCGTCAGCTCGGCACCACGGCCTTTCGCACCCGCGAGGAACTGCTGGCCCGCACCGAGGCCGTGACCATCGCCGTGCCCACGGCCGCGCACGGTGAGGTGGGGCTCGGCGCCCTCGCGGCCGGGCGGCCGGTGCTGATGGAGAAGCCGCTGGCCGCGACCATGGCGGACGCGGACGCCCTGGTCCTGGCCGCCGCGGCGGCCGGATTGATGCTCCAGGTGGGGCACATCGAGCGCTTCAACCCCGCCCTCCGAGCGGCCCAGGGGTACGTCGACCACCCGCTCTTCATCGAGGGGGAGCGACTGGCGCCGTTCCAGCCCCGCGGCACCGACGTGCCGGTGGTGCTGGACCTGATGATCCACGAGCTGGACCTGATCCTGCACCTGGCCGGCGGGCCGGGCGTGCTGGACGTGCGCGCCAACGGCGCCGCGGTGATCTCGCCCCTGCTCGACGTGGCCCACGCGCGGGTCGAGTTTGACACCGGGCTGGTCGCGAGCGTCACGGCGTCCCGGATCGCGGAGCGCAGGGTCCGGCGGCTTCGGGTGTACCAGGAGGATGGCTACCTGGCACTCGACCTGGCCACCGGGCAGGGGGAGTTCCTGCGACTGCGGAACGGCTGGACGCCCGGAGACGCCCGCGCCCTGCATGACGTCACCGAGCGGATTCCTCTCGAGACCCCGGCGGCGGACGCGCTGCGCCTGGAACTGGAGAGCTTCCTGGCCGCCGTGCGGGGCGAACACGAGGCCGTGGTCTCCGGCGAGGAGGGGCGCGCCGCGCTGAGCCTCGCGCTCCGGGTGGCGGAGGCCATCCGCGCCGCCACCCCGGCGCCCCCGTACCAGCCGTGAACCGGGAGCCGGACTGCCGGCTCCTGCTCTCCGCGGGTGAGCCCTCGGGGGATATGCTCGGCGCTCCGCTGATGGCCGCGCTCCGGATCCGGCGCTCCGGCCTCTCCTTCGAAGGCGTGGGAGGCCCACGAATGGTGGGCGCCGGGCTGCGGCCACTGGCCGAGGTGACCCAGCTCGGTACGATCGGATTCACCGGAGTCCTGGGCGCCATTCCCCGGCACCTCCGGCTGTACCGGCGTATCCTGGCCGCCGCCAGGGCGGGACGGTACCAGGGTGCGGTGCTGATCGACTATCCTGGATTCCACCTCCGCCTGGGGGCGGCCCTCCGACAGGCCGGGGTTCCCGTCATCCAGTACGTGGCGCCGCAGCTGTGGGCGTGGCGCGCCTCACGCCTCCCCCAACTGGCCCGCGCCGCGGATGAGGTGGCCGTCGTGCTGCCGTTCGAGGAGGCGTGGTTCAGGGAACGGGGCCTCACCTGCCGGTACGTGGGGCACCCCGCCACCGACCGTTCGTGGCTCTCCACCGATGCCGCCCGGGAGGCCCTCGGCATCACCAAAAGTGGACCGGTCCTGGGTATCTTCCCCGGCAGCCGCGAGGGGGAAATCGGGCATAACTGGCCGCTGTTCCGTGATGTGGGGCAGCGGATGCTGGCGGAGGGGAGCTGCGCCTCGGTTGTCGTCGCGGCCACCCCCACGGGGTACTACCCTGACGCCGAAGGATTCGTCGTGCGCCGGGGGGAACCGGACCTGGTGCTCTCCGCCGCCACCGCGGCGGTGGTCAAGTCCGGGAGCACGACGCTGGAGGCCGCGCTGGCCGGGACCCCGATGGTGGTGGCCTACCGCACCGCGCGGCTGACCTACGAGATTGCCCGGCGCCAGATGACGGTCAGCCAGATCAGCCTGGTCAACCTCATCGCCGGGAAGGACATCGTTCCGGAGTTCTGGCACCCGCCGGTCTCCGCCGCGCCAGTGGCGGACGCCGTGCGGCCTCTTCTCGATGCATCGAGTCCCGCCGCTGCCCTGCAACGGGCGGGGTTCGCCGCGGTCCGTGCCCGGCTGGGTCCAGCGGGAGCGTCGGCGCGCGTGGCCGACCTGCTGCTCGGCCGGCTGGCGTGCTAGCGCGCCTGGCGCCGCCGCTGGCGCGGGCCGTGGCCCGCAGCTGGCGCATGGAGCTGGTGCATCCGGAACGGTGGGAAGCGGTACGGGTCAGCGGTCGGCCCTATGTCCTCCTCAGCTGGCATGAGAGCCTGCTGCCGGTGATGTGGCAGCACCGCGGGCTGGGCATCGCGGCGGTGATCAGTCAGGCGCGGGACGGCGAGTATCTGTCGCGCTTCGCCGGTTCGCTGGGCTACCGGCTGCTGCGGGGATCCAGTTCCCGGGGAGGCCGCCGGGCGCTGGCTGGCGCGATCCGGGCCCTCCGGGCGGGTGTACCCGTGGGCTTCACCCCCGACGGGCCGCGCGGTCCCCGGCGAGTGGCCAAGCCCGGGGCGTTTCTGGCGGCGGTGCGGGGCGGGGCGCTGGTACTCCCCGTGCACGCGGAGGCGCGGCCCGCCTGGCGGGCGGGCAGCTGGGATCGGTTCCTCCTCCCCTGGCCCTTTGCCCGGGTACGACTGGTGTACGGGCGACCGGTGGATGCGGCGCTGCTGCAGGACCCCGCGGAGGTGGCGACTCGCGTCACCGGGGAACTGACCGAGGCGATGAGGCAGGGGGCATGGCCCGACGGCGCGGCGATTCGCACCGACTGATCCGGTGGCTGTGGACCAGCCGTCGGTTGGACGCCCGCCTGACCCGGCTGGCGCTGCTGCCGCTATCGGCGCTGTGGAGCGGCTGGATGCGGCTCCGGCGCCTGGCCTACGCGCGGCGGTGGCTCCCAGTTCACGACTTGCCCTTGCCCGCGATCGCGGTCGGCAACCTGACTGCGGGCGGCTCGGGAAAGACCCCGGTCGCGATGTGGATCGCCCGCTACTACGCGGACCGGGGGCTGGTGCCGGGGATCCTGCTCCGGGACTACGGCGGCGGTGATGAGGCCCGGGTGCACCAGCGGGCCCTCCCGGGCGCGCACGTCGTGGCCGACGCCGACCGGTGCGCGGGAGCGGAGCGGGCGCTGGCCCGGGGGGCGCAGGTGCTGGTTCTGGACGACGCCTACCAGCGGCTCGACATCCGCCGGGACCTGAACGTGGCGGTGGTGAGCGCGGAGACCACGCGTGCGGTGCGGTGGCCGCTGCCCGCGGGCCCCTGGCGGGAAGGCTGGCAGGCGCTGGACCGGGCCGATGCGGTGGTGATCACCCGCAAGCGGGCCAGCCGGGAAGCGGCGGAGTCGCTCGCCGCGGACCTGCGGACCCGCGTCACGGGACCGATCGCGATCGCCCACCTCGGACTCACCCGGCTGGAGGGGTTGCTGTCCGGACGGGCGGTCGCCGCGGAGTCCCTCGCCGGGCGCCGGGTGGTGGCGGCCAGCGCCATTGGCGACCCGGAGGCGTTCGTGGCACAGACCAAGGCGACCGGCGCCGCGGTGCAGGTCGCCACCTGGAAGGATCATCATGCGTATCGCCAGGAGGATATCGCCTGGCTGGCCCACGCGGCGCGGCGCGCCGACCATGTGGTCATCACGGAAAAGGACGCCGTGAAGCTTCGCGACCGCTGGCCGGCCGACGCCCCCGAACCGCTGGTGGCCGTGCTGGACCTCACGTGGGAAAGTGGTGGCGAAGCCCTCGCCGTGGCCCTCGATGCCGTCGTGACGCCGGCCGAGCGCCTGTAACGTACTCTGGAGATGACATGACCTCGACCGACCTCCGTCCCAGTCAGAACGTCATGCGGCCTGACAAGGACCATTTCCTCGCCGCGGAGAACCCCTTCGAGGAGATGATGTCCCGGTTCGACGACGCCGCCAAGCGCCTGGATCTCGAGCCGGGGCTGTACCAGATCCTGCGGATGCCGGAGAAGCAGATCATCGTCTCGGTGCCGGTGCTGCGGGACAACGGCACGGTGGAGGTGTTCACCGGCTACCGGGTGATCTACAACACGTCGCGCGGGCCGGCCAAGGGCGGCATCCGGTTCGACATGCAGGTTACCCTGGACGAGGTCAAGGCGCTGGCCGGATGGATGACCTGGAAGTGCGCGGTGGTGAACCTGCCGTTCGGCGGCGCCAAGGGCGGCGTCATCTGTGACCCCTCCACCATGTCCAACGGCGAGATCGAGCGCCTCACCCGCCGCTACACCACCGGCATCATCGAA
>CAZPER010000142.1:0-6626 GCA_964585655.1 uncultured Gemmatimonadaceae bacterium | reverse complement strand
ATGACGCTGTGCTCGCCATCGGCCACGTCGCTGTCGATCTCGACCCCGCGGTTGATCGGGCCGGGGTGCATGATGACGAGGTCCTTCGGGGCCCGCGCCAGCCGCTCCCGCGTCACCCCGAACACCCGGTTGTACTCCCGGAGCGAGGGGATGAAGCCGGCGGTCATCCGCTCCAGCTGCAGCCGGAGGACGTTGAGGGCGTCGGCCCAGGCGATGGCGTCCTCGATCCGGGTCATCACCTCCACCCCGAGCTGGCCGATCTCACGCGGGACCAGGCTCGGCGGCCCGCACACCGCCACCTCGGCGCCGAGCTTCTTGAGCCCCCAGATGTTGCTCCGGGCCACCCGGCTGTGGGTGACGTCGCCGCAGATCGCGACCTTGAGCCCCTCGATCTTCCCGAACCGGTCCCGCAGCGTCAGCAGGTCCAGCAGCCCCTGGGTGGGGTGCTCGTGCTTGCCGTCGCCGGCGTTGATCACGTTGGAGCGGATGCGGTTGCCCAGGAACTCCGCCGAGCCGGAGGCATGGTGCCGGATGACGACCATGTCGATCCGCATCGCCTCGAGGTTCCGCGCGGTGTCCACCAGCGTCTCCCCCTTGCTCACCGAGCTGCCGCTCGAGGCCACGTTGACCGTGTCGGCGGAGAGCCGCTTCTCGGCGAACTCGAACGAGATGCGGGTGCGGGTGGAGGCTTCGAAGAAGAGATTGACGATGGTCTTGCCGCGGAGCGCCGGGACCTTCTTGATGGGGCGTTCGCTCACTTCCTTGAAGCGCTCGGCGGTGTCGAGCAGGAGGAGAATCTGGGCGGCGCTCAGGTTCTCCAGCCCGACCAGGTCCTTCCCGAGGGCGGCGGGGCTCATCCCTCGGCCCGTGCCAGTTCCACGGCGTCCCGGCCGTCGAGCTCCCGCACCAGCACGTCCACCCGGTCCCGGCCGGCGGTCTCCTGGCGGACGCCCACGATGTCGGGCTGGATCGGGAGCTCGCGCCCGCCGCGGTCCACCAGCACACAGAGGAGGATCCGCTTGGGGCGGCCGAAGTCGGCCAGCTCGTCCAGCGCGGCGCGGATGGTGCGGCCGGTGTAGAGCACATCGTCCACGATCACCACGGTGCGGTCATCGAGGTCGAACGGCAGGTCGGTCTCGCCGATCACGGGCCGGGCGCCGATGGCCTGGAGGTCGTCGCGATAGAGCGTGATGTCGAGCTTGCCGCAGGGGAGCGCCTTGCCCTCCTGCGCTTCCACCAGCCGGGCGAGTCGCTGCGCCAGCTCCACGCCGCGGCGCTGGATGCCGATCAGTACCACGTCGGCGGTACCGTGGCAGCGTTCCACGAGTTCGGAGGCCATGCGGGTGAGGGCCCGGGCGATAGCCCGGTCGTCCAGCAGCGTCGAGCGGGAGGGCATGGTGGCGGGAAGGTAGCCGCTCCCGACACCGGAGGGAACTGGGGCCGCGCCCCTCAGCGGGGGGTGGCCGGCGCGGCCTCCGCCCGGGAGCGGCCGCGGTACCAGAGTCGGAGCAGTATGAGGACGGCGAACACCGCCACATACCCGGCCCCGACCCGGAGATCGAGCTTCTGCACCATCAGGAAGTGGAGGATGCCGAGCGCGGCGGCGGGATACACCAGGCGGTGCAGCAGCCCCCAGCGGCGGCCCAGCCGCCGGATCATGCCGTCGGTGGAGGTGGCGGCCAGGGGGATGAGCAGCAGGAAGGCCAGGAAGCCCACGGCAATCCGCGGGTGCTCCACCGTGTCGCTCCAGATGAGCCCCGGATCGAGCGATTGATCAAAGACGAAATAGATGAGGGCGTGGGCCAGGGCGTACCCGAAGGCCCAGAGCCCCGTCATCCGGCGCAGCCGGATCAGCTCGTTCCAGCCGGTGAGCCGGCGGAGCGGCGTGATCGCGAGCGTCACCAGCAGCAGGACGATCGTGGACAGCCCGGTGACGATCTGGAGGGTCTTGACCGGGTCGGCGCCGAGGTCGCCGGAGCCGAAGGTACGCCAGAGGAGCGACAGCCCCGGGCCGGCGGCGGCCAGGAAGCCCGCCGGCTTGAGCACCCGGGTGGTGAAGGTCAGCCTGGTCATGGTCCCGGGGGGCCGTTCGGGATGGCCGGCGTCAGTAGTTCCGCGCCAGGTCCATGCCCCGGTACAGCCCGGCCACCTGGTCGGCGTAGCCGTTGAACGGCAGGGTGGGCCGCTTGTAGAACTCCCCGATGCGGCGCTCCCGCGCCTGGCTCCAGCGGGGGTGATCCACCGCCGGGTTCACGTTGGCGTAGAAGCCGTACTCGTCCGGGGCGATCACCTGCCAGGTATTTGCTGGCTGGGTCTCGACGAAGCGGATCCGGACGATGGACTTCCCGCCCTTGAAGCCGTACTTCCACGGCACCACCAGCCGGAGCGGCGCGCCGTTCTGGGGCGGCAGCGGCTTGCCGTAGAGCCCGGTGACCATCAGCGTGAGCGGGTGCAGCGCCTCGTCCATCCGGAGGCCTTCCAGGTAGGGCCAGGGAAAGAGCCGGCTCTTCTGGCCCGGCATCCGGGCCGGGTCGTGCAGGGTGGTGAACTCCACGAACTTGGCCCGGCTGGTGGGCTGCAACCGCGCGATGAGGTCCTTGAGCGGGAACCCCAGCCACGGCACCACCATGCTCCAGGCCTCGACGCAGCGATGGCGGTACACCCGTTCCACCTGCTGATGGGGCCGCACCAGGTCGTCGAAGTCGTAGTCCCCCGGCTTGGCGATCTCCCCCTCGATGCGAACCTTCCACGGCCGGGTGACGAACCCCTTCGCGTTGGCGGCGGGGTCGTCCTTGCCGGTCCCGAACTCGTAGAAGTTGTTGTAGGTGGTCACCACGTCGTAGGGGGTGGGCGTGTCATCCTCCCGGGGGATGCCGTCCCGCGCCAGGCCCTGGACCAGCGCGCGCCGCTCACCCACCGTGAGCGCGACCCCGGCGGCGGCCAGCCCCGACAGAAACGCCCGCCGTCCAAGGTAGAGCGACTCGGGGGTGATCTCGGCGGGGCGGATATCGGGGGCACGGCGGATCAGCATCAGGCGGGGCTCCGGACACGAGGGGTCTCCCAAGATACGCCGGGACCGCCTCGCCGGTTCCCTCAGGGAGCGGACACAGGAGGGGCCGGGCGGCCCCCCGGCCCCCGGCCCCAGGACGGACAGAGAGGGATTCGAACCCTCGATACCCTTGTGAGGTATACACGCTCTCCAGGCGTGCGCCTTAAACCACTCGGCCATCTGTCCCAGGCCATCCAGAAACGCGCGGAATCTTAGCGGGCTCCCGCACCGTCCGCCACCGCCGCCCGGGGGGCCTCCAGTGGCTTCCTTTCCGCGCCGGCGCTAGCTTCTCCCCGCGTCCCTACCCCACACCGGAGTTCCCATGGGCAAGCTCGTCTTCGGCGGCGTCCTGTTGCTGGTGGCCTTCTTCCTGATGGTGGCGCGCTCGAGCGCCGCCGGCGGCAAGAGTTCCGGGCTGCTGCGGCTGTTCGCGCTGTTCTTCGCCACGGTGGCCGCGCTCTTCATCTTCGGCGCGCTGGTGGTGGTGGTGGACCCGGGCCAGGTCGGGGTCAAGCATGCCTTCGGCACGGTGGACATGCGCCCCCTGCTCCCCGGCATCCACCTGGTGGCTCCCTGGTCCTCGGTGGAGCGCTACTCCACCCGGGAGGAGCAGTTCCCGCAAGTCGGAGAGGCCATCGAGCCGATCGAGGCGCTCTCCAGCGAGCAGATGGGGATGACGGTGGACGCCGGCCTCCGCTGGCAGATCAATCCCCAGGACGCGCCGCGGATCTTCCTCGAGATCGGCACCGAGGACCAGATTCACTCGATCGTCCACAACGCCATCCGCCAGGGAGTGCGGGACGGCATGGTCCGGTTCTCCATCAACGACATCTCCAAGCGGACCGAGATCGCGGCCGGCATGCAGGCGCTGGTGGACAGCGCCCTGATCACCCAGCCGCGGGCCGGCGGGGAACCGTTCCGGATCGCGGAGGTCACGGCCTTCTTCCTGCGCGACCTGCAGCCGCCGGCGCAGGTCGTCGCGGCGATCAACGGCAAGATCGCCCAGGAGCAGCAGATCCAGACCGAACGGCACCGGGTGGAGGTGGCGCGGCTGCAGAGCGAACAGCAGAAACTGCTCAACCAGACGCTCACGGCGGAGGCCCTGACCAAGCAGTACCTCGAGGTGCTGCACGACATGAAGGGCTCGAACAACCTGGTGATCCTGGTGCCCACCGAGGGCGGGGTCCCGATGCTCGATATCGCCAAGCTGCGGGGCAACCTGCAGTAGCCCCTCCCCCGCCCCCGACGCACCCGAGGCCGCCACGCACTTGCGCTGGCGGCCTCGCTTCGCGCTAGGGAATCGCCGATCCCACCCGGCGGTGCACCGTGGCGGCGAGTTCCAGCAGCTCCCCTGCGGACCAGCGGCCGCGATCGGTCAGACGCTCACGGTACGGGATCGGGACGGCCGCGGCGCCGAGCCGCGCACCGGCGATCCCGCCGGTCATCGCGGCGAGGGTATCACTATCCCCGCCTACGGCGATGGCGATACAAATGGCCTCCCAATACCCATCCGGCGACTGCAGGAAGGCGTAGAGACTCCAGCCGACACTGGCGGTGACATGAGAGGAGATCCCCCGCCACCCCCGGGCGGCGGTGGGCTCGAGCCCCTGCGCCCGGAGCGCGGCCGACGCCTCCTCTGGCGGCAACCCTGCCCAGCCGGCCATGCCCAGGAGATCGGCCGCGGTGGACTCGTGCACCGGCCGCACCGCCTCGCTGACCTCCGCCAGGAACCGCGCCGGCGTGACCGGTTCGCGCCGCGCGGCGATGGCGGCCGCGACGGCAATGGCCAGTGCGCCGGCCACCGCCCGCGGATCCTGGTGGGTGACCCGGGCCTGGTCGGCGATCACCCCGGCGAGCAGGCGGGAATCGTGGCCGTAGAGCAACCCGAGGGGGGCGGCCCGCATGGCCGCGCCGTTCCCCGCGTAGGGCGCCGGCATCCCCGCCTCGCGCCAGGGCAGACCCAGGGCCAGCCGGCGCGCGGCGGTCACGGTGGCGGGCCCGCCACCCACCAGCTCCCCGGTGTCGACCAGGGTCAGCAGGCGCTCGGCAAACGCGTTGGGGTCGAGGACTCCGTCCTCCCCGATGGAGAGCAGGAGTTCACGGGCCAGCTGGGTGTCGTCCGTCACCTGCCCGAACGGGAAGGATTCCCGGCCCTGCGCCGGAATCCGACCGGGACGCAGCACCTCCTCCACGTAGCGCCGGGCCGCCTCCGGCGGCAGCGCCTCGACCACCGCGCCCACGGCATCGCCCACGGCCAGCCCCAGCATGGCCCCGCTGAGCTGATCGAGCGTCGGTCGAGGTCTCGGGAGGGGAGCATGCATGCTGGAAGTATCGTCGGCCGGCCCGAACAACGCTGTGGGGGGAGGCCGGATGGCGCTCCCCCCACGGGATTTCAGGTTGACACGGACAGGGAGGGATTCGAACCCTCGAAACCCTTGCGGGTTTACCGGTTTTCGAGACCGGCTCCTTCAGCCACTCGGACACCTGTCCCGGCGGGCGATGTGAATCGCGGCGCGGTAAGGTAACGACCGCCCCAGCCTCAGCCAAGCGGCCCCCGAGGAGCTAGGCGGCCCTGCCCCGGTACACTCGGAGATCGGCCAGGACCGCGGCGGCTCCATCACGGACCCGGGTGGCCAGGCTCGCCGTGTCGGGGAGGAGATTCGAGCGGGCCGCCGCCTCGATCTCCGCCAACAGGGCAGCAAGTGGGGCGGCGCCGATGGTGCCGGCGCTGGACTTGAGCGCATGCGCCGCGAAGGCAATCTCGGTGGCGACCCCGCCTGCCAGGGCCGCCTCGAGCGCCTGCACCCGCTCGGGCACGCTGTCCAGAAAGACGTCCACGATGTCGTCGAGTGCCGCCTCCGCCCCGGCATCCGACAACTGCCGGTGCAGGGAGTCCAGATCCACGGCGGGCGGAACGGTCACCGGCGCGGCGGCGCGCCCGGCCTCAACCCGCACCCCTTCGACGATGGCGAGCAGCTCGGCGGAGCGGAAGGGTTTGGGCAGGAACCCCGTCATGCCGGCCGCGAGGCAGCGTTCCCGCTCCTCGCTGAAGGCATGGGCGGTGAGCGCGATGATCGGCAGTCCGTGCCCGTCCGGGAGGGCCCGGATGGCGGCAGTCGCCTCGAACCCGTCCATCTCCGGCATCTGAATGTCCATCAGGACGAGATCGTATGCGGCCCGCCGGACGGCGGCGACGGCCTCCCGGCCGTTGGCGACCAGGTCCACCTGGTGGCCGCGCTTGCGCAGCATCGTGGCCGCCACGAGCTGGTTGACCGCATTGTCCTCCGCCAGCAGGACCCGGACCCCCTTAGGGGGGCCAGCGACCGTCCACGGGCAGAGCCCGGCCGGCCCTGGACCCGGGCGAGCGTCTCGTCGTTGATGACGACGGGGACCCCGTCGGCGCTGAGACGGACGTCGAACTCCACGCCGTCGCAGGCAGGGATCCGCATCGCCGCCAGCAGGGCGGCCAGCGTGTTCTCCGGGGCCACCCGCCAGTCCCCGCGGTGGGCCAGGCGCAGTGGGCCGGGGCTGGCGGCCACCGGGCCGCCCTCCATTCCGTACTGAGCGGTATATAATC
>CAZPER010000141.1:0-6629 GCA_964585655.1 uncultured Gemmatimonadaceae bacterium | reverse complement strand
CGGCGCCGATCCCGCTCCCGGCGCCGGTCACGATCGCCACCTTCCCGGCGAGCGAACTCACGGGCGCCCGCTCCCCGCGCCGATCTCCGCGCGGGCCGCTTCGGCCAGGATCTCCCCGAGGACGTCAATGGTGGCCCGCCCCTCGGCGGCAGTGGCGTCCGCGGGAAAGCCAAAGTACGCGCGTGGACCCCCCGCCTCCTCGAAGCTTCCCTTGCCATCCCGGATGGCCCGCGAGAGCGAGGCGGGATTCCCGTGGAGCGTGGCGCGCGTCGCCTCCCGCACCAGCTCCGGGCGTTCGGCCAGCACGATCGAGGTCTCGAACTGCCCCGCATGGCAGGCGCCGCTCCTGAACTCCTCGCTGAGCCGGAGGGCCCATGGCCTGGTGGCAAGATTGGGAAAGGCAACGGCGATGTGACTGTCCCTCCGAATCTGGTCCACGGCCGCCTCCAGCGCGGCGAGATGCCCCGGGTCGAGGTGGGCGTTGGCAATGGCGAGCAGCCCGAACCCCTGGCGGCCGAGTCCGGCGGCGAGTTCCACGACCACGTCGGTGACGGTCCCGGGGCGGAGGGACACCGTGCCGGGGAAGCCGCAGGCGAAGTCGGCCGAGGTGTAGTGGAGCGGCGGGAGCAGCACGGTGCGGAGGCCGATGGCCTCGAGGTGGAGCGCCCCGGCCCGCGCCATCGCCCCGGCGATGATCACGTCGGTCTCGAGCGGCAGGTGGGGGCCGTGGGCCTCGATGGCGCCGACCGGCAGGATCGCGACGGTGCGAGGGCCGGCGGCGTCGCGCGCCTCCTCCCAGGTCATTGCGGCGAGCGAGAGCACGGTTATTCTGTCCTCATGCAGCAACTCAACATCGCCGATTTCTTTCTCGATGCCCGGGTGCGGGAGGGTCGGGGGGACCGGACCGCCCTCATCACCGATGCCGGACGGTGGAGCTATCGCGAGGTGCAGGCGCAGGCCAACCGCTATGCCAACCTGTTGCGTGCGGCGGGAGTGGCGGCCGAACAGCGGGTGATCATCGCCCTGCCCGATGGCCCGGACTACGTGGCGGCGCTGTTCGGCACCCTGAAGATCGGCGCCGTCGTGGTGATGGTCAACCCGGAACTCAAGCCGGAGGCCATCGAGTACTTCTTCGGCTACAGCCGGGCGGTGGTGGCGCTGGTCGCCGCCGAACGGGCCGATGCCTTCCGCGCCGCGGCCGGCCGCTCGGCCCACGCGCCGGCGCTGATCGTCGTGGGCGACCCCGCCTGGGAGCCGCGCCTGGCCGCGGCGCCGACGAGCTTCGAGAATTATCCCACCGACCAGGATGACCCCGCCATCTGGCTCTTTTCCGGTGGCACCACCGGCCAGCCCAAGGCGGCGGTCCAGCCGCACCGGTCCTTCGTCAACACCTGCAAGTGTTACGCGCGGGAGGTCCTGCAGTACACCGAGCACGACATCACGCTCTCGGTCCCCAAGCTCTACTTCGGGTACGCCACCGGCTCCAACCTGCTCTTCCCCTTCGCGGCCGGCGCCACCACCGTCCTCTTCGACGAACGCTGTACCGCCGACGTGATCTTCGGCCGGATCGCGAAGCACCGGCCCACCATTCTGATCACCGTCCCCACGATGATCAACCAGATGGTCAGCCACCCCGATGCCGGGCGCCAGGATCTCTCGTGCCTCCGGCTTGCCACCTCGGCGGGGGAGGGGCTCCCCGAGGAGCTGCACGCCCGCTGGGACGCGGGCTTCGGCATTCCCCTGCTGGACGGACTCGGCACCGCCGAGATGTGGCACATCTTCCTCTCCAACCGCCCGGGGCGGGTGCGCAGGGGCACGCTCGGGGAGGTGGTGCCCGGCTTCGACGTCAAGGTGGCGGACGAGGAGGGGCAGCCCCTCGGCGAGGGGGAGACCGGCTACCTCTGGGTGCGTGGCGGCTCCCGCGCGCTAGGCTACTGGCAGCAGCTGGAGAAGAGCCAGCAGGCCTTCCGGGGGGAGTGGGTCGTCACCGGGGACCTCGTGCGCCGCGATGCCGACGGGTACTTCACCTACGGCGGCCGGGCCGACGAACTGCTCAAGGTCTCGGGGAAGTGGCTCTCCGCCACGGAAGTCGAGGGCTGCCTGCTGCTCCACCCGGCGGTATCGCAGGTGGCGGTGGTGGGGGTCGCGGACGCCAATGGACTGGTCAAGCCGCACGCCTACGTGATTCCGCGGGAGCGCCGCGAGGGACTCGCGGAGGAGCTCAAGGCCTTCGTCCGGGACCGGCTGGAGCCGTACAAGCACCCCCGCGAAGTCATCTTCGTGGATTCCCTGCCGACGACCCACCTGGGGAAGGTGGACCGGGGGAAGCTGCGGGCGGGACGGTAGGAGTGATGCCGCCGATGCCAGTCGCCGACTACCGCCTCCAGAACCACACCGCGCTGATCACCTTCGCCAACCCACCCGTCAACGGCCTCTCCCACGCCGTGCGGGCCGAGCTGGCCGCGGCCCTGGCCCGTGCCGGAGCGGACCCCGAGGTGCACGCCATCGTCCTGGCCGGCGCGGGGGGCCGCTTTTCGGGTGGCGCCGACATCCGCGAGTTCAACACCCCGAAGGCCACCGAGCAGCCCACCCTGCGCGAGCTGATCGCCCAGGTGGAGACCAGCGTCAAGCCTGTCGTTGCGGCCATTGCCGGCGTCTGTCTCGGTGGCGGCTTCGAGCTCGCGCTCGCGGCCCACTACCGGGTGGCGAGCACCGATGCGAAGGTCGGCCTGCCCGAGGTGAAGCTCGGCCTCATCCCCGGCGCCGGCGGCACCCAGCGCTTGCCGCGGCTGGTCGGGGCGGACCGGGCCATCAGCATGATCACCAGCGGCAGCCCGGTTGTGGCGGTGGAGCTCGCGGGGACGGCCCTCCTCGATGCCGTGGTGGAGGGCGATCCCGTGCCGGCGGCGCTGGCGCTGGCGGCCTCGCGCGAGGTTCGCGCGACGGTACCCCGGCGCACCCGCGATATCGTCCTGGCGGAGCCTGAGCTCTCCGCCAAGTGCGAGGCCGCGGGCGCCCGGCTGGCGGCCCAGTCTCCCCACCTCCCCGCCCCGCGCCGGGCGCTCGAGGCCATTGCGGCGGCGGCCGGTCCGTTCGAGACGGGGCTCGCCATCGAGCGGCAGGCGTTCCTTGATCTGCTCGACTCGCCGGAGTCGAAGGCGCTACGCTACGCCTTCTTTTCCGAGCGGGCCGCGGGCCGGATCGCGGGGGAGGACGGGGCGGTGGCCGGCCGGCGGATCGAACGGGCCGCCGTCATCGGCGCCGGCACGATGGGCGCGGGGATCGCGGCCTGCTTCCTCACTGCCGGCATCCCCGTCTGGCTCATCGAAACCGACGCGGCGGCGCTCGAGCGCGGGGTGGCGCGGATCGCCGGCATCCTCGACGCCCAGGTGCAGAAGGGAAAGCTCGACGCCGGCGAGCGGGAGCGGCGCCGGGCGCTCCTCACGCCGACGCTCTCCCTCACCGATGCGGCCCCGGCCGATATCGCCATCGAGGCGGTGTTCGAATCGCTGGAGGTGAAACGCGAGGTCTTCCAGGCGCTCGACCGCGCCCTCCGGCCGGGGGCGATTCTGGCCAGCAACACCTCAAGCCTCGACCTCAACCTGATCGCGGGATTCACCGGGCGCCCGGGGGACGTCGTCGGAACTCACTTCTTCAGCCCAGCCAATGTCATGCGGCTGCTGGAGGTGGTGCGCGGCGCCGGGACCGCACCGGAGGTGGTCGCCACCGCGCTGGAGCTGGGCCGGCGGCTGGGCAAGGTGCCGGTCGTGTCGGGGGTGTGCGACGGCTTCATCGGCAATCGGATGCTCGATCCCTACTTCCGGCAGGCGTGGTACCTGGTGGAGGAGGGGGCGACCCCCGAACAGGTGGACCGCGCCATCCAGGAATTCGGGATGGCCATGGGGCCGTTCCGGGTGGGTGACCTGGTCGGCAACGACGTGAGCTGGGCCATCCGGCAGCGGCGCCGCGCCGAACGACCGGGCTATCGCTGCTCCACCCTTCCCGATCGGCTCTGCGCGCTGGGCCGCTTCGGGCAGAAGGCCGGGGGCGGGTGGTACGATTACCCGGAAGGGCCGCGCCAGCCGGTTCCGTCTCCGGTGGTGGCGGGCCTCATCTCCCGCCAGCGGGCGGAGCTGGGGATCGCCGCACGCCCGGTGACCGATGCGGAGATCGTCGAGCGCCTGGTCTACGCCCTGGTGAATGAGGGGGCGAGAATACTGGAGGAGGGCATCGCGGCGCGGGCGTCGGACATCGATGTGGTGTACCTGACCGGGTATGGTTTTCCCGCCTTCCGTGGCGGGCCGATGTTCCATGCCGATCGCCAGGGGCTGGCGGCGGTGCGCGGGCGGATGCGGGAGTTCGCGCGGCTCCCGCACGGCGAGCCGGAGTTCTGGCGCCCCGCCGGCTCGCTCGACCGGCTGGCCGATTCGGGAGGGACATTCACCGGCATCGGCTGAATCCCGCCATCCCCTCCCCCTGGGTGGTCAATCCAAAGAGCGATTGTCGGTCCGGTCCCCGCCGCCATCTTCCGTGGCGCACCGCGGGCTGCGGCTGTCGCGCCCGGCGGTTGACGGCTGGCCAGGAGCGTCCCATGAGCGACGAACAGCTGTCCACCCCGGTGGGGATACGCGACCATTCCCAGGGCGATCCCAATGCCCCCGTCACCCTGGTCGAATACGGTGACTACGAATGCCCCGATTGCGGGCGGGTTCACCCCATCATCCAGCGGCTGCAGCAACGCATGGGAAAGCGGCTCCGCTTCGTCTTCCGGAACTTCCCGCTGACCCACGCGCACCCCCACGCCCAGCATGCGGCAGAGGCGACGGAATCGGCCCGGGCGCGCGGCGGTCCCGCGGCGTACTGGGCCCTGCATGACCTCATTTTCGAGCATCAGCAGGACGGTCCCACCGCGCTGAGCGATGCAGGACTCGAGCGGATGGCCTCCATGGCCGTGGTGGATGGGCGGGCGGTCCTCGAGGACATCGATGCCCACCTCTTCCAGGCGCGGGTCCGCGAGGATCACATGAGCGGGGTCCGGAGCGGGGTCCGCGCCACGCCCACTTTCTTCATCAATGGGAGGCGTTACGCCGGCCGCTGGGACGAGGACAGCCTGGCGGACGCGCTGCACGCCGCGGCGCACGCCGGGGCAGCCACCTGACGGTGGCTGGCCCCGGCCGCGGCCTTCAGGATCAGGCAACCTGGAGCTGTTCTGGTGCGAGGGTCGGCCGGCTGGCCGCATACACCTGGACGGCCACCTCGAGGCGGGAGCGCAGGCCCAGCTTGAGCAGGAGGTTGTGGACGTGGGTCTTCACCGTGTGGACCGCGATGCCGAGGTGCACGGCGATGTCCTTGTTGGCGCAGCCGTCGGCGATCAGGTGCATCACCTGGAGTTCCCGCCGGGTCAGGCGGGATGGCGTGGCGTGTCGCGGCAGCGCAGCTCCGCCGGCCGGCAACTGGGGGGTCCATGTCATGGTGCGCCTCCATCATGGGCGGATTGCTCCGCGTAACAAAAAGGAAAGGCGCGCGGGATCGATGGGACCGATCCACGACGCGCCTTCGACTCGCGAGCCGAATGCTCGCTCGCCAAGGTGGCTGCCTCGGCAGCCGCTCGTGCGGACGCAAACTTGCCTGCGGCCACCGTAACGGGCGGTGATCTCCCTCACGCCGCCCGTTGTCGGGAATACGGCACCCCTGCGCGCTACATCATTCCGCGGCTTCGCAGCCGCCTTTCCAGAGGAGTCGCACCTATGTCTACCGAGAGCCTGATCATCTTCCTGGCGGTTGGGCTGGTCGCCGGATGGCTGGCGGGCCAGATCATGAAGGGCGGGGGCTTCGGGCTGGTGGGGGACCTGGTCGTCGGTGTGATCGGTGCCTTCCTCGGTGGCTGGATCTTCAGCCAGCTCGGGATCGACACCTGGGGGCTGCTCGGCCTCCTCATCACCGCCCTCGTGGGGGCGGTGGTCCTGCTGGCCCTGCTTCGGGTGGTGAAGCGCTCCTGATCGGGAGCCGGCGCCCGTCGCATCCCGGCATCTGCGGGTCACCCCGCGGACGGTCAGTCCGGGATGCTCCGGGCGACGGCGTGTTGGTTCAGCTCCCCGCCTGCCGCTTCGCCGCCTCGCGCATGTCCTTGCTGGCGTAGATCGCGACTTCGATCCGGCGGTTGGTCTGCCGGCCGGCCTCGGTCTCGTTGCTCGCCACCGGCTCCGTCTCGCCCAGGCCCATGGTCTGGATGCGGGAGCCCTTCACGTTGTGCGACACCAGGTAGCTTGCCGCCGCGTTGGCCCGGCGCTCCGACAGGGTCTGGTTGTACTGCTCGGTGCCGGTCTGGTCGGTGTGGCCCACGATCAGGATGTCGGATCCGTCGTACTTGCTGAAGCTCCGGGCCAGCTCATCCAGGTTGGTGCGGGCCTCGGGGCGGAGCACATCGGAATCGAAATCGTACAGCAGGCCGGAATCGAAGGTGATCTGGATCCCTTCGCCCACCCGTTCAATCGTGGCGCCCCGGATGTTCTGCTTCAGCTCGGCGGCGTGACGGTCCATCTGGTCGCCGATGATCCCGCCGGCGATCCCGCCGATCACCGCGCCCGCAATGGCGCCCTTGGTGGTGGAGCCGGCCACCTTGCCGATCA
>CAZPER010000140.1:0-6700 GCA_964585655.1 uncultured Gemmatimonadaceae bacterium | reverse complement strand
CGGTCGCGGCGCTGTTTGCGCTCGCGGCGCCGACCCGCTCGCGGCTCCTCGCCGCCGCCGCCGGCACCCTGCTCGCGGCCCTGGCCCTGGCCGGGCTCCGGTCCGCGACCGCCAGCGGTGAACGCCTGGCGGACTTGCCTCGTTCCTTTCAGCTCATCACCCTGGCATTGGTCCTGGTGGGTGACGGCCTGGTGCTCTTCGCCCTGGCGGGCCGCCGCCCCGCTCCGGAGCCCGCGGCGGTTCCGGCCGCCGACCTCATCCCGCGCGAGCGCTGGCTCACGCTTCATGTCTTCGCGGTGCTCGGGGCGCTGGTGGCGCCGGGACTCCATCTTTTCATGCTCCTGGTCCTGACCGGCGCCGCGGCCGGGTTCTGCTGGTCCCGCCCGGGCCGGGTGCCGCTAGTACTCGGACCCGTGCTCTTGCTGCTCGCCGGCTGCTGGTACCTGCTGGCCCGAGTCGCCGGGCCCATGCCCCTGCTCCTGGACCAGCTCCGCGAGGCACCCTACAGCGCGGCGTTCGAGCTGGGCGTGGCCGGGGCGCTGCTGCTGGTGGCCACGGCGCTGCTGGGACTCGTGCCCTTCCATCTGATTGGACGCGGCCCCCTCACCCCGATTCTCGGTGCCCTCCTGCTGATCCGGCTCACTGGGGTCGCGGTGCCGGGGGGGCTGGTGCACTGGCAGCCGATCTTCTTCCCCGTCGCGCTGGTGACGACACTCCTCGCTGCCGTGACACGGCGGCCGGACCTGGCGCTGCTCGGCGTGGCCGCGGTGGGCGTCGGCTCCGGGTATCCCGTCGCCGGGTGGTGCGGGATGCTCGTGGTGGCGCTGGTGCTCGCGTTCCGGGGACGGGACTGGCTGGAGCGGAGCGGGCGCCGGCTGGCACCCACCGGATGGGGGGTGGTCGTGGCGCTGGTGGCGGCGGCGGGCGGGGGCCTGGTGCCGGTCCTTGCGGGCGGGCTCGCGGCAGAAACCGTGTACACGGCGCTGGTCGCACTCGGCGCGAGCGCGGCGTTCCTGACGACGGCGTGGCGCCTTCGTCGTTGACCGCGTCCCGGGGGGTGATGATATTGCGGCCCATGTCCGACCGTTTGTTTCGTGATGCGCTCGATCGCCGGCGGTTCCTGGAGCTGGCAGGCGCGGTCGGGGCTTCCTTTGCCGCACTCGCGCCGGTTCCAGCGGCGCTGCAGCTCTTTCCCATCCGCAAGGAGACTTCCATGGCGCACACGCTGCCGCCCCTTCCATACGACTACACCGCGCTCGAGCCGCACATCGACGAGCAGACGATGCGGATCCACCACGACAAGCATCACGCCGCGTACGTCAACAACCTGAATGCCGCGCTGGAGGGCCAGGGGGACCTGGCCGCCAAGTCGCTCGATGCGCTCATCGCCAACCTCGACGCGGTGCCCGAGGCGATCCGCACCGCCGTGCGCAACAACGGCGGCGGCCACCACAATCACACCCTGTTCTGGGAGCTGATGGCGCCGGGCGGCGCCAGGGAGCCGACCGGGGCGCTGGCCGAGGCGATCACGAAGACCTTTGGCGGCTTCGACAAGTTCAAGGAGGCCTTCGCCAAGGCCTGCACCACCCGGTTTGGCAGCGGCTGGGCGTGGCTGGCGAAGAAGAAGGATGGCAGCATCGAGGTGTACAGCACCGCCAACCAGGACAGCCCCGTCATGGAAGGGAAGACGCCGCTGCTCGGGTGCGATGTCTGGGAGCATGCCTACTACCTCAAGTACCAGAACCGCCGGCCCGACTACGTGGCCGCCTGGTGGAACGTGGTGAACTGGACCGAGGTCGGGAAGCGCTTCGGGCGCTGAGCCGCATGTCGACCACGATGCCCGCCGTGGGCGCGCCCGCCCCGGACTTCACCCTCGCGTCCACCGCCGACAAGGATGTGACGCTGTCCGCGCTGCGCGGCAAGAACGTCTTGCTGGCGTTCTTTCCGCTCGCCTTCACCCGCGTCTGCACCCGGGAGTTGTGCGCCTTCTCGGAGGACTACAGTCAGTTCCAGGGAGCCGGTACCGTGGTGCTCCCCATCAGCGTGGACTCGGTGCCGACGCTCAAGGAGTTCAAGGCCAAGGAGAAGCTGGGGGTGGAACTGCTCAGCGACTTCAAGCGGGAGGTGAGCCGGAGCTACGGCACCCTGCTGGAGGACAAGTTCTTCTCCCGCCGCGCCTACGTGGTGATTGACCGGCAGGGGATCGTCCGCTGGACGTTCGCGGAGGAATCCTCCGGCAACCGCCGGGAGAACGCCGAGCTGCTGGCGGAGCTGCAGAAGCTGGCCTGACCGTCCCCGCCGCCCAGGCCCGGACCGCCCATCGAGTGGGAGAGTTGACTCGGTCGGCGGTCCGTCGCCTTTTTCTCCCCGTGACCCGCTCCCACTCCCTGCTCCTGCTCTCCCGGCCCGACAAGTGGTACCTCGGGGCGGGGGATGGACTGATCTGGGCGCCCCCATTCCCAGCCTGGCACGACACGCCCGGCTTCTGGGACGAGGCGCACCTGCTGCAGTACGCGGTTGGCCCGCTCTTCACCGTCAGCTTCCTTGATCACCACGGGGAGCCGTTCCCCGCGCGGGCCCACGCCACCCACTGGACGCCGGCCACGCTCGCCCTCGACTACCGGCTGGCCCCGGGGCTCCACGCCCGGGAGATCCGGAGCGCGCCCGGCGATCGCCGCCTGGTCTCGGAGTGGGTGCTGGAGAACCGGGCCCGGCGGGCACGAACGGTGGATGTGGTGCAGTGGACGGCGGTGAACGGCGAATCGGTTCCCGGCGCCGGGGTGAGCCGGTCAGGCGATGGGCTGACCCTGGTGCGCGAGCTGCGTGACCGGAAGGAGCAGACGGTGGAGGTGGCGCTCCGCTACCAGCTCTCACCGAGGGTCGCGAGCCACGCCGCCTGCCGCTCCGAGCATTCGGGGCCGGCTCCCGACTTCCGGCTCACCCCGTTCTACGACCGCTGGCCCGCCGGCGGCGGCCTCACGGACGAGGTCCGGCTGGAAGGCATCAGCCCCGGCGGGCTGGTCTATCTTGGCCTGCACCGGCGGTTCGACCTCAAGGCGGGGGGATCGGCGCGGTTCGCGGCCTCGGTCGTGATCGACCTGGTCGACACCCCCCAGCCGGAGCCGACGCAGCCTCCCGCCGGGTCCCGAGCCTCCATCGCGTCCCATCGCCTGGCCACCGCCGCGTGGACCGCATTCACCCGCACCGTTCCCGAGTTCCGCTGCAGCGACGCGCACTTCAACCGGTACTGGTGGTACCGCTGGTATGGCCTGCGGCTCAACCGGGTGCCCGCCGGCCTCGGGCAGTACCGGCACGACACGGTTTGCGAGGGGATCGGCTACTTCCACCAGCCGATCAGCTACAGCGCGATGTGCCACCTGCGGGAACTCCGGTGGGCGGGCACCCCCGGCTGGGGCCAGGGGGTGGCGCACACCTTCTTCGACCGGCTCCGTCCCGATGGTTCCATGCCGGGGCGGGTGTACCTGAACCACCTGGTGCAGCCCGACTTCTATCACGCCGACTGGGGTGGCGCCATTGGCGACCTGCTCGACGCGCACCCCGACGCGCCCTGGCTGGCGCGGCTCTATCCCGCGCTGGAGCGCTACGCCGAGTGGCTGGTGACCACCCGCGACGCCGAAGGCTCGGGGATGATCGACGTCACCGACCAGTACGAGACCGGGCAGGAGTACATGTCCCGCTACGAGGCGGTGGATGCCGACGCCGACCGCTATGGCTGGGAGAATCGGCTCCGCCTCAAGGGCATCGACGTCACGCTTTACGCCTGGCGGCTGTTCCGGTTCCTGGCGGCCCGGGCCCCCGATGCCGGGGCCCGGACCCGCTGGTCCGGCTACGCCGCCCGGACCGGTAAGGCGATCACGGAACAGATGTGGGACCCGGCCCTGGGGATGTTCTCGGACGTGAACCCCGCCACCGGGGGGCGGACCCGGGTGAAGGCCGCCGTCTGCTTCTATCCCTACCTGACCGAGCTCACGGGGCCGGAACACCTGGAGGGCTTCGCCGCGCACCTGTTCCGAGCGGCGGAGTTCTGGACGCCGTTTCCGGTCCCGAGTTCGAGCGCGGACGATCCCCGCTTCAACCCCGATGCCGAGTGGAAGGGGAAGCGCCATGTCTGTCCGTGGAATGGCCGCGTCTGGCCGATGACCAACAGTCATTTGGTAGATGCCCTCGCCCGGGTGGTGCGACTGCACCGGCCGGCGTGGGCGCCGCACCTGGTGCACCTGCTGCGCCAGTTCGTCCGGATGATGAGCTTCAACGGCGATCCCGCCCGGCCCAACTGCTTTGAGCATTATCACCCCGTCAGCGGCCGCGGCAGCGTCTACCGGGGGATCGACGACTACCAGCACAGCTGGGTGAACGACCTGCTGGCGCGGCACGTTGCGGGGATCCTCCCGCAGGGCGAGGCGGGCGTGATCGTGGATCCCCTCCCGTTTGGCGAACGGGTCGAACTGAGCGGCGTACGGCTCGCGGGCCACGAGGTCTCGGTGCGGGTGGCGGATGGCACCTATGCGGTGCGCATCGATGGCCGGGGGGCGGGGAAGGGGAAGATCGGCCGGGCGCTGGAGCTCCATTGGTGAGGCGGGTGGCGCTGGTCGCGGGCGGGGTGGAGGGAGATGCGGCCGCCGCCTGGCTGGCGACCCAGCCGGAGCTGTCGGTGGAACGCCTGGGCGAGTTGTCCGCCGTGGCGCTGCAGCCGATCGACCTGCTCTGGGTCCATGGCGATTGCCCGCCGCCGCGGGCGGATCTCGTCCCCTGGCTCGCGGCCGGCGGGCGGTTGTTCCTCACCCTCGATGCCGCGCGCCTGCCCGCCCTCCTCGGCCTCGAGCCGGTGGCGCCTGACGAACGGCGAGCCGCCACCTGGCGCCACGAGGAGGACGAGTTCTGGCTGGATGAGTACCGGTCCTTCCTCGCCTTTCCTCATATAAGGGGCTACGGCGCGTTTGGACCGCACCCCCTCTTCGCCGGCCTGGGGCAGGGCACCTACGTCTGGGCCCCGTCCGAAGGGGAAGCGCACACCGCGGTGGCCTACCGCCACTCCCGGCCGGCCCGCGCCCGGGTCGTGGCGGTGGAGCGGTCGTTCATCCACCTGAACGACAGCCGGATCCTGGCGTGGGAGCAGCCGGTGGAGGATGGCGGGATCCTCTGCCTCGGCGGCTACATCCACCTCGCGGCGCCCGACCGCCTTCTCTCCCGTCAGCTCCACGCGATGCTCCGGAACGCGGTGATCGGAGACGCCATTCCCCACGCCACCCGGATGGCTCAGGTGACCTGCTGGCCCGGTGGCCGGGATCCGGTGGATGAGCCAGGCGAGCCGGCGCCCGCCCCGCCGGCCGGCCCGGGAGAGCCACCGCCCGCCGTGTGGGATGAGTGGCCCCCCTCACCCTCGCCGCTGCTGCTGGAGTCCGCCGGCCGCGAGGACGCGCCGTGGACCCTCGGTGGCCGTCGGGCGCTGGTGGTGGGTGGCGAGCAGAGCGGGCTGCAGGAGATCTGGGTGCATCCCTGCCGGGTGCTGCGACAGGGACGCCTGCTGGTCTCAGGCCGCGAGCCGGAGGTGGTGAGCGCGCGGGTGGCGCCGGATGAAGTCGTGCGGGTGCTTCGGGTCGGCGAGGTGGAACTGACCGAGCGGGTGACCACCGCGCTCGAACATGGCCTGGTGTTCTACAGCCTGGTCGCCGACCTCGACCTGCCGCTCACCCTGGCCTGGACCACCGACTTCCGCCGGATGTGGCCGTATCCCGCGGGCACCTCGCGGGTGCAGGTGCGGGAGCAGTCGGGGCAGGCGGTGCGGCTGGGGTTGAGCCACGAACCGCCGGAACTCGCGGTGCGGGTCATGGCGGGTGGCGTGGAGCTGACGGGGGTGGATGCCCGGACTGGCGCCCGGCTCACCGCGCGGGGGCGGGGCCGCCTCTCGCTGGTGCTCGCGGCCGGGAGCGACGCGGCGGAAACCGACCGGGCGCTCGATTCCCTGGCCCGGCGAAAGCTCCGCGCGGTGCGCCAGGAACGGATCCTCCACGCGCGCCGCCTGGAGGAGCGGCTCACCCGGCTGGAGACGCCCGAGCCGGCGCTCGACCGCGCCTTTGGCTGGGCCAAGGTCCGGATGGACGCGTTCCTCGCGGAGACTCCCGGGGTCGGCCGGTCGCTGCTCGCGGGCTACGCCGGTTCGCGGCCCGGTTGGGGGGACGGCCGGCCGGGCTATGCCTGGTACTTCGGTCGGGACGCCTGCTGGACCGCCTTCGCCACCCTCGCCATGGGTGATCGCGAGATCGCCAAGGATGTGCTCCGCTTCCTGGCCCGCACCCGGGACGTGAGCGGCAAGGTCATCCACGAGTACACCACGAGCGGCCTGGCCCACTACGATGCGGCGGACAGCACGCCGCTCTTCCTGCTGCTTGCCGGGCGCTACGCGGCCTGGTCCGGCGACCTCGCCTTGCTCGACCGGATCTGGCCCGCCGTCCTCGCCGCGTACGACTACTGTCTCGAGACCGACACCGATGGCGACGGGCTGATCGAGAACCACCGGGTGGGGCACGGCTGGATCGAGCATGGGCCGCTCGGTGGGCTGCACGTGACGCTGTACCTCGCGGCCTGCTGGCTCGCGGCGCTGGAGGCGCTGGCGCCGGTGGCGCGGGCGCGGGGAGCGGCGGCGCTGGCGGACGAACTCTCCGAGCGCGCGGCGCGCGCG
>CAZPER010000139.1:0-6855 GCA_964585655.1 uncultured Gemmatimonadaceae bacterium | reverse complement strand
CCGCGCGCGGTCACCAGTTGTCGCACCAGCCCCTCGAGGACCTGCAGCCGCTGCTCCAGCCGGGTGATGCGATCGTCGTCGCTCATCGGGCCTCCTTTGCCGCCGCAATGGGATGCTCGCCCGTAGGCGGACCGGGGAGCTGCTCCACCTGGAACGCCAGCACGCTCACCAGCGCCATCATGACCGCCGCCACGATGAACGGCCACTGGTGGCCGATGCGCTGGAAGATGATGGTCCCGATGATCGGCGCCACCACCCGTGACACCCCGGCGTAGGTCTGCGCCACCCCCATCGTGGTGCCGATCTCCGCCTTGTCCGAATACCGCGACATGAGGCTGGTGGTGGCGGGAAAGAGCAGCGCGGTTCCCACCGGGATCAGGGGGATCAGCACCACGAGCTGCCACAGGTTGTGCGCCGCCGGGTAGGCCAGCATGCCGAGGATGAGCGCCGCCGCGCCGAAGCGCATGGCGCGGGTCTCTCCCACCCGCTCCACCACCGGCCCCAGGATCACCACCCGCATCAGGATATTGAGAATGCCGATGTAGGTGAAGAAGTACCCGATCGTCGCCTCGGTGACGCCGTGCTCCGCCATGAGGTAGAGCGCGATCAGGCTGGTAAACGTGGAGAAGGCCAGCATGCCGATGCCGTAGATCCACACGAAGCGCGGCACCGAGCGGGTCGGGTGCCGGAGCACGATCCAGGCCGCGTGCCATACCGGCTTCTTGTTGAGGTTCGCCAGCCGCTCGGCGGTGGGCCGCGACTCCGGCAGCCAGCGCCACGCAAACCAGGCGTTCACGGTGCAAAGCAGCGCCGCGATGATCCCGGGGGCGGAGCGGTCCAGCGTGGTGGCCAGCGCGCCGATCACCGGCCCCAGCGTAACGCCCACGTTGGTGGACGCCGACAGCCAGCCGAGCGCCTTGGCCCGCTCCCGCGGCGCCACCGTGTCGGCGACGTAGGCCTGCGCCACCCCGGTGGTGCCGCCTCCCGCCCCCTGCACCAGGCGGGAGATGAACAACATCCAGACCGAGGTGGAATAGGCGAAGACCACGTAGGCGATGGCGGAAGCGAGCAGGCCGATCACCAGCACCGGGCGACGGCCGTAGCGGTCGGAGAGCCGGCCCCAGAAGGGGGCCGCGACCAGTTGGGCGATGGAGAAGGCGGCGATGAGCCAGCCGATCCGTTCGGGGCTGGCACCCAGGTCGCTGGCGTAGAAGGGGAGGATCGGCAGGACCAGCATCAGGCCGATCATGTCCACCAGGTTCACGCCGATGAGCACCGAGAGCTGCCGGAACTGGCTCGGCAGGGCGCGGTTGGGGTTCACCGGGTTACCGCCTTCCGTTCGCTCCCGAGCGCGAAGACCAGCCCGGAGAGGATCATGAGAAAGACGCCATAGGCCGCCGCGATGCCGACGTCGCCCTGGCGCAGGCTGGAGAGGATTTCCAGCGAGAGGGGCCGGGTGTCGTACGTGTAGAGGATGATGGAAGTGACGAAGTCCCCGAGGGCCGTGACGAAGGCCAGCGTGGCCCCCGCGGCGAGCGCCGGCCGGAGGAGCGGCATCGTGACCTTGACCAGCCGCCGCCCCCGCCCCGCCCCGAGGGAGGCAGCGGCCTCATCCAGCGCCGGGTCGAGCCCGCGGAACCCGGCGAGCACCGCCCGGCTGGTGATCGGGAGGTTCCGGATGACGTAGGCCATCGGCAGGATCCACAACGTTCCGACCAGCACCACTCGCCCGAGGAGCGGCTGGTGCACGCTGAACGCAGTGGCGAGCGCCACGGCGAAGACCGTCCCCGGCACCAGCCACGGCACCGCGAGGAGCCGCTCGATCAGCGCCGCCCCGGCCCGCGGCCGCCGCACCGTCAGCAGCCCCGCCGCCACCGCGAGCCCCAGCGCCACGACCGTGGCGAGGGTGGCCATCCAGAGGCTGTTGCCCAGCGGCCGGAGCCGGCCGGGATCGGTGGCCAGCGCGATGTAATTGGCGACGGTATAGGCCGGCGGGAAGGTCTCGATGGTCCAGGTGCCCACCGGCACGAACGACAGCAGCACCAGGGTGGCGTGCGGCAGGAGCAGCAGGATGGCGAGCCCCCAGCCGAGAACCGTGGCCAGGACCCGAAGGCCGCGATGGCGGATCGGCACCGCGGCCGGGGCGATGCCCTTCCCGGAGCCCGCCGTCTCCACCCCGCGGTCGCTGGCGAGCCAGAGGCCGGTGAGGGCCAGCAGGCTCAGCACCACGGTCTGCGCCATGGCCATGCCGTATTCGCCGTTCAGCCGGGTGAAGACAATCTGTGTCGTCATGACCCGGAAGCCGCCGCCGAAGATGTAGGGCGCGCTGAAGCTGGCGAGCGCGGTCATGAACGAGAGCAGCGCCGCCCCCCGGAGGCTCGGCATCAGCAGCGGGAGCGTCACCCGCATGAGGGTGCGCCACCGGCCGGCGCCGAGCGACTGCGCCGCCTCGATGGCGGCGGGGTCGAGCCGGGCCAGGCCGGCGCGGGTGAAGAGATAGAAGTAGACGTAGAGCGAGTAGGCGTGGACCAGCAGGATGGCCCACGCCCCCTCGAGCCGCCACGGCGGCTCGGGGAGCCGGAGCAGTGCCTGCACCAGCCGGCCGACGAAGCCGGTCTCGCCGTACAGGAAGAGGAAGGCGATGACCCCGACCAGCGGCGGCAGCACCACCGGGAGCGCGACGAGTGCGCCCAGCAGCCGGCGGCCGGGAAAGTCAAAGCGCTCAAAGAGAAAGGCGAGCGGGATGCCGAGCACCCCGGCCAGCAGCACGCTCACCACCGAAGTCCAGAGGGTGGCCCAGAGCGCCTGCCACTCCCGCGGCTCCCGCACGAAACGGGCGAACCACTCCAGCGTGAACCCGTCGGGCCCCCGCACGCTTTCGAGTGCCACCAGCAGCAGCGGGTAGGCCACCAGCCAGCCGAGCAGCAGTGCCAGCAGCGTGGTGGCGAGGCGCCCGCGGCTCCGGTTCACAACCCCTCGCCGGGGAAGCAGGCGATGAGCTCGGCGTCAGAGGGGGGAGCGGGGACCAGCGCCACCCGGTCCCCGAGCGCCGCCGCGGTGGGCGCGGCGCTCACCTCGACCTGGTCGCCGCCGGCGAGCCGCACCTGGAAGAAGGCGTACGCCCCCGCGAACCGGCGGTCGGTCACCTCCCCTGCGAGCCCGGCAGAGCCGGCCGGGGCGAACCGCAGCGCCTCGGGCCGCACCAGCACCCGGAGTGCCGTGCCCACCGCGACCCCGGGGACGTGGCGCCGCATCGGGGCGGCCGGGAGGGTCCAGCTCGCGTCCCCGATCAGCACATCGGCCGTGGCGTCGTCGAGCCGCCCGACCTTCCCGTGGAGCCAGCTCCCCCGGCCGATGAACCCGGCCACGAAGGCCGTCGCCGGCGCCTGGTACAGCGCCTCCGGGGTGCCGAGCTGCTCCAGCTTGCCGTCGCGGAGCACCGCGATCACGTCACCCAGGTCGAAGGCGTCTTCCTGCTCGTGGGTGACGATCACGGTGGTGATTCCCACCCGGCGGATGAGCGCCCGCAGCTCCCGGCGGGTCCGCTCCCGCAGGGCGGGATCGAGGTTGGAGAGTGGCTCGTCGAGCAGCAGGACCCGTGGCTCGGGTGCGAGTGCCCGGGCCAGCGCCACCCGCTGCTGCTGCCCGCCGGAGAGCCCCGCCACCGGCCGCCGCTCGAAGCCGGCGAGGTCCACCAGCGCCAGCGCCTCCTGTACCCGAGGCTCCGCCGCCCGCCCCCGGATGCCCCGGGACTCGAGCCCGAAGGCCACATTCTGTCCCACGTCGAGGTGCGGAAAGAGGGCGTAGTGCTGGAACACCATGCCGAAGCGCCGGGCTTCGGGGGGGAGCGGCACCACGTCGGCGCCGTCCACCCGAACGGCCCCGGCATCCGGGGTCTCGAAGCCGCCTAACAGGCGCAGCGTGGTGGTCTTGCCGCTGCCGCTGGGCCCCAGCAGCGCCAGGGTGCGCCCCGCGGCCAGCGAGAGCGTGAGGCCGAAGACCCCCGCGTGGGCGGAGTAGGAGCGGGTGAGGCCGGTAATCTCGAGGTAGTCGCTCACGGCCGCTTCCCGCTGTTCCGCACCTGCTGGTCCCAGTAGCCCATCCACTTCGATCCTTCCCGCGTGAGCAGCGCCCAGTCCATCGGTTCCACGATCATCCGCGCCTCCACGTCCGCGACCCAGGCCGGCACCCGCTCCGGGGGGAGATCGTGCCGGGCAGGGAGGCGCCAGACGCCTTTCGCAGCGAGGATCTGGCCGTCCACGCTGCCCACGAACTCGATGAAGGTCTTCGCCGCCTCGGGATGGCGGGCATTCCGCACCAGGGCGATGGCGTCGTCAATCACCACGGTGCCGCTCCTGGGGAAGGTGTAGCCAAAGGGCATCCCTTTGCTCCGGGCGATCAGGATGTCGGGCAGGTCCCAGAGCGTCACCAGCCCCTCCTGCCGCGCCAGCTTGGCGTCGAGCAGCGCGGGAGAGAGGGCGTAGGTGCGGGTCTGGCCGTCGAGGCGGCGGAGCCAGGCCATTCCCCAGGCGGTGTCGCCGGTCTGCTGCAGGCCGCGCTGGATGATGAGTCCCCAGATGGCGCGCATGGTGCCGCTGGCGACGGGATCCCGGATGAGGACCTTGTCCCGCCACTGCGGCTCCAGCACCTCGTCCCAGTCCTGCGGCGCGAGCGAGTCCGGCACCGCGGCGCTGTTGTAGGCGATGATCGCCGGCGTGCGGTAGGCGGGGTAGTAGAGATCGTTGGGGCCGATGCCGCTCGAGTCCACCCGGTCGGCCCAGGAGGGACGATACGGCGCCAGCAGCGACTCCGCGATACCTCGCTCGAAGAGCGTAGTGGGCCCGCCGAACCAGACGTCCGCCTGCGGGTTCACCCGTTCCAGCCGCAGCCGGTCCAGCACCTCCTGGCTGCCGAGATCCAGCCAGCGGACATCCACGTCGGGGTGGAGCCGCTCGAACTCGTTCTCCAGCAGGGTGAGGTGATCGCGGCCGTGCGGGGAGTAGAGGGTGAGGGGGATGCGTCCGTCGGAACAGGCCAGGAGGAGGGACGCCGCGGCGCATGCGAGGAGATCCCTCGCGGCGCCCGGGCTGCCGCTTCGCGTCACGGCCGCTCAACCGGCGGCAGGGGCTGTTCCGCCCGTGGCGCGGCGGCGGGCGGGACGACGCTGCCGCGGGAGCCGAGCGCCAGCAGGTTGGCGAAGAGCCGGAACGCTCCGGGCACCCCCGCCGGCAGCTGCCGGAAGAAGCTGAGCCCGGTGTACACGTAGGTCCCCTTCCCCACCGGCGCCACCAGCAGGCCGCCCTTGAGTGGTGTCTCGCCGGGGTCGTGCAGCTCGAGGATCGGGGTCCAGGCGGGGCCCCAGGTCCGGGCAAAGTAGAGCCCGCGTTCCTGCACCCAGCCGTCCCAGTCGGCGGGGCCGATCCGGTTGGGGATGCGGAGCACCGCGTGGATCGTCGCCAGCGGGGTGACCGGCGCGGTCTCGTCGGTGACCCGGTCGTGGCCGCCTAACAACGCCGGCGTGGGCGCGCGGGCGGAGTCCCTGCTGGTGGTGACGGTGCTGGCACTGTTGGGGGTGCCGGGGGCGCGGCTTCCGACCGTGAGCGGGTACGGCGCGTGGCCGCCCAGGAAGTAGCCGTACTGCTGGTACTGCACGATGACGGTGCCGCCCGCCTGGGCGTAACTCAGCAGCCGGGCATTGTTGGAGATCAGGGTGGAATCGGTCTCGTACGCCCGCGGCCCCACCACGATCGCATCCCAGCGGGCGGGCGTGGCGCGGGAGAGATCCGCCCCGGTGATCAGTTCCAGCGGGACGCCGACGGCCTCCAGCGCCTCGGGCACCCGGTCCGCCGCGCCCCGCACGTACGCCACCCGCTTGAGCCGGGGCAGCACCAGCGAGGTGACATGGATGGTGGCGCTGGCCCGGCGGGAGTAGCTCCGCGGCCGGATGTGCGGGTGGTCCACCGTCCGCATGCCGACGTCGTACATCCGGCGGGAGGCGTCGTTCGCCACCGCGCTCACCGGGTAGCTCCCGGGCCGGAGGGTGGCCGGGGCGCGGACATTGAAGGTGAAGTCGAGCTTCTGGTCCTTCCGGGTGAGCCGGTACTTGAGCGTCGGCGCGTACCAGCCGTCGGGCAGTTCCAGCGCGAGGACGCCCTCGGTGGTGTCCCGCGCGCCGTGCACCAGGGTGACGGTGAAGCGGTGCACCCCGCTCCCGACCGGCCAGACCTCGTGCTCCGGCGAGATGCGCACGTCCACCCGGGGCACGATCGTCACGGGGCGGCGAAACTCGCCCGAGCCCTGGTCATTGCCGCGGAAGGCGATCTCGCGCAGGTCCCGCCCGATGTTCCGGCCGCCGGTGGCCTCGACCCACCACTCCGGATCGCCGAACGCCTCGCCCCAGGACCAGCGGTCGTCGGGGTCCCAGGTGTAGAGGTCCCCCTGGCGCGGGTGGCGGAGGAAATAGGGGGTGGAATAGTCCACGTTGTCCGGCACCAGCGCCTCGAGACGCGCGGTGGCGAGCTGCCCCGCGGGGAGCGGCTCCGCCTCGCGGGGCGCCGGCCGCAGCCGGCGCGCCGCCGAATCCACCTCGAGGCAGGAGCCGCGCCGGGTGGAGAGGGAGAGCGGTTCGGGGGTGCCGCTGTCCGGGAGGGCGTACCAGCGGAGCCGGAGCGAGCCGAGGCAGACCGACGCGGTGGTGGGCGCGCCGCTGGTATTCCAGAGCGCGGCCTGCACGCCCAGCCGGTCGCCGGGGACCACCCGGGTCTCCTGCGCCACGGCATCCGCCACCAGTCCCTCGGCGAGGAGCCGGGCCCGGCCCAGCCGCTGCACCTCTCCCTCGAAGGGATCACCCATCAG
>CAZPER010000138.1:0-6954 GCA_964585655.1 uncultured Gemmatimonadaceae bacterium | reverse complement strand
GGCGGCCGGCGGTTCTCGTTCAACGCGCTGGTGGCGGTGGGCGACGGCAAGGGCAAGGTGGGCATCGCGACCGGCAAGGCCAACGAGGTCTCGGAGGCCGTGCGGAAGGCCGTGGACGCCGCCAAGCGGAAGATGGTCGAGCTGCCGCGGGTCGGCGCCACCATCCCGCACGAGGTCATCGGCCAGCACGGCGCGGGGCGGGTCCTGCTCAAGCCGGCGGCGAGCGGCACCGGGGTCATCGCGGGCGGGCCGATCCGCTCGGTGCTGGCCTGCGCCGGGATCACCGACATCCTCACCAAGAGCCTGGGCTCGAACAATCCGCACAACATGGTGCGGGCCACGCTCAACGGGCTGCAGCAGCTGGTCACGGCCCGGCAGGTGGCGCGGGAGCGGGGCGTGGAGCTGGACCAGATCGCCTACCGCGCGCCGCAGGAGGTGTAACCGATGGGACGCAATCCAGTCGTGGGCCGGCAGGGCCCCGCGTATCATGCGGCGAAGGTCCCGGCCGAGGCGGTGGCGAAGCGGCTGTGGGTGAAGCAGATCCGCTCGGGCATCGGCCATTCGGAGACGATGCGGCGGACGCTCAAGGCGCTCGGCCTCAAGCGGCACCAGGCGGTGTCCGAGGTGCCGAACAACGCCTCGGTGCGGGGAATGCTGTTCAAGGTGCGCCACCTCATCGAGGTGGCGCCGGCTCAGGAGAAGTAAATGGCGGAGAAGACCACCACGATCACGCTGTCGAACCTCAAGCCGGCCCGCGGGTCGACCAAGGGCAAGATGCGCGTGGGGCGCGGTCCGGGCTCGGGGAAGGGCAAGACCTCCGGCCGGGGCCACAAGGGCCACAAGGCCCGCCAGGGCGGTGAGACGAATCCGGGCTTCGAGGGCGGGCAGATGCCGATGTACCGGCGCCTCCCCAAGCGCGGCTTCACCAACCCGTTCAAGGTGATCGCCCAGCCGGTCAACCTGAAGGACCTCGCCGGCCTTCTGGCCACCGAGGTCAATCCGGACACCCTGTTCGCCGCCGGGCTCATCGCCAAGCGCGACGTGCCGGTGAAGCTCCTCGGGACCGGCGAGGCGGATCGCGCCTACAGCGTCTCCGGCGTGACGCTCTCCGGCGCCGCCAAGGGCAAGATCGAACAGGCCGGCGGGAAGATCAGCGCCGAATGACCGCCGCGACCCGGCCCAGCTTCGGGATGGATCCGGAGCTTCAGAAGAAGATCGGGTTCACGATCCTGGCGCTGGTGATCTACCGCGTCGGCGCGCACATCTTCGCGCCCGGGGTCAACGTCCAGGCGGTGACCGACTTCATCCGGAACTCGGCCGCCGCCGGGTTCTTCGGCTTGTACGACACCCTCGGCGGCGGGCTGTCCCGCGCCACGGTGTTCGCGCTGGGCATCATGCCCTACATCTCGGCCTCGATCATCTTCCAGCTGGCGGGCGGCATCGTGCCCTCCATCGGCAAGATGCAGAAGGACGAGGAGGGCAAGAAGAAGATCACCCAGTGGACCCGGTACACCACGGTGGCCATCGCGCTGGCCCAGGCGTACACCTTCGCGGTGTTCACCGAGAGCATCCCCGGCGCGGTGCCGCTGCCCACCTTCTGGACCCGGCTCTCGATGGTCGTGGTGCTGACCACCGGCGCCATCTTCGTGATGTGGCTGGGCGAGCAGATCACGGAGCGGGGCATCGGGAACGGGATGAGCCTGCTCATCACCTTCTCCATCCTCGACCGGCTCTGGCCGGGCCTGGTGCAGATGCTCGGCTTCTGGCGCGAAGGGGCGCTGTCGCTGGGCAAGGTGGCCCTGTACGGCATCATCCTCGCGTCGGTGGTGGCGGCGGTGACGGCCATGCACCTGGCCGCCCGGCGCATCCCGGTACAGATCCCGCGCAAGGTCATGGGGCGGGGCCGGATGACCCAGGGCCAGAAGACCTTCATCCCGATCCGGCTGATCACCGCCGGCGTGATGCCGATCGTCTTCGCCCAGACCATCATCATCGTGCCCGGCACGCTGGCCAGCTTCACCCAGAACACCTGGATGCGGGGGATGGCGGACTTCTTTACCCCCGGCGAGCTGCCCTACGACCTGACCTTCGCGGTCCTGATCCTGCTGTTCAGCTACTTCTACACGTCCATCATCTTCAATTCGGTGGACCTGGCGGAGAACCTGAAGAAGCAGGGCGGGTTCATTCCCGGGGTGAAGCCGGGCGCGAGCACCGCGGATTACATTGACAACGTGCTGGCCCGGGTGACGCTGCCGGGGGCGCTCTTCCTGGCCCTCATCGCGATCATCCCGGTGACCATGACCAAGCAGCTCGGGTTCCAGCAGCAGTTCGGCGGGACGTCCGTGCTGATCGTGGTCGGCGTGCTGCTCGACACCATCGCCCAGATCCAGCAGCACCTGACCCTCCGCAAGTACGACAGCTTCATGAAGGCCGGCCGGATCAAGTTCCGCGGGCGGCAGCAGCGGTTCATGTAGGCGGTGGCGCCGGGGCATGCCTCGGCGCCGCCGGGCGGGTCTTCCAGCCAGGGCCATCTCCATATGGATATCCTACTCCTTGGTCCCCCCGGTGCCGGCAAGGGCACGCAGGGGGCCATCATGTCCGAGCGCCTGGGCCTCCCCAAGTTCGCCACCGGCGACCTGCTCCGGGACGCCGTCAAGCGCGGCACCCCGGTCGGGCTGCAGGCGAAGGCGATCATGGAATCGGGGCAGCTGGTCAACGACGACATCATCATGGGCGTGGTCCGCGAGGAGCTCGCCAAGCCCGAGGCCCGTAACGGCGTCATCTTCGACGGCGTGGTGCGGACCGTGCCGCAGGCGGAGGGCGTCACCCGGCTGCTCGCGGAGCTGGGCCGGAAGATGGACCACGTCCTCTTCTTCGACGTCACCGACGAGGAGATCCTGGGCCGGATCGAAAAGCGCCGCACCATCGAGGGCCGGGCCGACGACGATCCCAAGGCCGTGGCCACCCGTCTCCGGGCGTACCGCGACCAGACCGCGCCGGTGCTCGAGTGGTACCGCGCCCGTGGCGGGGTGCAGGTGATCCAGGCCCTCGGCCCGGTGGACGAGATCGCGGCCCGGGTGAAGGGCCTGCTGGGCCGCTGACCGCGCGGCGGCTCCCCGCCGCCCGCCGGTCGGCCGCCCCCCGCCGCCGATGATCACGATCAAGTCCCCCCGCGAGATCGACACGATGGCCCGGGCCGGGCACATCGTCGCGGAGACCCTGGCGCTGCTGGCGCGGACCGTGAAGCCCGGCCTGTCCACCGAGGACCTCGATCGCGTGGCCGAGGAGTTCATCCGCAGCCATCCCGGCGCCAAGCCCTCGTTCAAGGGCCTCTACGGCTTCCCCAAGACCCTCTGCACCTCGATCAACGAGGAGATCGTGCACGGCATCCCCAGCCCCCGGCGGGTGCTCCGGGAGGGGAACATCGTGAGCATCGACGTCGGGGTGCTGCTGGATGGCCTGCACGCCGATTCGGCGACCACCGTCGGGGTGGGGGAGATTTCCCCGGAGGCCCAGCGGCTGCTCCGGGTCACCCGGGAGTCGCTGGCGGCCGGGATCGCGCAGGCCCGGGCCGGGAACCATGTGGGCGACATCGGGCACGCGGTGCAGCAGGTGGCGGAGGCGGCGGGGTTCGGGGTGGTGCGCGAACTGGTGGGCCATGGCATCGGCACCCAGTTCCACGAGGAGCCGCAGGTGCCGAACCACGGCCAGCCCAAGCGCGGCCCCCGGCTGCTGGAAGGGATGACCATCGCCATCGAGCCAATGATCACCGCCGGGCATTACGGCACCAAGACACTGCCGGACAAGTGGACCGTGGTCACCGCGGACGGCAGCCTCTCCGCCCACTTCGAGCACACCGTGGCCATCACGGCCAACGGGGCGCGGATCCTCACCCAGTAGGGGCGCGGCGGCGGCGCCCCTACGAGGTGCCGGTCCGGGAGCCCGTCAGCTTCTCCTCCACCAGCATCCGCACCTCCGCCGCCGCCCGCTGGGTGTCCCGCAGCAGGCTCTCGGACTGATCCGACAGCACCCGCAGGTCTTCCGGGCGCCCCGCCGCCTGGAGATTCAGCCGCAGGTTGATGTGGGATCCCGCCGCGACCGCCGCGGCGAGCAGCGCCGCCATCAGGGCGTCTCCCTGGGCCGAGGGGGGGCCCTCTCTCGCCGTCCGGCGGGCCAGCATGGCGACCTCGCGGGTCAGGCGGATCACCGTGGCCGGCACTCGCGTGGCCTCCCGCCAGGCTCCCATCAACCGTGCGTCCCGGGCCGCCTCGCCCCCCTCGTGGGAACGCCGGGCCTGCAGGACCGCGGCATAGGCGGCGGCGTCCCGCGCGGCGAGGTCCACCAGCTGGAGCCGGAGGGCGTCGGCGCCCTGCACCAGCTGGTCCAGCCCCGCGCGGCCTGCTTCCTCCGCGCGCGCCAGCGCCAGTCGCCCCACCATCGCGGTCAGGGCGGCGGCCAGGGCGGCGGTCACCGCGGCGGCGGCTCCGCCGCCCGGGCTGGGCGTGCCGTCCGCGACCGCCGCGAGAAATCCGTCCAGGGTCTCTGCCGATGCCATCGGATGCTCCTTCTAGCGGCCGCCGCGTACCGCGCCGAGCAGCCAGTCGTGAATCGGCGGGTTGCCGGCGATCACCTCGCCGTGCTCCACGCCGAGGTCCCGTCCCTCGCGGTCGGTCACCCGGCCGCCCGCCTCGCGCACCAGCAGGATCCCCGCGGCGATGTCCCAGGCGGAGAGCCGCTGCTCCCAGAAACCCTCGAACCGCCCCGCGGCGACGTCCGCGAGGTCGATCGCGGCGGAGCCCGGCCGGCGGATGCCGGTGGCGCCAAGCACCACGCGCCGGAACTGCGCCACGTACTCCTCCAGACGGTCGAAGTCCCGGAACGGAAACCCGGTCCCGATCAGCGCGTGCCCCGGCTCGGCGATCGGCGAGACCTGGACCGGCCGGCCCCGCTCGAAGGTGCCGCCGCCGCGCACGGCGGTGGTGAGGCGGTCGAGGGGGACGTGCAGCACCGCGGCCGCCAGGAGCACGCCATCCCGGGCCGCGGCGATGGACACGGCGTAGGCGGGAAAACCGTGCAGGAAATTGGTGGTGCCGTCCAGCGGGTCCACGATCCAGACCAGCCCATCGGTCACGACCTCCGGACTCAGCTCCTCGCCGACCACGCGGGAGCCGGGAACTGCCCTGGTGAGCATGTCGGTGATGATCCGCTCCGATTCCCGGTCCACTTCCGTGGCCCAGTCGGCGCGGCCCTTGGCCACCCAGCCGGCGGGGTCGGCCGGCCGGTCCACGGTGCGGAGGAAGCGCCCCGCGGCCTCGGCCGCGGCGGTGGCGGCATGCAGTAACTCGTTGGGCGATGCCATATTGCGTGGCTCTCTCCGTCCCGATAGCTTGCCCCGATGCCCCGAATCTTCTCCGGTATCCAGCCCAGCGGCGAGCTTCACATCGGGAACTGGCTCGGCGCGGTGCAGAACTGGGTCCGCCTGCAGCATTCGTACGACTGCCTCATCTGCGTCGTGGATCAGCACGCCATCACCGGCAAGTACGATGCGGGTTCGCTCGCGCGCCGCACCTGGGAAATGGCGGTGGGGCTGCTCGCGGCCGGGATCGACCCGGAGCGCGCCACCCTGTTCGTGCAGTCGCACGTGCCGGAGCACGTGGAGCTGATGTGGCTGTTCAATACGGTCACGCCGATCGGCGAGCTGGAGCGGATGACCCAGTTCAAAGATAAGTCCAGCCGGTATGAGAGCGTGCCCGCGGGCCTGCTCAACTACCCGGTGCTGATGGCGGCGGACATCCTGCTCTATCGGGCGGACCTGGTGCCGGTCGGGGAGGACCAGGTGCAGCACCTGGAGCTGACCCGGGAAATCTGCCGCAAGTGGAACCAGGAGTTTGCCGGCGGGGCCCAGTTCTTCCCGGAACCGCAGCCGCTGCTGAGCGAGGCCAAGCGGATCATCGGCCTGGACGGCCAGGCCAAGATGTCGAAGAGCCTGGGCAACACCATCGGGCTGCTGGATTCCCCGGAGGAGATCTGGAGCAAGCTCCGGCCGGCCAAGACCGACCCCGCCCGGCTGCGGCGGCAGGATCCCGGCAATCCCGACGTCTGCAACATCTACTCCCTGCACAAGTACTTTTCGCCCCCGGAGACCGTCACGCTGGTGGCCGACAATTGCCGGTCGGCGGGGTGGGGCTGCATTGACTGCAAGAAGGTGCTCGCCGACAACGTCACCGCCGCCCTCGCCCCGATCCGGGAGCGGGCCGCGGAGCTGACGGCCCATCCCGACCGGGTGGTCGAACTCCTCGGCGCCGGCGCCGAGAAGGCCAGGCGGCTGGCGGGGGAGACCATGCGCGAGGTCCGAGACCGGATGGGGTTCCTGCCCCGCCGGGACACGTAAGGGCGGGCCGGGCGCCCGCCCCCTGGGGTGACAGCATGGAAAAGATCATCAAGGCGGCCGTCGAGCGGGGCGCTTCCGACCTGCACATCAAGGCCGGCGATGTGTTCCGCGCCCGGATCCACGGCAAGCTGGTGCCGCTCACCAAGCAACGGCTCACCCCCGACCAGACGCGTGCCATCGCGCTCAAGCTGCTCTCCAGCGAGGAGGATCGGGGGCGCCTCGACCAGATCAAGGACTTCGACTGCTCCTGGGGGATGCCGGGGGTGGGGCGCTTCCGGGTGAACGTGCTGCGGCAGCGGTCGTCGTTCATGATCGTGATGCGGGTGATTCCCTTCACCGTCCCCACCATCGAGGAGCTGCATCTTCCCCCGGTCGTGGGGCGGCTGGCGGAGCTGGAGCAGGGGCTGGTGCTGGTGACCGGCGTCTCGGGCAGCGGCAAGAGCAGCACCGTCGCCGCCATGCTCAACCACGTCAACCAGAACCAGCACCGGCATATCGTGACCGTGGAGAACCCGATCGAGTTCCTGCACCGCGACGTGAAGTGCAGCGTGACCCAGCGGAGG
>CAZPER010000137.1:0-7068 GCA_964585655.1 uncultured Gemmatimonadaceae bacterium | reverse complement strand
CACCGGCTGCCCGGGCCCGGCGCGGACCTCGAGGAGCGCGCCCCCGACCTCGGCGCGGACGGTCGCGCTGCGCTCCGCGGCCAGGGTGCCGGCGATCGCCGGCCCCACCAGCAGCGTCTCCTGCTCCGCCACGGTGAGGTTCTCGCGCCCGACGAACATCGTCGAGTCGCCCGCGGTAGCGGCGTGGGCGTCGCCGCGGCCACAGCCGCTGGCGGCCAGGGAAAGGATGACCAGGGCCAGGGTGGCCGCCGGGAGATGGGTCCGCGTCATGTCAGGGTTCTTCGTCATCAGAGGTTAGTTCCCGCCGCCGGCGCTGGTATTGCCATAGCCGCTCGCCGCGTTGGTTAGCGTGCTGCTCAGGCCGCCGCCCGCCAGCGGCAGGTCCCGCAGCAGCGCCAGCCGGGTGCGCGCCACCCGCACATCCCGCGCGGCGGTGGCCCGGTTGGCCTGGGCCTGCTCCAGCAGCAGCCGCGCGTCGGTCAGCTCTACCTGGGTCGAGATGCCTTCCTTGTAGCGGATCGTGGCGATCTCGTACGCCCGCTCCGCCTGCTGCACCGTACCCTGCGTGGCGGCCCACGTGGCCTGCGCCGTCAGCAGCAGCTCCACCGACTGGCGGGCGTCGAACACCGCGCCGTCCGTGGCCTCCGTCAATCGTGCGCGCGCCTGCGCGAGGCTGGCTTCCGCCACCATGGTGTTGCCCCGGAGGCGCCCGCTGGTCCAGAGCGGGACCGAGACGTTCACCCCGACGGTCCAGTCGGAGACGAAGTCGGCGTTCCAGGGCTGGCCGTCGTTGGGATATCCGATGCGCGCGAAGTTGGAGGTGAGCTTGACGGTCGGCACCCGGTCCCAGCGGGTGACGCTGGTGAGGACCTCCTGCACCGTCACCGCCTCTGCCTGCTGCTGCACCGCGGCCCGCTCCGCCGCCGCGGTGTCCCCCGGAGCGAGCACCATGGTGTCGAGCAGGGAGGTGGTCCCGGCAGGGGCCTCGTCGAGCGTGGTGGTGAGCGCCAGCCGCTGGTCCACCGGGAACTTGAGCAACTGATTGAGCCGCAGGAATGTCAGCGTGCGCTGCGAGCGCCGCTGGATCACGGCCGCGCGCTGGTTGTCGCGCGTCACCTGCGCCCGCAGCAGGTCGAACTCCGGCTGGGTTCCCACCTGCCGCCCCAGCCGGGTCTGCGCCAGCGTGGTCTCGGCCTGGGCCAGCGACAACTCCGCGATGCCCACCAGCCGGTCACTGAGTGCCGCATCGAAGTACGCCTCCGTCACGTCGAGCCGGGCCTGCGCCTCGGCGGCAGTGAGGCCGAGCTTCGCCAGCCGCCGCCCCGCCACCGCCGCCCGCGGTCGCCCCTTGAGGATGCCGCTGCTGAACAGCGTCTGGCTGAACTGCAGCCCGAAGTTGTACTGGTTCTTCCGCCCGAACGGCAGGTTGCCCAGCGCGGCGAAGGGATTGAGGGACGAGAGGCACTCCACCGTCCGCTCCAGGCTGTCCACCCGTTCCCCCACCGGCAGGTTCGGGTCGCCGGCGAAGCGATTGCAGGAGGTCGTGGCGGTACTGTCCACCCTCCCGCCCCCGGTGCTGAACTGCGACTTGAGCGTCCGGGTGTAGGAGGCGCTGCCGGTGAGCTGGGGCAGGTAGTCGGCGCGGACCCGCTTCACCTCGCCGTCGGCCCGCGTGATGTCCGCCCGGGCGATGGCGACGGCGTCGCTGGCCGGCACCGCGATCTGGAGCGCCTCCTCGAGCGACAGCGCCCGGGGCGCCTGGGCCTGACCCTCGAGCGGGGCCGCCAGCAGCGGGAGGCAGAGCAGGAGGCGTCTCACGGCCGCGCCCTCCGGCCGGCCGGTGCCGGGCGGTACCCGACGCTCTGCAGCAGCAGGGCCACGTAGTGCCGCATCACCTCTTCGGGCGGCGGCAGGGTGGCGCCGAAATGATCGCGCCAGACGGCGTGGGTGAAGATGGCGCCGATCAGCATCCCGGCCGCCGCGTCAGGGAAGAACGCGTTCCGCGCCAGCCCGGCGTCTCGCATCCGGGCGAGGTAGGCGGAGAGCTCGGCGTGCTCGCATTGCGGTTCTTCGCAGATGGCCGGGGCGATCTGGGGGTGTTCCACGAGGTCGCCCAGGACCCGGCTGATCAGATGCCGGGCGCCGTACCAGCGGTGGTACAGCTCCCAGGCCCAGGTGTTGAGCTCGGCCTCCGCATCTCCGGGCTCGCCGAGTGGGGGCATGCTGCCCGGGCGGTGGGCGCTGCCCAGCGCCGCCTTGACCAGCGCGTCCTTGGTCCCGAAGTGGCGGAAGAGGGTGACCTCGTTGACGTCGGCTTCCTGCGCGACGCGCCGGGTAGTGGTGCCGCGGAATCCCGCCTCGGTGTAGACGCGGGTGGCGGCCTCGAGAATGCGTTCGCGGATGTCTTGCATGGCGGGACAGGATAAAGGGCGGTCGCCTACAATGCAAGCAGGTACTTGCTGTCTAAGCTTTCCGAGCGAATTCGGTACGCCCCGTCGGCTTTCCGGGCACCCACCGGCCGCCGGGGCGCCTCCCGGATGCCGAACGGAGCGGGACGGGTACCGCCTTCCCGAGCGGGAGCGGACCCTCCATCCTTGAGGCATTCCCCTGTGGCGGGATTCCCGAGCCCTTCCCGAGGCCCCGTGCGCCCCCTGGTTCTGGCCCTGTTGTCCCTCGTCGCCTGCCGGTCAGGCTCCGCCGCCCGGCGTGCCGAAGTGGACTCCCTGCCCGAACGCCCGCTCGCCGCGGGGCCGGTGATCCGGGGGCCGGCGGTCGTGGCCTTCTGGCTGTCGGAGACGGACACCCTGGCCGCGGGCTCGGGCCTGGACCTGCTCGACGACTTCCGGGCCTACACCGCCCTCGTGGGGGATGCCCTCGAGGAGGCGGGGATTCTCCTCGAGGCGACAACCGCCGATTCCATCGTGGTGGAACTCGAAGGGGGGCCCCGCCGCGTGATCATGCTGCGCGGGCTGGATTACCCTTTCGGCTACGTGCTGGTGGAGCCGGGATTCCCGGAGACGATCCTGACCGGGGTCTCGACCGATGAGGAGCTGATGGCGGAGGTGGAGTGGTACTTTGGCGAGGACGAGGAGGAAGAGGGAAGCGCGCCGCGGCGGCTGGTGCGAGGGGTTACCGCATCGCCTCCGCGACCCGCTGGGCCAGCCCTCCGGGGGTGAACGGCTTCTGCAGGAAGCTGGTATTGGGGAGCAGGGTGCCGTGCTGCAGGATGGTGTCGTCGGTGTAGCCCGAGACGTACATGATCCGGAGCCAGGGCCGGATCGCCCGCAGCCGCGTGCTCAGTTCCTGGCCGCTCATCCCGGGCATGATCACGTCGGTCACTACCAGGTCGATGTCCCCCTCCCATCGTTCGGTGAGTCGCAGCGCCTCGGGGCCGTCCGCCGCCTCGAGCACCGTGTATCCCACCTCCTCGAGCACCCGGCGGGCCAGGCGCCGCACCGCGGCCTCGTCCTCGACCAGCAGGATGGTGCCGCTGGCGCGTGCCGTCGGCGGTTCCGGCTGCGCCTCCACCGGCTCAGCGGCGCCCTCCACCCGGGGCAGGTAGATCCGGAACCGGGAGCCGCGACCCACCTCGGTGTCCACGAAGATGAAGCCGTCACTCTGCTTCACGATGCCGTACACCGTCGCCAGCCCCAGGCCGGTGCCGCGGCCGGGCTCCTTGGTCGTGAAGAACGGTTCGAAGATGTGCCGCAGGGTCTGGGGATCCATCCCGGTGCCGGTGTCGGTCACCGTGAAGAGCACGTACGCGCCGGCCGGCATGATCGCCTCCGCCCCGTGGGCCGCGCCGGGGAACCGCAGGTTGGTCGTCTCGAGCAGCAGGCTCCCGCCGGTAGGCATGGCGTCCCGGGCGTTGACGCAGAGATTGACGATCACCTGCTCCAGCTGCCCCGGGTCCGCCCGCACCCGCCACAGGCCGGGGACCGTCTCGGTGCGCAGCGCGATGTGCTCGCCGATCAGGCGGCGCACCAGGGACTCCACCCCCTGCACCAGCTGGTCCAGGTCGATGGTGCGGGGCTGCAGCACCTGCCGGCGACTGAAGGCGAGCAGCTGACGCGTCAGGTTCGCGGCGCGAGTGGCTGCACGCTTGATCTCCTCCACGTCCTCCCGTTCCGGCGAGCCCGGCGCCAGGCCGCCGAGCAGCAGTTCGCTGGTGCCCAGGATCGCGGTGAGCAGGTTGTTGAAGTCGTGGGCGATGCCGCCCGCGAGCCGGCCGGCCGTCTCCATCTTGCGGGACTGGCGCGCCTCCTCCTCCAGCTGCCGCTGCAGGGTGATGTCCCGCTGCGTGCCCCAGGCCCGCGCCAGGTGGCCCCCATCGATGATCCCCACGAGGGTGTTGAGGAACACCTTGGTCCGCCCCTCCCGGTCCCGCTCGTGGCTCTCCGCGTCCGCCAGCCGGAATCCCCCCTGCACGAACTGCCGCAGCATCTCGACATTGCGCGGGTCCTCCGGGCTCAGCAGGTCGCGGAGCCGGAAGCCGAGCAGGGTGCCCGCGTCCTCCACCCCGTACTGCCGGGCCATGGCCTGGTTGCACTCGGCCAGCCACCCACGCTCGAAGATGGCGGCGATCACCTCGCCCTCCGGGAGGGTCAGCGGGATTGGTTCGTCCAGCTCGAAGCGCCAGATGCCCTCGGTGCTCTGCTCCACGAACAGGCGATACCGCGCCTCCGCCTGCTCCAGCCGCTGGCTCGCCTCCTTGAGCTCGGTCACGTCCACGTCCACGCCGAGGAACCCGACGAAGACGCCGAGGGCGTCCCACCGCGGGATGGCGATCTGCAGCAGGTGGCGCCACGCCCCGTCGTGGCGCCGCATCCGGAATTCGAGGGTGAATCCCCGCTGCACCACCGTGGTCTGCTGGTAATGGGCCGCGACCCGCGGGCGATCCTCCGGATGGAGGGTGTCCAGCCAGCCGTTCCCCATCTCCTGTTCCCAGGCCCGGCCGGTGAACTCGAGGGCGGTACGATTCTCCCAGGTGAGGCGACGGGTGGCGTCCTCGATCCAGATGTGCACCGGGGCCTTGTCGGCCAGCTCGCGAAAGACCCGCTCGCTCTCCTCCATCTGGCGCGTGCGCCATCCCTCGGCCGCCGCGTCGCTGATGGCGACCACCAGCCGGCCCACCGCGGGATCCTCGAGCAGGTTGATGACATGCCCCGAGAGCCGCTGCGACTGTCCCCCGGGGGCGCGAACCAGCGCCGTGCCGGCCAGCGGCTGGCCGGGGTGCTCCAGTGCCCGCCGGAAGTACTCCCGCACTTCCGCCTGCCCCTCAGGCAGCACCAGGTCGGTCGCGGGCCGGCCCACGAGCTCCGCCGGCTCGTAGCCGAGGAGGCGGCGCACCCCGTCACTGGCGAACTGGATGATGAGCGATGGGTCGAGGCTGAGGACCGCGGTAGTCTCGAGCCGGGTGAGCGCCTCGAACAGCCGCGCCCGCCGTTCGGTCGCCTCCCGCCGGGCGTGACGGGCTTCCGCCCGCGCCAGGGCGGCGGCCAGTCCGTCGTGGGTGACACCGGCCGACTCGAGGACCTCATCGGCTCCGAGTTGCAGCAACGTCACCTCGGTGCCGGGCTCGAGCTGTGGGGCCAGAATGATGCTGGGGTGGGAACCGGCGGAGAGGGCAGCCGCGACGGCCCCGAGGTCCGGTAGCCCGGTGACCACGAGTCCCGGGAAGACCTGCCGAGCGACGTCTGACACGTCGCGCGGCACCGGCCCGGGCGAGAAGTGGAACACCGCGGCCGGAGGTGCCGCGGAGAGGACTTGGGATGCGGCCATCGGTGCCTGGACTACGGCCGCGGGGGGAGGGCCGTGACCCAATATCGGGCCTTCCCCCTCAGGAAGGCAATCGTCTGGTCAGCCGCGAACCTTGAGCACCACCCGGCCCTTGAAGGTGCGGACCTGCACCGTGGCGCGCCCGTCCCCCGTGGTGGCGACCCATTCGCCCTTGCGCTCCCCGGGCCGGAGGAGCGCCGCGGGCAGCAGTTCGTTGACCGGGGCGGCCACGTAGCTGACCAGCTGCCAGGTGGCCGCGAGCCGCAGCGGGAGCCGGAGCTCGATGTCCCCGCCGTGGGTCGCCGCCTCGAGGTGGCCGTCGGCATCGAGGTCTCCCTTGAAGGCGATCTCGCTGGCGACGGTCTCCAGCCGGACCCGGTGGACCGTGCCTTCCATCCCCACCAGCAGCGGCCCGCTCACCGTGACGGCGTCCAGCTCCTGCAGGATGCCGCGGACCACGATGGTGCCGCTGGCGGTGCGGACCCGCGCCAGGGGGCCCTCGAGCGCCAGCTCCACGTTGCCGTCGAGCGTCTCGACCGTCGCGCTCGCGGCCTGGCCCGCCAGCCGCACCCGCCCGCCGACGCTGGTCACCTCCACCGTCCCCCCCTGGAGGGTGACTTCAATGTCCGCCGCGGCGGACTTGATCCACAGCCGGGCGCGGGCGGGCACCCGGATGTCGAGATCGGCGACCCCGTCAGGCTCACGCCCCTCTGGCGGTTCCACCGAGAGCTTGAGCGCCTCCCGGGTGCCGCCCAGCGCGAAGCGCCCCGCGCCCGGGTCCACCCGGCCCTGGACGTGGACGCTGTCCCGCGCCCAGGCCGTGATCCGGAGGCTGCCGGTGAGGGACCAGATCCGGATGGCCGCGTCGCTCCCGGCGGCCCTGCCGGTGTGCACCGCGCCCTGCGCCGGGAGCCCGGCCGTGGCGGCGGTGAGCAGGAGGCCCAGCAGGCGGAGGGACATCACGACTCCTGCCGGCCGGCGGCGGTGGCGCGGCGGAGCAGCTCCAGCCGCTGCTCGTAGCGCGCCACCAGCATCTGCTCCAGCGCGCCGTTGGCCGGATCCCCGGCGAGCGCCGCTTCGGCCTCGCGGATCGCCTGGTCGATGATCTCCAGGTTGCGTTCCACGACCCGGCGGGTCTCCGGGGCCAGGCCGGTGTTCTCGCCAGTGAGCCGGCGGGAGAGTTCGGTACTGGCCGCGGCGTACTCCGCCTGCAGGGTGGCCAGCCGGGTGGGCTCTCCGTTGCCCTGGCCCAGGCGGGCCGCGGCGAATCCGCCGGCGAACAGCGCCAGC
>CAZPER010000136.1:0-7473 GCA_964585655.1 uncultured Gemmatimonadaceae bacterium | reverse complement strand
GGGGGGGAGCCGCCGTCCACGGGCCTCCGGGCGAGGGCCGCATCGGCCGAGGTCATGACCGGCGGGCCGGAATCGCTCACCGGCCAGCGGAAGGGCGTCCCGGAGGCGGTGCAGGCCGCTGTGCTGACCGGGCTGGCCAAGCCCCCGGCCGACCGGTTCGAGAGCGCCGCGGAATACGCCGCTGCCCTGACCGGGGACGGCCCGGCGGCACGGCGGCTTGGCGGCCCGGCCGTCAGGCAATCGCGCGCCGTGTCGCCCGGGCGGCTCATCGTCGGCGGCGCCGTCCTCCTGCTCGCCGGGCTGGCCATCGGCCGGATGCTGGCACCGCGCCCGGCGGCGCCCGTCACCCGGCTCACGCTCGACCTTCCCGACCTCCGGGTCAACCACAGCGGTTACTACGGCGCCGCCTTCGCCATCGCACGGGATGGCTCCCGGATCGCCTTCGTCAGCCGCACCGGCGGCGGCGGCGATGGCCTCGGCGGGGTCACCCACCTCATGGTGCGCGACCGGGCCGACGGGCAGCCGCGGCGCCTGGAGGGCACCGAGGGCGGGGAGGGACCCTTCTTTTCCCCCGACGGGGAGTGGATTGCCTACATCGCCGACGGCCGGCTTTACAAGATTGCCGCCGCCGGCGGCGGCCCCCCGGTGCAGCTGGCAGAGGGCGCCAACCCCGTCCTTGCCGGCGGCGCCTGGCTCGAGGACGGGCGGGTCGTGTTCAGCAGCCCCGGCTTCGGCCTGATGGCGGTGCCGGCGTCGGGAGGGACGGTGACTGCCATCGCGCCGCCGCCGGAGAACGGCGGGATGGTCTTTCCCGCTGCGCTGCCCCGCAAGGACGTCCTGCTGGTCACCCGCTGCGGCAACAACTGCGCGCAACAGGTGCTCATGGGGATCAACCTCGAGACCCAGGCGCTGGACACCATCCTGCGCGGCGCGTCCCGCGGATTCTACCTGCCCAGCGGCATCCTGGTTGCCGTCCTGCAGGACGGCACCGTGGTGGGCGCCCCCTTCGATGTCGGCGCCCTCCGGTTCAAGCGCCCGCCGGTCGCGCTCCTCAGCGGGGTGCAGAGCGAGCTCACGATCATCCCCGAGTTCGCCGTGAGCGATGACGGGACCATGGTCTACCTCCCCTCCAGCCTCACCTCGGGCCGGGCCACGCCGGCGGAGGTAGATCGCAGCGGGCGGAGCAGGGTGCTCGACCCCGCCTGGCTGGAACGGTTCAACAGCATGAGCCTCTCCCCCGACGGGCAGCGGGTGGCGGTAGGCATCGCCGACGGCAACGGCGGCATGCTCTGGGTCAAGCAGCTCGACGCCGGCCCGCTCACCCGGCTCACCTTCGCCGGGACGATCAACTACCGGGGCGGCTGGATGGCCGACGGCCGGTCCCTCAGCTTCAGCTCCGACATGCACGGCCCCGCGACCCGCCTGTTCCGGGTCCGCGCCGACGGCAGCGACCAGCCGGAGCGGCTCTTCCCCACCGACACCTCGCAGATTGACGAGGCGGACTGGTCGCGGGACGGCCGCTGGGTCGCCTACCGTACCGGGACCACCGCCGGGGTGCGGGACCTGTACGCCCGACCGCTCCGGGGCGACACAGCACGGATCACCGTCTCCGCCGGGCCCGCGGACGAGTACATGCCGGCGCTCTCGCCGGACGGCCGGTGGATCGCCTACGTCTCGCTCGAATCGGGGCGGGAAGAGGTGTACGTGCGGCCCTTCCCCGAGGTGGGCCGCGCCCGGTGGCAGGTGTCGCCGGCGGGGGGCACCAGCCCGGTCTGGGCCCATTCGAGCCGCGAACTGTTCTACATCGCCCCCGGGGACAGCCTGGTGGCCGCGAGCGTGGCCGGAACGTCCGACTTCCAGGTGACCGGCCGCCGGGCCCTCTTCAGCACGAGGCCCTTCACCTTCCAGCCCTGGCACCAGGCCTTCGGTGTCCGTCCCGGCGACCGCACGTTCATCATGCTGCAGCGCACTAGCGAGGCGGGCCCGGAAACCCGGCGGCTGACGGTGGTGCTCAACTGGTTCACGGAGATCGAGGCGAAGATGCGGCAGGACCAATGAGGGGATCCTCACTGCTCACCGCCCTCGCCGCGGGGGTGCTGCTCTGGCCCGCGGCTCCGCGGCGTGATTCGGGGCCCCATCGGGCGCTCCCCATCGTTCACGCCAACGACAACCGGAGCCCCGCCGGCCGCATGCGGGGAGACACGCTGGCGCTCGAGCTCGAGGTCCGCCGGGCCACCTGGCGGCCGGAGGCGGACAGCGGACCCAGCCTCGAGGTGGCGGCGTTCGGTGAAGTGGGAGCCGAGCCCCAGGTCCCCGGCCCGCTCATCCGGGTGCCGACCGGGACGGTGATTACTGCCACGGTCGCCAACCGGCTGTCGGACTCCACGATCACGGTGCAGGGACTCTTCACCCATGCTGCCGAGGCGGGGGACAGCCTGGTGCTCCGGCCCGGCGCGTCCGCCACCGTCACCTTCGCCGCCGGCGCGCCGGGCACCTACCTCTACATGGCGGTTCTGGGTAAGCGCGTCTTCGACTCCGACGTCGATGACGAGCAGGAGACCGCCTCGGGCGCCTTCATCGTCGATCCTGCAGGCGGGTCGCCGCCCGACCGGATCCTGATGATGAACATCTGGGGGCAGACCCTCGATTCGGTCACCTACCGGAACGCGCTCGCCATCAACGGCCGCTCCTGGCCCTACACCGAGCGGGTGGAGGCGACCGTCGGCGACAGCGTGCGCTGGCGGGTGATCAACGCGACCGTCCGCCCCCACCCGATGCACCTGCACGGGTTCTACTTCCGGCTCGACGCCCTGGGCGACGGACGCAGCGACTCGACGCTCCCGATCGGCAACCGCCCGATGGCGGTCACCCAGACGCTCAATCCGTTCGAGACGATGGCCCTCACCTGGGTGCCCGACCGCGCCGGCAACTGGCTGTTCCACTGCCATATCGGATTTCACGTCGTGCCGGATACCCGGATGGATCCACCGCCCCCGGGGAGCCACGACCGGATGGCGCACGACCCCACGGTCCACATGGCCGGGCTGGTGCTCGGCATCGTGGTGCACCCTGCCGCAGGAGGCGTGGAGCCCGCCCGGGGAAAGGCGCGGCAGCTCCGCCTCTTCGTGCAGGAGGGGAAGCCACGGGCCCGGGCCCCGCGCGCCATGGCGTACGTCCTGCAGCGCGGGGGGCGCGGCCCGGCGCCGGACTCGATCGAGGCGGTGAGCTCGCTCCTGGTGCTCACCCGCGGCGAGCCGACTGACATCGTGGTGCTCAACCGGCTGCACGAACCGGCCGCGATCCACTGGCACGGCATCGAACTGGAGAGCTTTTCCGACGGCGTAGCCGGATGGAGCGGCAGCGGCCGCCACCTGGCCCCCTCGATCGAGCCAGGCGACTCGTTCGTCGCGCGGCTGACGCTGCCACGCGCCGGCACGTTCATCTATCACACCCACATGAACGACATCGAGCAGCTCACCTCCGGGCTCTATGGCGGCATCGTGGTCCTCGAGCCGGGCGAGCGGTTCGACCCGCGCCGGGACCACAGCTTCGTGGCCGGGTGGGACAGCGAGTCGGAGCCGATCCATCTCCTGGTGAACGGAGACAGCCTGCCGCCACCGCTCGAGTTGCAGGCGCGCGTGGCCCATCGCTTCCGGTTCGTGAACATCGGGGCCGCCGGGCATTTCCCCTTCTCCCTGTATCGCGACAGCACCATGGTCGAGTGGCGCCGGCTGGCCCGCGACGGCGCCGATCTCCCTCCCGCCCTGGCGCGCACCGCCCCCGCGCGGGAATGGCTGGATGTGGGAGAGACCCGTGATGTCGAGTTCCGGGCGGACTCCGGGGACTACCGGCTCGTGATTGGGAACCCCGCGAAGCCGCTCTGGGCCCGTGCCGTCAGGGTACGGTGACAGACCGCCATGCCCCCGGTTCCTGAACGCCTCCAGACCGCCCTCGCCGACCGCTACCGCATCGAGCGCGAGCTCGGCCAGGGGGGCATGGCCACGGTCTACCTGGCGCAGGACCTCCGGCATGACCGCAAGGTCGCCATCAAGGTCCTCCGGCCGGAACTGGCCGCCATTATCGACGCCGAGCGGTTCCTGCGCGAGATCAAGACCATTGCCACCCTGCAGCACCCCCACATCCTGGGCCTGATCGACTCCGGCGAGGTCCAGGGCACCGCCTACTACGTCATGCCGTTCGTGGAGGGGGAGTCGCTGCGGGACCGGCTGAACCGGGAGAAGCAACTCCCGATCGCGGATGCCGTGCGGCTCGCCACCGAGGTGGCGGCCGCCCTCGACTACGCCCACCGCCACGGGGTGATCCACCGCGACATCAAGCCGGAGAACATCCTGCTGCACGATGGCTCGGCGCTCGTGGCGGACTTCGGCATCGCGCTCGCGGCCAGCAATGCGGGCAGCACCCGCATGACCGAGACGGGGATGAGCCTCGGCACCCCGCACTACATGAGCCCCGAGCAGGCCATGGGGGAGCGGGAGATCACGGCGCGGAGCGACGTGTACGCGCTGGGTTGCGTGCTGTACGAGATGCTCTCCGGCGATCCGCCGTTCACCGGGTCCACCGCGCAGGCCATCGTGGCCCGGGTCATGACCGAGGCGCCGCGGGCGCTCACCACCCAGCGGCGGACGGTCCCGCCGCACGTCGAAGAGGCGGTGTTCACCGCCCTGGAAAAGCTGCCGGCCGACCGGTTTGCCACCGCGGCGGAGTTCTCGGCTGCCCTGGCGGGAGACGGCCCGGCGGCCCGGCGGCCCGGCGGCACCAGCGCAATAGGACGAGCCGATCAGTCGCCGAGCCGAGGCGCGGCCTCCCTCACCGCGCGGCTGGCCGCCGTCGCCCCCTGGGCACTGGTCGCGCTGCTCGCGGTGACCGCACTCTGGCTGGCCCGCCGCGGCAGCCAGGCCGATCCGCCGATGCGCTTCTCCGTGGACCTCGATTCGGCGCAGGGTTTTCCCTCCACGGCCTCGGCCCTGCTGACGCCGGATGGGCGGACCATCATCGTCCTGGCGGTGGCTGGGCGCCGCAACGTGCTGCTGGCCCGGCCGCTCGACCGGATCGAGGCGACGGTCATTCCCGGCAGCGAGGGCGCGGTCCGGCCGTTCCTGTCGTCCGATGGTCGCTGGGTGGGGTTCAGCGCCCAGGGGAAGCTCATGAAGCTCCCCATCGAGGGTGGCACCCCGGTGGCCCTGGCCGACTCGAGGTGGGGCGGCGGGACATGGGGCCCCGACGGCACCATCATCTATTCCAGGAGTTACCAGACCGGGCTCTGGCAGGTGAGCGCCGCCGGCGGCGATGCGAGGGAGCTGACCACTCCAGACTCGAGCACCGGCGAGCTGGCGCACTGGTGGCCGCAACTGCTCCCCGATGGACGCCGCGTGGTGTTCACCGCCTACCGCACCCCGCTGGAGCGCGCCACCATCGAACTCCTCGACCTGAAGACCGGGACGCGCCGCGTCCTGGTGCAGGGGGGCGTGATGGGGCGCTACGTGGCCAGCGGGCACCTGGTCTTCGCGCGGGACCGCTCCCTCCTCGCCGTGCCGTTCAACCTGGGACGGGGAGAGGTGACGGGCGCCGCGGTCGTCGTGGCGGATGACGTGGCGATGAACTACTCAGACGGCTTCGCCGCGTACGATGTCTCGCCCTCCGGCACCCTGGTGGTCCTGCCGAGCCAGGTGGCCGGGGCCCGGTACCAGGTGGTCGAGGTGAACCGCCGTGGGGTCGAGCAGGTGGTGCTCGGGACGCCCGACCTGTACGAGAATCCGAGGTTTGCTCCCGACGGTCGCCGGATGTCGCTCGACCTCTCGCCGGCCCGCGGCGCCCGGGACGTCTGGGTGGTGGACCCCGCGCGCGGCAGCCGCACCCGCGTCACCTCCGAGCCGGCGAGTGATTTCGGCGCCATCTGGACGCCGGACGGCCGCGACCTGATCTACATGAGTGAACGGCCGCTGTTCGAGCTCTACCGCCGGGCGGCCGATGGCAGCCGGGCGGCGGAGCAGCTGCTCGGCGGCAGGCACGACCGCATCCTCGGCTCCATTTCGGCGGACGGCCGCCTGGCCGCATTCGTCATGAGCGCGACCAGCGGCGAACTGTGGACCGTGTCGCTCCAGGGCGCGCCGGTGGAGCGCCGGTACCTCGCCAACGGCTTCTACCTCGCTCACCCGGCGCTCTCGCCGGATGGCCGCTGGATGGCCTACGACTCCGACGAGTCCGGTCGGGTGGAGACCTACCTCCAGTCGTTCCCCGATCCGACCCTCGCCCGCCGCCAGGTGTCCAGCGGTGGCGGCGCGCAGCCGGTCTGGACCCGGGGTGGGCGCGAACTGGTCTTCCTCCGCGGCGACAGCGTTTTCACCGCGACCGTGGATCCGGCCACCGGATCGGTCGGCGCGCCAACCTTCCTCTTTGCCGGAGCCTACGAGTCGGGTGCGACGTGGGCGGACACACGCGACTACGATGTGACGCCGGATGGCGAGCGGTTCCTGCTGCTCAAGTGGCCGGCCGGCAACCTGCGGCGGCAGGTGGTGGTCTCCACCCACTGGTTCGACGATCTGCGGGCCCGGGTGGACGGGCAGGGGAGCCGGTGACGGACGCTGCCACGCGGCTCACCGCCGCCCTCGCTGACCGCTACCGCATCGAGCGCGAGCTCGGCCAGGGCGGCATGGCCACGGTCTATCTCGCCGAGGACCTGAAGCACCACCGCCGGGTGGCGCTCAAGGTGCTCCGGCCCGAGCTGGCCGCCATTCTCGGCGCCGAGCGCTTCCTGCACGAGATCCGGACCACCGCCAACCTGCAGCATCCGCACATCCTGCCGCTCCATGATTCCGGCCAGGTCGAGTCCACCGTCTTCTACGTGATGCCGTTCGTGGACGGCGAAACCTTGCGTGACCGGCTGACCCGCGAGAAGCAGCTGCCGGTCGAGGACGCGGTGCGGATCGCGAGCCAGGTGGCCGGGGCCCTCGACTACGCCCATCGGCAGGGCGTCATCCACCGCGACATCAAGCCCGAAAACATCCTGCTCCACGACGGCCGTGCCCTCGTCGCCGACTTCGGCATCGCCCTGGCCGCCAGCAGCACCGGCGGCGGCCGCATGACCGAGACCGGGATGAGCCTGGGCACCCCGCACTACATGTCCCCCGAGCAGGCGATGGGCGAGCGGGAGATCACCGGGCGGAGCGACGTCTACGCGCTCGGCGTGGTCACCTACGAGATGCTGACCGGCGACCCGCCCTTCACCGGCTCCTCGGCGCAGGCGATCGTGGCGCGGGTGATGACGGAGGAGCCGCGCTCGCTCACGCTCCAGCGGAAGACCATCCCGCCCCACGTGGAAGCCGCGGTGCTCATCGCGCTCGAGAAGCTGCCCGCCGACCGCTTCGCCACCGCGGCGGAGTTCGCTGCGGCGCTCGCCGGGGACGGCCCGGCGGCCCGACGGCCCGGCGGCTCGGCTGTGCGCGCCGCCCAACC
>CAZPER010000135.1:0-7630 GCA_964585655.1 uncultured Gemmatimonadaceae bacterium | reverse complement strand
GAACAGCCCTGCAGCGCCGACCTGGTTGTTGGCGCGCCCGATTCGGGTCTTTCCGCCTCAATGGGTTATGCCAGGGCCAGCGGGATACCTTATGGCCAGGGCTTGCTGAAAAATCGCTATGTCGGGCGCACTTTCATCCAACCCAGCCAGATGCAGCGGGAAATGGCAGTATCAATGAAATTTTCCGCACTGTCCCATTCTGTCACAGGCAAGCGGATTGTCCTGATCGATGATTCGATTGTCCGCGGAACGACCACCAGACATATTGTCCAATTGCTGAATAAGGCTGGCGCAACCGAAGCCCACATGAGAATCCCCCCGCCGCCCTTGCGTTACTCCCCCGAAGGCCCCACCGTCGAGTGACCGGGGCCCGGACCCCTCAAGGAGCAGACCATGACCGCTCGGAAACCCGCAGCCTCGAAGAGCGCCGGCGCCCGCAAGTCCCTGGCCGTCCGCAAGCGCACCCTGAAGAACCTCACCGTCAAGCAGGACGGCCCCAAGGGTGGCTTCATCATGAAGGACTCCATCATCGTCCGCACGGGGCGCTGAGCGGGAGGGGAGGAGCAGCCCGGTGGTCCATACCATCAGTCCATCCGGTTTCTTCTGCCTTCGAACCCACCTCCTCCCCTGCGACACCCTCCATCACTGGAGTGAGGGCCCGGGTACCGACCGGGCCCTTCTCCGCGCCCGGCTCCGGCGCATCATCGAAACCCCCGTCGTCCGGGAAGCCATCTTCCTCGCCTCACCGGCGCTGGATGACGCCATCCCCGCCTGGCTCGCCGAGCCCGACAGCGACCGGGGCCGCCGCGCCGAACGCTCCCTCGTCAAGTACCTGGCCCGGCTCGCCGGCCGACCCACCCCCTTCGGCCTCTTCGCCGCCGTCGCCACCGGGCGGCTCGGCAAGGACACCGCCCTGGAGGTCCCGGGCCAGGGCGCCTGCCACCGCCACACCCGGCTCGACAACGCCTGGCTCTTCGCGCTGGCCCACGCCCTCAACGCCGACCCGGCCGTCCGAGCCGCCGCGCTCTACCGCCCCAACGACAGCCTGGTCTTTGCCGCGGGCCACGGCCGCTACACCGAGGCGCGCCCCGCCCAGGGCAGCCACGGCTTCCACCTCGTCGCGGTCGAGGAGACGCCGGCCATCCGCGACACCCTCGCCCGCGCCGCCACTCCGGGCGGCGCCACCCGCGCGGCACTCGCGGCCGCGCTGCTGGACGACGACATCGCGCAGGCCGATGCTGAGTCGTTCGTGGACGAGCTGATCGACAGCCAGCTCCTGGTGAGCGACTTGGGCGTCGCCGTCACCGGCCCCGAGCCCGCCGCCGTCCTCGCCGACCGCCTCGCCGCTATCCCGGCCTGCCGCCCCGTCGCGGAGCGGCTCCACGCCACCCTCGCCGCCCTCGATCACCTGGATCACACGCCGCTCGGCCACTCACCCGCGCGCTATCGCGACATCGCGACCGGCCTGGCCGCGCTCCCGGCGCCGATCGAACTGCCGCGACTCTTCCAGGTGGACCTGGTCCGCCCCGCGGCCGGCACGCTCGGGGAGAACGTTTTTCAGGAGATCCGCCACGGAGTGGAGCTGCTGCACCGGATCGGCCCCGGGCCGGCGGAGACCCCCCTCGACCGCTTTGTGCGTGCCTTCGAGGAGCGCTATCACGGGCGCACCGTGCCGCTGCTCGAGGCGCTGGACGAGGAGCACGGAATCGGCGCGGCGCTCTGGCCCGCCGCCGACCCGTCGCCCCTGCTCACCGACCTGCCGCTGGCTCCCGCCGTGCCGGAGCGGCAGGAGTGGAGCGGCCGCACCCGCCACCTGCTGCACCAGGCGGGGCTGGCCGCGGCGGAGGGCCGGGACGAGTGGCGGCTCGACGCCGCGGACGTGGAGGCGCTCAGTCACTCCTCCCCGCTGCCGCTGGCGGACGACCTCGCCGCCTTTGGCACCCTGGCCGCCGCCGACCCCGCCGGGGTCGCGCGCGGCGACTTCGCGCTCCACCTCGACTCGGTCCAGCCCGGCGCCGCTCGGCTCCTGGGCCGCTTCTGTCACGCCGATCCGGCGCTCTGTCAGGCGGTCACGGAGCACCTGCGCCGGGAGGAATCGCGCGATCCCGACGCCCTCTACGCCGAAGTCGTCCACCTCCCCGAGGGGCGGCTGGGCAACATCCTGCTGCGGCCGGTGCTCCGCGCCTGGGAGATCACCTTCCTGGGCCACTCCGGCGCGGCGCCGGAGCGCCAGATCCCCGCCGCCGATCTCGATCTCACCCTGCGCGACGGGCGGCTCGAGCTCTGGTCCCGCCGGCTGGGGCGTCGAGTCGTGCCGCGCCTGGCATCGGCCCACAACACCGAGACCGGCCTCACCCCCTATCGCTTCCTCGCGCTGCTCGAACACCAGGGTCGAGCGCCTGCCCTGCTCTGGGACTGGGGGCCGGCGGCGGTGCTGCCGTTCCTGCCGCGGGTCACCCATGGGCGACTGGTCCTGGCGCTCGCCCGCTGGCGGCTCTCCAAGGCGGAGATCGGCGCGCTGCTCCACGGGGGGGACGACGAGCGGGCCGCAGCGCTGGAGAAATTCCGGGCGCGACGCCGGCTGCCACGCTGGATCTCGCTGGTCGAGGCCGACCACCGCCTGCCGCTGGACCTCGACAATCCCCTCTCGGTGGACGTGCTGCTCCACGAACTCACCGGCCAGGACGACGCCATCCTCGAGGAACGCTGGCCGGGGCCGGAGCGCCTGCTGGCGTGCGGGCCGGAGGGGAGCTATCGCCACGAGCTGGTGGTGCCGCTGCTCGTCGAGGCGCCGAAACAGGAGACGGTGCCGCCGCCCGCTGCCACTCGGACCGCGCTCGCAGTGGAGCGTGCCCCGCGCGCCTTTCCGCCGGGGTCGGAGTGGCTCTACCTCAAGCTCTACGCCGGGCCGGCGGAGTCGGACGCGATCCTGGAGGAGGTGGTGGGGCCGCTCAGCCGGCGGTGGGCGGCGAAGGGCGTGGTGGACCGCTGGTTCTTCATCCGCTACGCCGACCCCGAGCCTCACCTCCGGTGGCGGCTGCACGGCGAGCCGGCGGCGCTTTGGCGGAAGGTCTGGCCGGCCATCGAAAAGGCGATGGCGGCGCGACTCGCGGCCGGCGCCATCTGGCGGGTGCAGCTCGACACTTACGAGAGCGAGATGGAGCGCTACGGGGGGCCCGAGGCCATCGGCCACGCCGAGCGGATCTTCCAGGCCGACAGCGAGGCGGTGGTGGAGCTGCTGGGGATGTTCGACCGGGGGGACGCGGGGCTCGACGAGCGCTGGCGCCTGGGGCTCGCGGGGGTGGACCGGCTGTTCGCCGACTTCGGGCTCTCGCTGCCGGAGCGGATCCGCCAGCTCGGCGTGAGCGCCGGCTACGGCTCGGTGCCGGCGCCGGAGGCGGCGCTCCGCCACCGGCTCACCCAGCGATTCCGGGAGCAGCGTGCGGCCATCGAGGCGCTCCTTGACCCGGCGCGCGCGGCCGCCGGCCCTCTCGCGCCCGGGCTCGAGGTGCTGGAGCAACGCTCGGCCCGCATCGCCGAGCCGGTGGCGGCGCTCACCGAGCTCGCGCGGAACGGCGCCCTCACCGTAACGCTCGGAGAACTGGCCGGTAGCGTCATCCACATGTCGCTCAACCGCCTCCTCCGCGGCGCACCCAACGCGCACGAGACCGTGCTCTACGACTTCCTGCGGCGGGTGTACGAGGGGTGGGTGGCGCGGGGGAGGTAGGGCGGTAGGGCGGTCGGACGGTCGGACGGTCGGACAGTATGTGCCGCGCAGGTCGGCGCTGGCGCAGCGGAGCAGGAGCGGGTGCGCCGCTCGGCGGTCTTCCCGATCCTGTGCGGCCACCCGCTCCTGCGAGCAGCGTCAGCGCCGACCACCTGGCGCACGCCGAGCCGGCTGGGGTGGAGCGCGCGTCAGTGAGCGGTCGGGAGGATTGCGCCCTCGCCCGGAGAGCGAACTGCAGCGCGCGGAATCCCGGCCGGCTCGTCGGCGGCGCCCCTCGCCGCCAGGCTGTCCTCCGACGCGAGCACCCGGCAGTGCCGAACCAAACGCGGCACTTGCCTATTCCCCGCCACCGGCTAAATCCCTCTGCTCGAACTCTCCCGCCGCCGCAGCCGCCCAGAGGGCCGATGACCCACACCCCCCTGAAAGACCCCTCTGACAAGCTCATCACCGCGCTGGAGGGCTGGACCCGCCCCAGGAGCAAGCACCACTGGAAGCCCGGCCGCAGCGCGATGGAACTCGCCCGCGCCTGGCTCCGGGATGGACCGCCCGCCTGCCCCGCGGAACTCCGGGCCCTGCTCGACTCCCACGACGCCACCCGCGGCATCGTCCTCAAGAACGGCCGGCCGGAGCACGTCACACCGCTCCCCGAACGGGGCGAGGGCCGCAACCACGATCTCTGGCTCCGGGGCGAAGGGCCGCTCGGCAGGACCACGATCTGCATCGAGGCCAAGGCCGACGAACCCTTTGGCGAGCGCCTGGGAAAGCAGCTCACCGTGGCCCGGAAGCGGCAGCCCAACACCGGCGCCCCCGAGCGGGCGCGGGCGCTGCTCACCATCCTCTTTGGGAAGGAATGCAATCCGGAAGCGGCACCCTGGCGGGAGCTCCGCTACCAGCTCATCACCGGCACAGTGGGCGCGGCGCTCCAGGCCGTCACCGACACCTCCGCCGCCGCCGTATTCACCATCCACGAATTCCGGAGCAGCCTGACTTCTCCAGACAAGCTCGCCGCCAACCAGGCGGACCTGGACGCCTTCCTGGCCATCCTCCATCCGGGAAGCCCCCCACTCACCGCCGGCCAGCTGCTCGGCCCGATCCCCCTCCCGAAGACCGCGCTCCTCCCGGCGGGGATCCCGCTGTATGTCGGCAAGGCGGTGACGGAGCTGGGGGAGCGGTAGGGCGGTAGGGCGGTAGGGCGGTAGGGCGGTAGGGCGGTAGGGCGGTCGGACGGTCGGACAGGCGGACAGGCGGACAGTATGTGCCGCGCAGGAAGGCGCTGGCGCGGCGGAGCAGGAGCGGGTGCGCCGCTCGGCGGTCTCCCCGATCCTGTGCGGCCACCCGCTCCTGCGAGCAGCGTCAGCGACCCCCTGCGCGGCTTCCGGCACCCACAGGAAGCTCGCGGGCGAGCGATCCGCGAGACCGTTCCCCGCTGTCCCGTCCCCCAGGTACCTTCTCCCGATGCGCCTCCGCCTCCTTGCCACCGTGATGGTGCTCCCGGCCACCCTCCAGGCTCAGGCGCCCACGCCGCGCGAACGCTGCGTGGCCCTGGCCGACAGCGCCCCGCCGGCGACTGCCCTCGCCGCCTGCGGGGAGGCGCTGGCGCACTACGACTCGATCAGCAGCACCCCGCCGCGGGCCCGGATTCACTTTGCGCTGGGGGAGCTGCACCGGGCCCTGCAACAGCAGGATTCCGCCCTGGATCACTACCGGGTGGCGGCGTTGTACTACCGCCGGATGGGCTCGCCGGCATGGGAAGGCGGGGCCCGGGGCCGGCAGGGCAGCGTGCACTTCGACGCCGGCCGCGGGGACTCGGCGCTCGCGGCCTTCACCGACGCGCTCGCCCTCACCCGCCGAGCCGGTGACAGCCTGAATCAGGCGGGGACGCACCGCTGGCTCAGCCTGCTCGCCCGCCGCCGGGGCGCCCGCGACACCGCCATCACCCACGCTCAGGCGTCGCTCGCGCTCTATGCCGCGCTAGGCCGCAGCAGCGGCATCCGCCGCGCCGAGCGCGACCTGGGCGAGCTCCTGGCCCTGACTCGCCAGCCGGATAGCGCCATCCCCTACCTTGAGCGCTCCCTCGAACCGGGCCCTGCCGTCGGCGACAGCGCCACCGAGGCGCGGGCCCTGCGCCTCCTGGCGGACCTGTACGTCGAGTCCTCGGTCGCGGACAGCCTCATCTGGGCCCGGCGCGGTGAACTCGCCCTGCGCGCCGCGGGCACCGGCGACCCCGACAGCGCGATGGCCGTCCTTGCCGCGCGCGCCCGCGCCGAGCCCGACAGCGCCGCCCGTTCCACCGCCTACGCGTGGCTCGGCATGCTCGAGCACAGTCGTCGCCGCCTTGGCGAGGCGATCGTGGCCTATCGCGCCGCGATCCTGGTCCATCCCGCCGGCGGCAATCGCCGCCCGCTCGGGGTGCTCCACTCGGTGCAGGGGACTCTCTGGGAACGGCAGGGCCGGCTCGACTCGATGACGGCGCAGTACCGCCTCTCGTCCGGTTCCGGGGTGGCCACCGTCCCGAGCCCACCGCTGCGCCTGCTGGATCGTGCCAGCCGCCTGCTCTCCGCCGGCCAGCCCGATTCGGCCCTCGCCGCCTTTCACGAGGCGGCGCGCGGCTTCGAGGCGATGGGCTCCCAGGGCCTCCGCAACATCGCCTTGCTTCGGGTCGTGCTGCTGTATCGCGAGCTGGGACGGCTGGACTCCGCGCTCGCCCAGGCCCGGTGGCTCCAGGCGGAGTGGCGGCGCCTGGGCGTCCCGAGCGAGGAGGCCCTCCTCTGGACCACCCTCGGGAGCATCTACTTCGAGCAGGCGGAGTTCGAGGCCGCGATCGCCGCCAGCGACTCCGGGCTCCGCCTCGCGCCGCCCGACCTCGAACCCCGGCTCCTCGCCACCCTCCACGGGACCCGGGGTACCGGCTTTGCCCTCACCGGCCGCTACGACTCCGCTCTGGTGCACCACCGCGCCTCGGTCCGGCACTGGGTCCGGGCGGGTGACCTCCACCGCGCCGAGGCGGCGCGGGCCACGGGGCATCTCGGCGCGGTGTTCCGGCAGATGGGCCAGTTCGATTCCGCCCTCGTCTACCACCGGACTCAGCGGGGCATGGCTCCGGAGGGCACCGCCGGGGAGCTGTTCGCCCTCCGGGAGCTCGCCTACGACTTCGAGGGGCTCGGCAGCCGCGATTCGGCGCTCGCCTACCAGCAGCTCCGGCGAGCCGCCGCCCAATGGCGCCGAGCCAACACCACCTCCGATCCCACCGGCGATGCGCTCGCCGAGTCCGAGGCGCTCGACCGGATCGGCCTCCTCCGGCGGGAGGCGGGAGACGCCGCCGGCGCCGACACGGCCTTTCGCGCGGCCCTCGAGAGCTATCGCCGCGGGGGGAGGGAGTGGACGAGTCCTTCGACGCTCAGCGATATCGCCACTCTCTTCGACCGGATCGGCGAGCCCGACTCTGCCCTGGCCTGGCACCGCCGCGCCCTGGCGCTGGCCGTGGCGACCGGCCGCACCACCGACCGGGTGCGGAGCCTGGCCGCGGTGGGCCGGCTGGAGGCCGGGCGGGGGGATTACGCGGCGGGGCTCGCGGCGCTCCGCGAGGCGGCCGCCATCCAGCGGAGCCGGGGCGCGATCGAGACGGGGGCCAGCGCCCTCGGCAACCTCGCCTATATCCTGCGGCGGCTGCCCAGGCCCGACCTTCCCGGCGCGCTGGCCGCGCTTGACACCGCCGCGGCGCTCCGCGCACAGGTGCGCGCCCGGGCCGGTGGCGACGAATACCGCCTGGGGGTCCAGGACCTTGGCAACCTCCCCGCGGGCGAATGGGAGCTGGCGTGGCTCCAGTACGGCCCCACCATCGGCGCCGGGCGGGCCGCCTACGGCGCGCTGGCGGCGGCGGAGCGCGGCCGCGGGCAGGCGCTG
>CAZPER010000134.1:0-7766 GCA_964585655.1 uncultured Gemmatimonadaceae bacterium | reverse complement strand
GCCGGACCGGGCGACGCGCCGGCGGCGCGCGACCAGCGCCACGGCACCGACGGCGAGCCCCAGCACCGGCGCCAGGAGCAGCAGCAGGGGCGAGTCGAAGGTCATGGGGTCCGCACCACCAGCGTGGCGCTCAGCAGCAGCTCCAGCGCCAGGGCCACCAGCCCGATCAACACCAGCGGCTTCGCGATCTCGTCGTAGCGCACGTAGCGCGTCACCTGGATCGGGGTCTTCTCCAGCGCGTCGATCTGCTGGAAGATCCGGGTGAGGGATTCGGTGTCCTTGGCGCGGAAGTAGCGTCCGCCGGTGGCGGCGGCGATCTCCCGCATCAGCGGTTCGTCGATCTGCACCGGCAGCATCTCGTAGCGGAACCCCGAGAGCCCGCGTCCCGTGGGGATCGGCGCCTCCCCCTCGGTGCCGACCCCGATCGGATAGACCTTGATACCAAGCGTTGCGGCGGCGGCGGCGGCGGTGCGGGGATCCACGGTGCCGCGATTGTTCACCCCGTCGGTGATGAGCAGCACCACCTTCGACTTGCCGGGCGCCTCACGCAGGCGGCTCACCGCGGTCGCGAGCCCGGTGCCGATGGCGGTGCCATCCTCCAGCATCCCGATCTTGAGCTGGCTGACCGCCTCCTCCAGCACCGGGTAGTCCACCGTGATGGGCACCTGGGTGAGGGCCTCGCCGGCAAACGCCACGACCCCGATCCGGTCGGCGCTCCGGCCCTTGATGAAGGCGATGGCCTGCTGCTTGGCCACCTCCATCCGGTTACTGGGGGCAAAGTCCTCCGCCAGCATGCTGCTGGAGATGTCGATCGCGATCACGATCGCGATCCCTTCCTTCTTCATCTCCACCTGCGACCCGCCCACCCGTGGCCCCGAGGCCGCGAGGATCCAGGCGGCGAAGGCCAGCAGCCGGCACCAGGTCGGAATCCGCGCCAGCCAGGCCCGCTCCCGGACCAGCTGCAGCAGGCGAAGGTCACTGAAGCCGGTGCCGGCGCTCTTCCGGTTGCGCCGCCACCACCACCAGGCGACCGGCAGGAGCAGCAGCAGGAGCAGCCAGGGCCTGGCGAAGGTCATGCCGCCCCCTCAAGCTGCTGCCGCAACCGGGTGGCACGCTCCGCGAGGGCCACGACTTCGGCGGCCGGGTGCTCGGCAAACTCCGCCGCCTCGAGGGCCCGGAGCACCGTCCCGATCTCCTCCGCGGGCCACTGCGGCCGCTGCTCGGTCAGCACCCGCACCAGACGGGAGGTGACCAGCCCGGGGGCGGTGCCGGGCAGGAGGCCGGTGATCGTGCGGCGCAGCGCCCGGGCGGCGACCACCGCCACCGCGCGGTGCTCTCCCGCCTCACTCCACGCATCGAGCGGCAGCTCCACCGGCGGGAACTCCGGTCGCGCGGCGTTCATCGGCGGGCCCCGGCGGAGCCACCCCCACGCGATCGGCGCGAACAGCGCCCCGGCGAGCAGCAGGGTGAACAGGATCGGCAGGGGCGACGTGATCCGCTCCGCGACGATGCCCGCCTCGGGCTGGGGAGCGATCCGTTCCGGTTCCGCACCCGCGGGGAGCACGCTCGCCACCTCGATGGTACGCGCTTCGGCGGGCAGGGTGTCGGACCGGCCGTCGGCGCGGATCAGGATCGGCCCGGGGACGGTGAGCTGATGCGTGCCGGCGGACCAGGCCACCACGGGGTAGGCCACGATGACGTCGCCACCATCGCGCCGCACGACCGGGCGTCCCAGGAGCCCCAGGTTGCCCTCGAGCGGCCACGGCGCGGGCCGCACCTCGGCGCCGCCCGGGAGCGGCAGCCGGCGCTCGATCCAGATCGTGTCGCCCACGGTGGGAGTCGGCGCCTGCAGCAGCGCGAGGAGCAGGGCCGGTATCATCGGCCGAGGCGTCGGGCGCGCTGGGCAAAGGCGCGGCGCAGCGCCTGCGCGTAGTCGGTGTGGGTGGTGATCTGCACCTGGTCCACCCCTGCGGCGGCGAAGGCGCGGTTGCGCTCCTCCCGCCGCTTCTCGGCCAGGGCCCGGAACCGTCCCCGCACCTGGCGCTCCCCGGTGTCCACCACGAGGCGGGCGCCGGTCTCGGCATCTTCCAGTTCGATCCACCCCGCGTCGGGAAGGTCGGTCTCCCGGGGATCCTCGACGGCGACGGCCACGACATCGTGCCGCACCGCCAGCTGGCGGAGGGGCTGTTCCCAGCCGCGGGCCAGGAAGTCGGAGAGCACCACCACGATGCTCCGGTGCTTGAGCAGGCCGGTGGCGTAGCGCAGCGCGCCGGCGAGGTCGGTCCGCCGCCCTCCCGGCGCGAAGGCCACGAGATCGCGGATGACGCGCAGGGCGTGGCGCCGGCCTTTGCCGGGGGGAATCACCCGTTCCACCTTCTCCGCGAAGAGCAGCGCCCCGACCCGGTCATTGGTGGTGGCGGCCGCCAGGGCGAGGATCGACGCCACCTCCACCGCGATCGCCGCCTTGCTGCGTGGCGTGCCGAAACGGGTGGAGCCGGACTGGTCCACCACCAGGAGCAGGGTGATCTCCCGCTCTTCGATGAAGGTCTTGACGAAGGGATGGCCCAGGCGGGCGGAGACGTTCCAGTCGATGGCACGGAAGTCGTCGCCGTGCTCGTACTGCCGCACTTCGGCGAACTCCATGCCCTGTCCCCGGAACACCGAGCGGTACTCACCCGCGAAGAGGGACGAGACGATCCCCCGCGAGCGCAGCTCGATGGCCTTGACCTGCTTGAGGATCTCGGGGGAAATCGGGGGCATGGGCGCCCCTACGGCACCGGGACGGCGTCGAGGATGCGAGTGATCACCTGGTCGGTGTCGATCTCTTCCGCCTCGGCCTCGAAGGTGAGGAGGACCCGGTGGCGCAGCACGTCCAGCGCAAGCGCCCGCACGTCTTCCGGGATGACGTAGCCGCGGCCGCGCAGGTAGGCGCTGGCCCGCGCTGCCTGCGCCAGCGCGATGGACGCACGGGGCGAGGCGCCGAAGGCGACCAGGGGCTTCAGGTTCGCGAGCCCGACGACCGACGGATCCCGGGTGGCCCGCACCAGGTCCACGATGTAGTCCACGACCTTCTGATCCATGAACGTCGCGGCGATGGTCTCCCGCAGCGCCAGGATGGTGGTCGGATGCAGGAGCTGCCGCACCGGGGCTTCCTCCAGTCCGCTCCGCCGCAGCAGCACTTCCTTTTCCTGGTCCCGCGTCGGGTACCCGACCCGCACCTTGAGCATGAAGCGGTCGAGCTGGGCCTCGGGAAGCGGGTAGGTGCCCTCGTTTTCGATCGGGTTCTGGGTGGCGAGGACCAGGAACGGCTCCTCCAGCTGGAAGCTGGTGCCGCCGATCGTGACCTGGCGCTCCTGCATCGCCTCGAGCAGCGCCGCCTGCACCTTGGCGGGGGCGCGGTTGATCTCGTCGGCGAGGATGATCTGGGCAAAGATCGGCCCCTTCTTGACCCGGAACTCCTGGCTCTTGGGGTCGAAGATCATCGTGCCGATGAGGTCGGCGGGGAGCAGGTCGGGCGTGAACTGGATCCGGGAGAAGGAGGCCTCGACCACCTCGGCGAGGGTCTTGACCGCCAGCGTCTTGGCGAGCCCCGGAACGCCCTCGATGAGGATGTGCCCGCCGGTGAGGAGCCCGACCAGCAGCCGCTCCACCATCATCTCCTGCCCCACGATGCGGCGGCCGACTTCGACCATCGCCTGCTGGACGGGGCCCGCGTCAACGGTGCGGGTAGAGATGGATGGGCGTGCGGTCATGTCGGGGCGCAGGTTGGAGGATGTCCGATGATAGTCGCCGCCCGGAGCGATGTCAGCCCCGTCGGCGCGGTGTGTGACCGCGCTCACGCCGCGGCGCCGATCCGGACTCGGCCCGCGGTGCGGGCTTCGGGGCCGGCCGGGCCTTCGGCCTGGGCCTGGCGCCTGACTTGGCCTTGGGTTTGGCGTCCGGACCGAGATCGATCACGGCGTAGAGCTTGGCTTCCTCGGCCGGGGTCAGCGGCCGGACCTGCCCCACCGGGAGGTCCCCGAGGCGGATCGGGCCGAACGAGAGCCGGGAGAGGCGTTCCACCTTGATGCCCATCGCCTCACACCAGCGCCGCACGATACGATTGCGCCCCTCGTTCAGTGTCACGTCGAGGATGGAGCGGCCGTCCCGCCCGGGGCGCACCCGCACCGCGGTGGGCACCACCGCCTTGCCGTCCACCAGCACCCGGCCCTGCACTGCCTTCTCGATGGCGGCGGCGTCGAGCCCGTGCACCAGCGCGGTATAGCTGCGCGGGATGCGGTAGCTCGGGTGGGTGAGCCGGTGGACCGCCTCCCCATCGGTCGTGAGGAGCAGGAGCCCGGTGGTGTTCACGTCCAGCCGCCCGACGTAGGTCAGGCCGCGGACATCGCGCACGAAGTCGAAGACCGTCTTGCGGCCCTCCTCGTCGTCCGCGGTGGTGACCACCCCCATCGGCTTGTGGAACGCCAGCCAGCGCTGCTCCAGCCGGGGGATTGCCTTCCCTCCGACGGTGACCTTCTGGATATCTGGATCCACCTTCATGCCCAGGGTAGCCACCTTGCCGTCCACCCGGACCCGGCCGGCCTCGATGAGTTCTTCCGCGGCCCGTCGGCTCGCGATCCCGGCACGCGCAAGAGCGCGTTGCAGCCGCATCTCGCTCATGATTCCGCCGCGACCGAGGCGGCGGCCTCGTTGGAATCGCCGGTTTCCGGCTTGTGGGGTTGGAGCGCGACGGTGAACTCGTCCGTCCGGGGCAGATCCCCGAGGTCCCGGAGGCCGAGCAGTTCGAGGAAGAGGGGCGTGGTGCCGTAGAGCAGCGGCCGCCCCATCGCCTCGCTCCGGCCCACGACCTCGATCAGGCCCCGCTCCTGGAGGCTGCGCAGCACGCCACCCGCGGACACGCCCCGGATCTCCTCGATCTCCGCCCGGCCCACCGGCTGCCGGTACGCGATGACCGAGAGGGTCTCCATGGCGGCGGCGGTGAGCCGCGGCGTCCGGACCGCGAACTGGGCCCGCTCGATGGCCTCCGCGAAGGCCCGCCGGGTGAGGATCTGGTAGCCTCCCGCCAGTTCCAGCACCTCGACGGCATGGCCGTCGAAGTCGTAGTGCTCCCGCAGCTCCTCGAGCGCGGTGCGCACGTCGGCGAGTGAGGCGTCGGGCTCGAGGGTCTGCAGCTCCTCGACGGTGATGGGCCGATTGGCGGCGAACAGCGCCGCCTCGATCAGCTGGGCCAGGGGCTTCATGCGGGGTCCTCCGCGGGTCCGGGGGCAGGCAGCTCGGCCACGGGGGCCGTCGCCACCGGGTCCGCCGGCTCCGGGGTGACCGCCGGCGGCTCCTCGGGGACCGGCACCAGCTCCGGTTCCGGAATCCGCCGGCGAATGGTAAACGAAACGAACGCTTCCGGCTGGGCGATCAGCACGCGCCCACGCTTGGCGAGTTCGAGCAGGGCGAGGAGCGTGGAGAGCAGGTCCACGATCGTCGGCCGGGGGCCCAGCGCCTCGAGCCAGGTGAACTCCTCCCGCTCCTCCAGCAGCGCTTCCAGCCGCCGGGTCGCGCCCTCGGTATCCAGGGGACGGGCCACCACGCGGTGCAGCACCGGACTCGGGATCTGGCTCACGACCTGCTCCACCGCCTTGAGCAGCTCGATCAGGTCGAGGGTGAGCGGCGGCGGCGGCAGCTCTGGCGGCGGCGGGAGGTAGCCGCGGGGCTGCTGGTCGGCCCTGCGGTCGGCGGCCCGCTCCAGCCACCCAGCCACTTCCTTGATGAGCTGGTACTCGAGCAGGCGGCGCACCAGTTCGTGCCGAGGATCCTCCCAGCCCTCCTCGCCGTCGCGCCGCGGAAGCAGCATCTGCGCCTTGAGGCGCAGCAGCCGGCCGGCCATCTCGAGGTAGTCCGCTGCCTGGTTCAACCCCAGGTGCTGGATCGCCTGGAGAAACTGGTCGGCGATCCGGGCGATCGGGATGTCCGCAATGTCGATCTGCTCCTCGCGGAGCAGGTGCAGCAGCAGGTCGAGCGGGCCATTGAATGCATCGAGCTGGACCACGAAGGCCGGCTCGGCGCCCAGCGCCGTGGTGGGGGGCTGCGGACTGGTCATCCCTGGAAGCTGTTCCAGGTGGTCCCGATGCCGTACCCCTGAAGCAGGCGGAAGAGCACCGTCATCCCCCAGAAGGCCGGCGCCAGGAAGAACTGGGTCACGGGACGGAAGAGCAGCAGGACCACCATGAGGGGAAGGTATCCGAACTGGCCGATGGCGCGGTAGCGCGCGCCCCACGCGGGAGGCAGCGCGTGATACAGGAGGTGCGAACCGTCCAGCGGCGGGATCGGCATCAAGTTGAAGAAACAGAGCACCAGGTTGAGCCAGATTCCCCACATCATCATTCGCTGCAGGATAGCCAGCCCGTCGGCCAGACCCGGAGCCACGCCCGCCAGCAGGGACAGCGCCACGAAGATCGTGGAACAGACCAGCGCCAGCAGCAGGTTGGTAATGACCCCGGCGGAGGAGACGATGAGGTCTCCCTGGACGTACTTCCGGTACTTGCGGGGCACCACCGGCACCGGCTTGGCCCCGCCAAAGGTGAACGGCATCCCGGCCGCGCTGGAGAGCATCCAGAGGATCGCGGGGAACAGGATGGTCATCCAGGGGTCAATGTGCGGCAGCGGGTTGAGGGTCACCCGGCCGAGCAGGTACGCGGTGTCGTCTCCCTGCCAGAGCGCGGTGCGGGCGTGGGCATACTCATGAGCCACGAACGAGAACAGCAGCACCGGGGCAACGAGGACGAATTCTCTGAAGTCAGGCATCGGGTGGCCCAATCTAACCCTGCGTCCAAGCGCGGAAAACCCGCCCCCCGCTTGACCTTGCGCCCTCCCCCGCCTAGGTTGTCGGCTTCCCGCCGGCCCGGTCAGGTCGGCTCATCGCACCGAACCAGGGGTTGTCCGTGCCACGTATCAAGTCCGCCAAGAAGGCGATGCGGAAGTCCCGCTCCGCGCAGGAGCGCAACCGCACCCGCCGCAGCCAGCTTCGCACCGCGCTCAAGAAGGTCCGGGCCGCCGGCTCCGCCGCCGAAGCCCAGACGGCCTTCGTCGAGGCGGCCAAGCTGCTGGACCGGGCGGGCCGGAAGAACCTGGTACATCGGAACGCCGCCAACCGGACCAAGAGCCGGCTGGCGAAGCTCGCGGCGGCCAAGAAGAAGTAGGGCGGCCAGGCGGTCAGTGAGAGAGAGGGGGCGGGGATCCAGACGGATCCCCGCCCCCTCGACATTCCACCAACCGCCAAACCGCCTAGAGCGCCGCCAGCTCCGCCCCGCAGCGCTCGCAGTACCACTCCGTAGGCCGGTTGAGCGTCCCGCACTCCGCACACTTGAGCGTCTTCTGGGCCGACCCCCGGTCCTTCGCCGGGTCCACCGCCGGAGCCTTGGGCTCCGGGGGCGGCTCCGCGGCGGGCGGCTCCGGCGCCCGGGTGAAGCCACCGCTGGCGCGACCCCGGCCGCTCGGGGCCGCGGCCGGTGGCGCCGCCGGGGGCTCGTTGCCGGTGACCGACTTGAGAAACGCCAGTTCGTCCAGCTTGCCACTGTCCCGGCCCCCCGTCCCCTCCGAGGGCTTGCCCGAAGGGACCCGGAGGGTCCGACCCGGCTGCTCTTCCTTCTTGGGAGCCGGGGGCGGCGCGGGTACGCGTGGCGGCGGCTTCGGGGGCGTCGCCCGGAAGGGGCTCTCGGTGGTACCGGGCGGCGCGGCGCTGGCCGCGGGCCGCACCGGCTCCGAGGCGGGGGGAG
>CAZPER010000133.1:0-7935 GCA_964585655.1 uncultured Gemmatimonadaceae bacterium | reverse complement strand
AGGTCCTTCACCAGCTGGTCGAGCGTCGCCCCTTCCATCTGCTGCAGCTTGACCGCGAGCACCTGGAGCAGGTGCCGATACCCGTAGATGGCCGCGGTGCCGCGGCCCTCCGGCGGGCTCACCAATGTGCGGGCGACGTAGAACCGGATGGTGCGCTCGCTCGGGTGGGCGCTGGCGGCGGCGTTGATCGGATAGATCGCGGAGGCCTCCAGGATCGCCCCGGCCAGGGCGGAGAGGTCGCGCAGGCTCCACGGCGCCAGCGCCGCATACTGGCGGAGGTTGCTCAGGGCGTCGCTGGTGGGGACGGCAAGGGTCACGGGAGTCCTGGTCGGCGGCGGGTGAGGAGCCGCTAGTATGCGCCGCCCGAACGGCCAGAGCAAGGCCGCGCATCACCGCGTATTCCGGCGCCCGCGCGCGTTCCACCGGTGCCGGTCCCGCCACGGGACCGCGGTAGCGTCGGGACCATGCGACGCGGCGTCACCCTCCTCGAACTGCTCCTGGTCCTCGCCATCACGGGGACGCTCGCGGCCCTGGCCCTCCCCGGCATCTCCGCCCTCCATGACCGACTCCAGGTGGAGGCCGCGGCGCGCGCCCTGGTCGGCGCCCACCACCGGGCCCGGTTCGTGGCGGTGGCGGAGCAGCGGGTCACCGTGCTGGACCTCACCATCGCCCGGCTGATCCTGCGGGCCATCGAGTCCCCCGCCGACACCACTCCGCGCTGGGATGCGGACGGCCCCGCGGCCCTCCAGGTGCAGGCGGTGGGCCTGCCGCGCACGGTCAGCTTCGCGCCGAGCGGCGTGGCCCTCGGCGTGAGCAACGCGACCTACACCCTGCGCCGGGGGAACGCGGTGCGGCAGGTGATTGTCTCACGCTATGGCCGGGTGCGAGTCCAGTGAGGTGACGGCGCGAGCGGGGAATGCCGGTGGGGCCGGAGCGGGCGGGACGTCCGGGTTCGGGGCCGGGGCGGAGGGTCGCCGCCCCGTGGCAGGCTGCGCTACTCGTCTCCCGCCGCTTCAACGCTCTCCGCCCCGCCGTCGAGGCCGTACTTGCGCACCTTGGCGAGCAGGGTGGAGCGCGCGATCCCGAGCAGGTGGGCGGCGCGGCGCTTGTTTCCGCGCGTGAACGCGAGCGTCCGGGCAATGTGCCGCCGTTCGACCTCATCCAGCGGTTCGGGCTCCACCGGCTCGCCGGGGGCCAGCGCTTCCCGCAGATGCCCGTGGTCCAGGCCGGGCGCCGTCAGTTCCACCAGCGCCGCATCCAGTCCCGGCACGCCGAGCGCCCGCGCCGCCTCCGCCGCGCTCCCCACCACGACCGGCAGGTGTCCCGCGCCCTTCAGCGCCTGCACCAGCCCGTCACGCCGCTCCGAATTGAGGTCCAGCACGAGAATATGCGATGCTTTCATGGTGGTTCTCCGCGCCAGCGAGTGCACGAACAACGAACCGCTCCGGCGGGCCCGCGGCCACGGGGCGCCTATGGTGCTCGAAGCTGGGGGACGCCGGCCCGCCTCGGGCTGACACCGTTCCCCGGCTCCCATATGTTTGGCCCCAACGGAGGCCCGTCATGACCCAGCCCGATCTCACCGCCCTCCCCATCGGGGCCCGGCTGCAGGACCCGCTCATCGTGCACGACGTGGAAAGCCGCGGCGGTGACTACCCGCACACCATCCTGGTCCTCGGGAACGCCTCCGGCCGGATCCAGAGCGCCCCCTTCTGGCCTGCGGACACCCCCAAGATCGCGGGGGTGAGCCGGGGCAACGTGGTCCAGGTGATCGGCACCATCGCCACCTGGCGGGACCGGCGCCAACTCGCGGTGGACTCCATCCGCGTGCTCCCCCGCGAGCAGGTGGACTGGCGCGCCCTCATGCCCTCGATCGGCGACACCGGCCGCTGGTGGAAGCGGCTGGATGACTGGCGGGCCCGCATTCGTGGGCCCCGCCTGGCCCGTACCCTGGGACTGTTCTTCGACGATCCCGACTTCCGGGAACGTTTCGAGCAGTGCCCCGCCAGCCCCGGCGGCCACCATGCCGAGCTCGGCGGGCTGCTCAAGCATACCGTGGAGGTGGCCCACATCGGGCTTGGCATCGCCCGGCTCTACCCGCACGCGGACAGCGACCTGGTCCTCGCCGGCGTGCTGCTGCATGACATCGGCAAGCTGGACAGCTACCGCTGGGACGGCGCCTTCGAAACCACCGTGCCCGGCTCCGTCATCGGCCACGTCGTGCTCGGCTCGCTGTTGCTGGACCGCCGCGTCCGCGCCGAATCGCCGATGCCCTGCACCGAGGAGGAGCTGCTCCTGCTGCAGCATCTGCTGCTGTCGCACCACGGCCGGCAGGAGTTCGGCGCCCCGGTGCCGCCCATGACCCTCGAGGCGGAGATCATCCACTACGCCGACAACGCCAGCGCCAAGACCGCCAGCATGGACACCGCGCTGCGGGAGCCCGAGCATTTCAGCGATGGCCACCCGGTGAGCAGCCGGACCATCTGGCAGCTCGACAAGCGTCGCGCCTGGCGGGTGAGCGCCGACTGGGGTCAGCGCCCCGAGCCTCCCGGTCCGGCGGAGGGGAATGGCGCGCCATGACAGATCGCTGTCCCGATCCCCTGACACCTCCTGCAACGCAAACGGGCGACCTACTGGTCGCCCGTTTGTCCTGCCGCCTTCCGATGCCGCCACAATCCGCCCAGCCCGTACGCCACGAGCCCGAGGGCGAGGAACATCGGCCCCGGTGGTGGACCCGATGACTGCACCACGGCGCAGAACCCCGGAAGGCACTCCCCGTTCAGCATCAGGAGTGAACCGCTCCCGGATGCCGTGGCGGGCAGTTGCGCCTGGAGCAGCAGAGCCCCGGACAGAATGAGCATGAAGAAACCTTATCGTCCAGCGGGCGCAGCCGTCAAGTAGGACGCCAACAAATGAAGCGGCCACCGGGCTCGGGGGCTCGGCGGCCGCTTCCCACGCCAACCAGACCAGGGGCGGAGCCCGAAGGCCGCCGTTCTCCTCCGTCCATCGCCTCCGGCTGAATCACCGGTGGTGAGATGTAACGGGCCCTGATCGTCGATCCCCAGGCTGGATGGCCATCCGGCCGGGTTCGTCAACGCGAGCGCTGCGCATCGGATCGGGTCGCGGACCGACCCTGCACACTGCACCCCGAGGCGCCAGATCGGGGCGGATGAGACACGCGACTGGTCTCACCTGTCCGGGCCAGTGCGATCACCAGGATCCCGAACCACCGGTGCCCTTGCCGACCTCGGTGGTCTCCCCTGAATTCCCGCCCGGACTCGCCAGCGGCTGCCAACAGAACCGGGGGTTCTGCCACATCTCGCGCTGACGGTTGCCTCAAGATACCGGCGTGGAAAAACCGCGCAAGCGCCTGTCTTTATTCGGGTTACGTCACTTCATGTGGCTCTGGTGTGGACAGGTAAAGCGTGGTGGGACTGGGGCATCCAGCGGGTCTCCACACCGTGTGGAATTGTGTATCCACACGGCGCATCTTCTCCACAACCTCAGGGAACCAGGCCCGTACCCCGCCCGGCCTTGGGCATGTATCGGATTCCGAGGGCATTCGCGAAATAGAGCCCCAGCGCCACGTCAAAGGCACGCACCGCCTCCCGCACGCGCGTCCCGCGGCCCACGCCGTAGTCGCGCAGCTCCTGGCTCCGCGCCGGCGTGGCCAGCCCGGAAAATTCGGTGGTGCACTGCTTGAGCTTGAGCTCGAGCGTATCCAGCGCCGTGGTCAGCTGGACCCGCGACTTCCGGGGGTCCGGCTCTGGGCGCGCCCGCTCGGTCACCAGGGTCCGGGCCGGGCCCACGGTCGCCGCCGCTGCCTGACACCGGTCCGAGACGCTCCGGGCCCGGGAGCGCAGCACCTGGTCGCTGCTGGTCTTGAGGTCCCGGGCAATGCGCGCGGTCGCCCCCTCCACCAGCGTGAGGGTGTCACGCAGGCGGTAGAGCTCGTCCCGCAGCTCGACCTGGACCGCGTCGAGCACCGGCTCGCTGACGACGGTCTGCGCGGTGAGGGGCGCGGCGAGAGACAGCCCGAAGAGGGCAATTGTGGCGTAGCGTATCACGGTTCGAGTCCGACTTCTATGTATCGGTAGTTGGGGTCCCCGTCGGTTGCGGCCAGCAGGCCGCCCGCGGCGGAGGCGGCGAACCATCCGCCGACCAGTGTACGGGGGACGTCCAGCTCGCCCAGAATGGGACTGAGCCAGCGCCGGAGGTGGCGGACTTCCGGCGCCCGTCGGCCCAGCAGGGCCAGGAGGGCGCCGGATCCGCTGGTCGCGCGGAGAAAATGGGCCAGCGCATGGGCCCGCTGGGAAAACTCGACCGCCTTCACCCCGGGCTCGTCGAACAGCACCTTGCCCTCGAACACGTCCATCGGGGGCGCATCGAGCCGCGGCCCGAGATAGATGTACTGCCGCCGCCCCTCGACCTTCCGCTCGATCACCGCCGCAGCGGTCTCGCTGGTGAGCCGGGCGGCGTGGATCATGTCGTCATCCGGCAGCACCCCGGTCGCCCCGGTCCACTCCAGCGCCGCGAGGGCGATCTCCATGGGGCAGCCGATGGTGTCATCGAATGCCACCAGCCGGGGGGCCTCCCCGGCGCGCAGGATGAAGTGCGACAGGGCCTCCGCCCGGTCGCTGAAGGACCGGATGGTGAGGGTCTGCGGGGTGGTCATGGGGGGAGAATCTACATGGAAGTACGGCGGGTATGGCAGGGACGGCTCGGCGGGACGGGCGGTCCGTAAGGGCGGCCCTTATGGCCGCCCGCCTCGCCGCCCCCCCAACCGCCCAACCGCCAACCCACCTACGGCGTCAGCTCGCTCTTCCCCTCGACCCGGATGATCCACAGTCCGCTGTTCATGTCGGGAACGTATACATACCCGTTCCGGTAAATCGCCCCCCAGGCGTTGGCCACGTTGGGTGTCGCCCCCTGCTTGTCGCCGGTGTGCACATGGGCCATCTCGCGCCCCTGCCGCAGCAGGTCGCCGCGCAGTTCGCCGGAGACGTCGAGCACCCGGAGTCCCCCCTGGTAGTCTCCCATGTACAGGGTGTCGCCTGCCACCCAGACGTTGTGGGCGCCGCCGTCCTTCGGCTCGTACCAGGCCACGATCTTGGGCTTGGCGATGTCGCTCACGTCGACGACATGCAGCCGGCCGTAGGCCCGTCCCAGGCCGAGCACGCCGCCGGGGGCGTAGCCGGTGGCGGAGGGCTTGGCGGCGAAGACCTCGTCGCCCAGGAAGACGTACTTCCCGCTCCGCCAGGCGGTGTGCGTCCCCCGGATGAAGCCCGCTCCGCCCACGGCCTCCACCTCGCGATACAGGGCCGGCAGGTCGTACTTGAGCTGGGTGACGAGCTGCGGGTGCTCCGGGCTGCCCCCCTTCATCCCGTTGCCGACGTCGAGCACCACCAGGCCGTCGTTCCAGTAGGAGAGGTACGCCAGGCCGTCCTGGACGTCGATGTCGTGCAGCATCCGGCCGGCGGGCGTGCGCGGCGTTTCCCACCGCGCCACCTGGCGCGGCTGGTAGGGATCGCGGATGTCGATCACCCGCATCGAGCCGGTGGCGTCGTCGGTAAGGTACACGTAGCCGCGATAGATGAACGTCGAGTGCACGCCGCCGGAAACGGTCTCGGTGAACTCGGCGATGACCTTCGGGTGGGCTGGATCCTCGAAGGACAGGATCACGATGCCGTTCTTGCGGCTGGAGGCACCCTCGCGGGTGAGGACGCCGTACTTCCCATCCTCGGTCGTCATCAGGTCGTTGATGACCCGGGCATCCACCACCACCGAATCGGTGATTGCGGGCTTGGCCGGATCCGCCAGGTTCACGGCGTAGATCCGGTCCCCGAGGGTGCCGAGGTAGCCGTGCCGGCCATCGGGGTGGAGCCAGAATTCGGTCGCGACGCTCTTGATCGGCAGCCGGCCCACGATCGTGGTGGGCCGCTTCGCGTCCCGTGGCGCGACGGTCACGACCGCCTCGGTGGTGCGCCCGGCGAAGCTCGCGAGCACCCGGTAGGTGCCGGGGAGGTCCGCCACGAAGTAGCCCTCGTCATCCACGCTGCCGTTCCCGGGGCTCAGCGTCCACTCCGGGAGCGCATCCGACAGGGTGCGGCCTCCCGCCCGGGCGGTGAACCGGAACCGGATCACGTCTCCGGTGCGGATCCGCGCCTCCGCCGGTTCCACCGACACCGCGGTCACCGGATTGGGGACGACCGCCACCCGGAAGCTGCGGCTGGCGCGGCCGGCGGTGGCGGTGATGGTGGCAGTGCCGGCCGCCCGCGCCGTGAGCCGGCCATCCCGGCTCACGCTGGCCACGGTGGGGCGGTCGGAGGTCCACGCCACCTCGTCCGAGCGCCGGTCGCCGTTGGCCGCGAAGGCGGTCCCCTCGAGCACGAGGGACTGCCCGGCGTAGAGCCGCCCCGGTTCCCGGCCCACGTCCACCCGCGCCGCCGGCTGGGGCAGGATGGTCACCCGGCCGATGGCGGTCGTGGCCCGGCCGCCCCCGGCGGGACGCACGAGGGCCGTGACGGTGAGGGTGCCCACCGCACCGGCGGTCACCAGTCCCGAGCTGTCCACCGCGCCCTCAAAGGTCCCCCCGGTGGCGAACCAGGTGGCAGTGGCGCCGGAAAGCGGGCGGCCGGCGGAATCGTAGGCCGCGACCTTGAGTCGCAGGGTATCCCCGACCAGCACCGCCGCTTCGGCGGGCTGAATCGTGGCCCGGCTGATCGGCGAGGCGGCGGGACGGGGCGGCGCGGGAGGGGGCGGCGCAACGGGCTGCTGCGGCAGCAGCGCGAACAGGGCGAGGGCGATCATCCAGGAGGTCCGGTGTGAGGAGGTGGGGGAGAAACTAGGGCGTCCGGGCGGCGGGAGCCAGCGGCGGGTTCCCGGGGCTTCTTGACAACTCCGAGACCGGGCTGAACCTTATCGCCGTGGCCGCAGCACCCCGCAGCCGTCTCCCCAAATAGCCGCGCACCACGATCCGGGCCAGCGCGGTCCGTGCATTCTGTACTGCCCCGATCATTCGGGTCGGGGGTAATCCGGAGCCGGCGAGCTCCCACATACGAGGTAGAAGCAATGGCGAAGGGTACCGTGAAATGGTTCAACGATGCGAAGGGCTTCGGCTTCATCGCCCAGGACGGCGGCAAGGATGTCTTCGTGCATCACACCGCCATCGCAATGGACGGGTTCCGCTCGCTGGCTGAGGGCGACCAGGTGGAGTTCGACATCGTGGAGGGGCCGAAAGGCCTGCAAGCCGCCAACGTCCGCAAGGCGTAGCCGCCGCTCGCGGTGACCCTTCTCTCCGCCCGGCCCCGGGAGCGTCGCAGGCCAGACCTGTGCGCCCCCGGGGCCGGCGCCATTCGCCCCGCTTCACCTTCGCGCCCCGTGCCGCGATACTTCAGGCCGTGCCCCGGACACCCCTCCTTGCCCTCGCCCTGACGCTCGCTTCCGCCGCCCTGCCCGCGCAGGCGCCGCTTCCCCCGCTGGCCTTCCTGGGCTTCGAGGCGGGCGGTCATCTCGCCCCGCTCGCCCGGCAGGTCCAGGCCCTTGGCGGTGCGGGCCTGCGCTGCGATCGCTCCCGCCGGGACCGCGCGGTCCACGAATGCCGCGCGACGGTCTTCGCCCCGGGCTCGGGCCGCGCCCTCGAGCTCTGGCTCTCCGCGATCGACAGCGCCGCCGGGGTGATGACGATCTCGAGCGCGCTGACCGGTGTGGAACTGGGCGAATGGAAGGACACGCTCGAGCGGACCTACGGGGTGGTGGACGCGCGGGTGCAGGGATCGCAGTGGATGCTGCAGTGGATCCGGCAGGGCCGGATGATCCGGCTGACCTGGCGGATCGAGCGCGGCGCCACGGTGGCGTCGGTCAGCCTGGTCGATGGGCGGGTGCTCGACGGCTGGGGCAGGCGCCGCGCCGACACCACCGGCGCCGCCGCCAGTGGGG
>CAZPER010000132.1:0-7943 GCA_964585655.1 uncultured Gemmatimonadaceae bacterium | reverse complement strand
GCCCGCCAGCTCCACGCCATCCGCCGCGGCGCCGTCTTCCGCCAGGTCCGCCGCGTCATCCCGGAGCTGGTAGGCCCAGCCGAGGTTGTCGCCGTACCGCGCCAGCGCCGCCAGCTGCGCCGCTGGCGCCTCCGCCACGATCCCCCCCGACAGCGCCGAAAAGGCGGCAAGCGCCGTGGTCTTGCGGCGGTAGAGCCGCCGCGGCGCGCCAGCGAGCGAACGGCCGGCCCGGTGTTCCAGGTCCATCGCCTGGCCGCCCGCCATCCCCGGCAGCCCGACCGCCTCTCCCCAGGCCTGCGCCAGGGCCGCGTTCCCCGCCGGCGCGCGCCCCAGCCACTCCACCGCCCGGCCCAGCAGGCCCACCGCGAGCAGGATCGCGCCGGCCTCGCCCACCTGTCGGTGAGTGGAGGGGCGTCCGCGCCGGAGCGGCGCGTCGTCCATGCAGGGGAGGTCGTCCAGCACCAGCGACGCGGTGTGGGTGAGCTCCACCGCCACCGCGATCTCCAGCGCCGCTCCGCGGTCGGCGCCACAGGCATCGGCCGCCGCCAGGATCACCAGCGGCCGCCACCGGTGGGCCTGACCTCCACCCACATCCACGGCGTCACGGAGGGCGGTGGCGAAGGCCGGTGCGGGAGGCGTCATGCCGGCCACCGCCCGGGCCAGCCCCGCCTCGACCGCCGGCAGCCGCTCGGCCGCGAAGGCCGCCAGCGCCGGGCCGGTGGCGACGTCCCGCACCGCCTCGGAGGGAAGGGTCGCCGTCATGTGACCGGCACCAGCCCGCTCAGATGACCGATATTCTTGAGGAAGATCTTCAGGTGGGCGAGCGGCTTGGCCCGCACCAGTCGCTTGTGCATGTAGCCCTCGAACGTCAGCCGCTGCACATCGCGGTCGCGGCAGATGGCCACGAAGCGCTCCCGCCGTCCATCGGTCCGGTACCAGAACCGCTGCATGACGCCGAGCACCCGGAAGACCTGGCCGTGGGCGCGCATGAAGCGCCGCCGCGCCTGCGCCAGGTGCCGCGGATCCCCGCTCTCCAGCGTGGCTTCCACCGCGTCGGCCACGAACCGCCCGCTGGCCATCGCGTAGTAGATCCCCTCTCCCGACGCCGGGGCCACCACCCCGGCGGCGTCCCCGGCCACCACGACGTCGCGGCCGTTGTCCCAGCGCGCCAGCGGCTCCAGCGGGATCGGTGCCCCCTCCTGCCGGATGGTGCCCACCCGGTCGAGGCCGGTCCGGGTCCGCAGCGCCGCCACCGCGCCCCGCAGGTCGAACCCCTTGATCATGGAGCCGGTGCCGATGCTGGTGGTGGGGCCGTGGGGAAAAACCCAGGCGTAGAAGTCGGGGGAGAGGCCGCCGTCGTAGTACACGTCGCACCGGCTGGGGTGGAAGCGCTCCTCCACCCCCACCGGTGACTGCACGATCTCGTGATACGCAAACACGTGCCGCGCCGCGTGCGACGCGGGAATCGCCTGCCGGGCCACCGCGGAGAGGGCGCCGTCGGCGCCCACCACCTGCCGGGCGCGCACCGAGGCGGGGCGCCCTCCGCGGGACGACCCCTCGGTGTAATGCACCAGCGCGGTGCCATCCCGGTCCCGGCCCAGCCGGGTGAAGGTGCCCACCCGGCGCTCGGCCCCCGCTGCCTGGGCCCGCAGCCGCAACCACTCGTCGAACACCTCGCGGTCCACCAGGCCGACGTACCCGTTCTCGATCGGGATGTCCACCGCCCGGCCCCGCGGCGAGACCATCCGCGCCGCGTCCACCGAGTTGACCAGCAGGGTGTCCGGCACCTCGAACTCGTCGAGCAGTTGCGGCGGCACGGCGCCGCCGCACGGCTTCACCCGCCCCTGCCGGTCGAGCAGCAGCACCCTCCGGCCGAGCCGCGCGAGGTCCCAGGCCACGGTGGCGCCCGCCGGGCCGCCGCCGACCACCACGGCATCGAAAGTGTCGGTCATTCACCCGCCTCCGGAACCAGGCCGTAGCGCCGGGCCACCTGCCAGGCAAAGGGCGGCACCAGCCGCGCGACGCGCCGCGGGCGATGCCGGCGCAGGGTGACGATTCCCTCGAGGAATTTCATCTCCACCCGGGCCCGGGCGAACTCCAGTCCGCGCGGACCGAAGCGCGGCATCGCCCACGCCAGGAGCGGCCGCAGCCACCGCGGCGCCCGTCGCACCGGCAGGCCGTTCGCCGCCAGGGAGAGGTTCGCCAGGAAGCCCCGCACCCCCGCCCCGCGCCGGCCGGCGCTGCCGAGGGGCGCCGTCTCCAGCTCGCCGGCCAGCAGCGCCACCAGCTCCCGGCCCCGCGCGTTCCGGATGACCAGCCACTGGTCGCCCTCCCCCGCCATGTAGCCGACGGTGAGGTCCGACAGCGCATTGCTGTAGTCGAAGCAGGCGCGGCAGGTGAGCGGGAAGAAGTCCGCCGGCAGGTCGGAGATCGGGAGATTGATGAACGGGATGCGCTGCGTGGGCCGGTCGTCGAACCGGAGCTCGAGGTGCAGGTCCGGCTGGAATTCGCAGTAGGTCACCCGCTCCGGCGTCTCCGTCAGGCGGGCCAGGAACTCGTGGAACCGCTCGGTGGTGGTGTTGTCGCTGCACGGCGTGCCGATCACGTAGAGCCGCTCCAGTCCGAGCGACGCTTCCAGGGCGCGCAGCGCGTGCACCTGGCAGGCGACCCCGATCACGGCCAGCCGCCGGAGCCCGAGTGTCGCCGCCTCGTCCAGCAGCGCGAGAACCGGGGAGTAGCCCATCTTCATCCCGCGGCAGGCCTGCATCCCGGCCGCGTCCCGAACCAGCACCGGGCGGGGCCGCCAGCGGTCCGACGGGTCGGACGCCGTGGCGATCACGCCGTCCACCAGCCCCGCTTCCAGCAGCCGTTCCCCGAGGCGGGTGGTGATGCCGGTCCACTGGGCCCCGGGCAAAGGCGGCGCGAGCCGTGCGCGCGCCATCTCGAGAAAGGGCCCGAACAGGACCTCGTCCGGCTGGCCGGGGTCCCGGCTGCGGCCGTGCACCCGGGCCTCCAGTTCCGCATGCCGCGGCGTGATGAACTGGCAGGCCTGGCCGCACCGCTCGGGGGCGCTGGTGCGGGAAACCCCGCAGTCGGTGCACAGGTCGCGGAACGGCGCCGGCTGCTGCAGCGACGGCATCAGGATGGGCAGGGCGCGCGCGGGGGCGAGGGTCGTCACGAGAGCGCGGCGAGGAACCGCTCGCCATCCTCCGGACGGGTCAGCATCGCGTGGTCCGCCACGGCCGTGCGGGGCGGCCGCACCAGGAGCGCCGCCACCACGAACATCCCCGCCTCCGCCAGAAACACGCCGCCGTACCCCAGCGCCGCGCTTCCCAGCGCGCCCCGGAGCAGGTCGCTCCCCAGGGCGCCGAACAAGCCGCCGATTGCGTAGGCCAGCGCCTGCGCCGCGCCGAAGACGCCCATGAGCAGTCCGGCATGCGGCCCGCGCGCCCGGACCATCATGCTCCCGATCGCGCCGATGGCGAAGGCGCCGTTCGCGATCCCGAGGATCAGCAGGCTGCCGTTCAGCACCGTCAGGCTTCCGATCCGGGGCGTCACCGCAAGCAGCACGAAGGCCGCCGCGGAGGCCACGCAGCCCCAGCTGGCCCAGCGCGAGAGTCCGCCCAGCCGGACGGCGAACGCGCCCGCGGCCACCATGCCGAGAAACATCCCACTCTGGTGGACCCCGCTGATGCGGGTGGATTCCGCCGGCGTGAGCCCGAAGACCAGCCCGGCGAAGGGTTCCAGGATCAGGTCCTGCGCGCTGTAACCGAGCATCGCCACGAAGACAAACCAGGCGAAGCGCCGCACCGCCGCATCGTTCCACGCCAGCCGCCACGCCGCGGCAAACGCCACCCGTCCCTCGGCCGACCGGACGGGAGCGGTCTTGCCCTCCAGCCGGAACAGCGCCAGGGCCGACACCCCGCAGGCCACCAGACCGACCCCGAGCGCCACCTCCACCAGGCGGGTGTAGCTGAACGGCTCCAGCAGCTGCCCCACCGCGATCGTCGTCACCACGAAACCCGCGATCATCGTGAGCCACACGACCGCCGCGGCGCGCCCGCGGCGCTCCGGCGCCACCCGGTCGGCCAGGAGCGCAAGGAGCGGCGTGCCCGCCGCACTCACCCCGAGGCCGATCAGCAGGAAGGCGCCCAGCGCCGCGAGCAGGCCGGCCTGGCGCGCCTCCGCCATGAGCCGCACCGCGAGCGCTGCGCCGGTGCCGCCCGCGGCCAGCACGATCATCCCCGCAAGGATCGTCAGGGTCCGTCGGCCGGCGCGGTCGGAGCGGTGACCCATCCACGGCCGGGAGAGGAACTGCACCGCGAAGTGCAGCGAGACCAGGAGGCCGGGAATCGCGGCTGGCAGGGCGAGCTCCACGACCATCACCCGGTTGAGGGTCGAGGTCATGAGCACCACGACGGCGCCGATCGCGGCCTGCACCAGGCCGATCCGGGCCACGCCCCACCACGACAGCCCCGGGGCGCTCACGGCACTCCTCCCAGCCGGAACGCCACCGAGGTGATCATCATGCCCAGCACGAAGAGGGTCACCCCGGTGGCATTGTACCAGGGCGCGAGCGCGCGCGGATCCCGCAGCAGCCGCCGCATCAGCGGCACCTGGGCCACGGCAACCAGCGCCACACCCGCCGCGCCAGCCGACGCGCCCCAGCGGAGCAGCAGCGCCACGACCACGAGCTGGGGCACCAGCATCATCCAGCAGGCGACGGCCGCCGCACGTTCCGGCCCCAACCGGACCGGCAGCGAGCCGACGCCCATCCGCCGGTCTCCATCGAGAGACTTGAAGTCGTTGAGCGTCATGATTCCATGGGCGCCAAGGCTGTAGAGCGCCGCGACGGCGAGAATGGACGGCGGCGGGAGCGCCCCGCCAAGCATGAGCGCCGCGCCGGTGACCCAGGCCAGTCCTTCGTAGCTGAACCCCACGGCGGCATTGCCGAACCATCCGTTGAGCTTGAGCCGGGCCGGCGGCGCGCTATAGGCCCACGCCAGCAGCAGCGCCAGCGCCGTGGCCCCCAGTGCCGCCAGCCCCAGGGTGGCACCCACGAGCAGGGAGACGCCGCTCCCGATGAGCGCGAGCCCCAGCCCCCAGCGGCCGGGAATGCGCCCCGAGGGAATGGGGCGGCCCGGCTCGTTGATGGCGTCCACATGGCGGTCGAACCAGTCGTTCACCGCCTGGCTGGTGCCGCAGACCAGCGGGCCGGTGAGGGCGATACCGACCGGCAACAGCAGCCAGCGACCGCTCATCGCCTGGCCGGAGGAGACCACCCCGCAGGCAAAGGCCCACATGGGAGGGAACCAGGTCACGGGCTTGAAGAGTTCGAGCACGGCCCGTGGAGCCGGCAGCGCCGGCGGGGTCGTGGAACGTAAAGTATGTGAGACTTTTGGTGTCGTCAAGAAAAGTTGACAGTTCGGGGTACCAGAACACCCGGAGGGCTCGTCGCCCCCCGGGTCAGGACTTCTTCTTCCCGCTCGCCTTGACCTTGCGACCGACCTTGGCCGAGCCCTCCACCCCTTCGGACAGCCCCAGCTGGTAGCGCCGGAGCTTCACGTACAGGCTCTGCCGGCTCACCCCCAGGACCTCCGCCGCCGACGTCCGGTTATCGCCCGTGGTCTCCAGCGCCGCCTCGATGAAGTGCCGCTCCACCAGATCGGTAGTATCCCGCACCAGGTTCTTGAGCGAGACCCGTCCCACCAGCGCCGTCAGCTGCTCCACCGCGCGGGTGAGGTCGCGCGCGCCGCGGGGGCCGAGCGCCAGCCGCCGGCCGACATCCCGGATGATCAGCCCCACCGCGGTGCGGGTGCCGTCGTTGATCGCGGCGCAGGACACCTCGACCTCGCTGGGGGATCCGAGCTCGCCCCGCAGCGTGGTCCCGAAGAGCCGCACCACCCCATGCTCCCGGATGGTGGCGAGCAGCAGCCCGAGGTCGGCGCCGGGGCGGCCCAGCCAGTGCCCCAGCGACTGTCCCCGCACCTGTTCTTCGGTCGGCACTTCGACCAGGTCCAGGAAGGCCCGGTTGGTGGCGAGCACCCGGCCCTCGCCATCGGTCAGCACCACACCGTCGGGCAGGCCATCCAGCACCCGGAGCAGCGCGGCGTTGGTGCCGCGGCCACCCGAGGCGGTTCGCACGTCGCTTGCCTCGGGCAGCAGCCGGACGACGAAGAGGGCGTTGCTGTCCTGCCGCACCAGCGAAACGGCGAGGGTGAGCTGCCGGCCCGCGGGCGCCAGCCGCACCGGCGCGGGCTCCGCCTGGCCGTGGGCGCGCACCGTCGCCAGCAACTCGCCGATGACCGCCTCGCTGCGACGATCGAAGTCGAACGGGAAGGGGCGACCGACGAGCTTCTTTGCCGGCTGCGCGAAGAGCTCCGCCGCGGACGGGTTGGCCTCCACCACTTTCTGGGTGGAGGCATCCACCATCAGCACCGCCTCCGTGGAGGCCTGGAACAGGAGGCGATACCGGGTCTCGATGTGGCGCATCCGCCAGTAGTCACGCTGCAGCGACTGCTGCGCCTCGACCAGGCGCTGCTGCAGGGCGGACACGGCGCGGAGGTCGCGCCCGATGGCGACGAGGCGGCCATCCCCGCGCCCCAGACGCACCGCCGTATAGGCCACCGGAATGTCGATCCCGGACGGGGAGACGTGGTTGACCTGCCGGCGCCGGGACACCCCCTCGGCCGCGGCCTCCTTCAGCATCTCCTCAATCTTGCCGCGACTCTCCGGGGTGACGGTCTCCGCCCACCCCTGTCCGAGCCACTCCCGTGACTCGTCCAGCGGGTGATCGCTTTGCCCCAGGGCGATGTCGCGGATCACGCCAGCCTCGTCGAGTACCAAGGCAATATCGGAAGCCGCAGTAAGAATCGAGGCCATGGCCTGGTTGTCCACCTCGCCCAGCGGGCCAACCCGAGCGTCAAAAGTTTTGGCTAAGCCTTTCATTGTCAGCAACTTACTCTGTCAGGTCTGACAGTGTCAACTGTACTCAACCCAGGACCGGCGCGGCTGCTGGCCGACGCCGCCCTTCCTGCCTGAATTCCCGGGCCAGCGCAACCGCCCGATCCGCCGAAGCCGCCGATCCGTCTGCCCCATACGCCTCCGCCAGATCCCCCCGCTCGCAAAACGGCCGGCCCCCGAGCAGGATCCGGACCCCCGGATTGCGGGACGCCCGGCGCAGGGCGCGGAGCAGCGACGGAAGGCGCGGCAGCAGCCGTTCCGAGGACGCCGACAGCGCGAGGAGATCGAACCATTCGGTCGCCAGCTGGTTGAGAAGCACCACCTGCTCCGCCTCGATGGGGGTCAGGGCCACGTCCCAGCCATCGCTCCGCAAAGCCTCCGCGACCAGGGTCACGCCCAGGGTATGCTGCTCCCCCGGGACCGCCCCCACCAGCGCCCGCCCGAACCACTTCGCTGGCCCCGACTCCGGCGCCGCTGCCTGATAGAGGCGCGCCACCAGCTGTTCCAGCCGGCAAACGGTCACCGTCACATCCACGAAGCTGGCCCGGTCTTCCTCCCAGTCGTGGCCCAGCTGCCGGGCCACATCCGGGATCAGGGTGTGGCACACCCATTCGAGGGAGGCGCCCCGCTCGATCAGCTCCGCGGCAAACGCCTCCATCGCCGCGCCGGGCTCCGCCGCCCGCCTGAGCAGGTCACCCCGGGCCCGGCGTAGCTGCGGGTCCTCCGCCACCAGGCTCCGCCCGCGTGAGGCCGGGGGAGCGGGACGGACGGACGTGGTCAGGGGCCGGTGGGGAACCGGCTCGGTCGAGACCAGCGAAGTCGAGGTGCCGCCGCGGTGGAAATCCGACACGGGGCGCCCTCCATATGGAAGAAGAAGGCGGGCCGGCAGAGGAGCGGAAACGCGACCGGACAATGAAGCGGACTTGAACCATCCTCAAGGAACCCGTTCCAACTTGGGCGCAACCTTGGTTCCACTTTAA
>CAZPER010000131.1:0-7981 GCA_964585655.1 uncultured Gemmatimonadaceae bacterium | reverse complement strand
GGTCAATCCGCACGAAAAACTTGTAGGACCCGGGGCCCCAGTGCGGGTGGACCCCAACCGCGCAGTACGGGCCGGGGGCTGCCTGGGCGACGGGCTCCGTCGCCGGAAGCACCAGCGCCACGGTGGCGGCCGAGTCGAGGGCGGCGGCGAGGAGCGCGGCCGGCAGGAGCGTATCCACCGGGCTGCCGCCACATCCAGGTGAGAGGAGGCGGAGGTGGACGCTATCAACGGGCGCATCACCCAGCGAATCGAGGACGATCTGGAAGGCGCCGGTGCCGTCCACCGTGGCCATGGCAGTGCTTCCGCGGGCGGCAATGGCGGAATCCGGGGACCAGACGGACAGGTAGACTAGCGCCCCGGGGACCGGCGCGGACGCGGAATCGCGCACCGTGCCCTGGATGGTCAGGGTCGTGGGCGTCTTGGCTGGGTCGGTCGCCGAATCGGCACAGCCGGAGGCCGTGACTATCGCACCGATCGTGGCGACAGCCGGGAGCAGCAGGTGCAGGCGACGTCGAATGGTTGCCATGCGAGTGGTTCTACCGGGCTGCGTGGATGGCGAGGCAGTCGGAAGGGAACCTATCCGCGCGGCACCGGTCGTGCCAGCCTGCCCCAATCATCCGGCCGTAGCACGACTGGTCAGCGCGCTAGTTGGCTGGCGCTTGCAGAGCGACCCGAGCAGGAGGCCCCTCGGGAGTCTCGTGAACCGGACGGACGACCGGGACCGGTCGCGCGCCCCCTCACGGCTCGAAAGGCGGCGCCGAGTCGAAGGCGGCGAGCGACGATTCGGAGTACGAATCCAGGATGAACCGCCAGCGGCCACTCGTGTCGCGCACCATGACGGTGACGAACTTGCCGACGCCGGGTGTCGTGGTCGAGTCTCGGCCGACGGTCCGGAGCCAGAAATAGCCGGCGTCGCTGGCGAGGGTCGGACTCCGGAACCGGTCCACGAACCGGAACCGGAGTTCCAGGTAGCCGCTGTCGGCCCGGACATAGTCGAAGAACGAGCCGAACGACGCGGCGATGTGACCCTGCCCGATCGAAAACCCGCCGCCGCCCGGCGCGCCGTAGACCGCGTCGGCGCTGTAGAGGGCGGTCACCCGGGCCGCGTCGAGGTCGCGGTAGGCCTGGCGGAAGACGCTGTAGAGGCTGTCGATCGCCAGGGAGTCGGCCGCGGAGAAGGCCGGAGGGGTAGCCGCCCTGGCGCAGCCGGCGAGGGGAAGGAGCAGGAGGGCGAAACGGAGGGGGTGGGGAAGGCGCACTTGGTCTCCTCTTTTCGATTGCCGGCTGCGGTGTCCTCGTTGTGAGGTACCTGTTCCCGATTGCAGCTGCCAATTACTGCTTGTCAGGTGCCTGTTCCCGATTGCAGCTGGCATTTCCTGCTTGTCAGGTGCCTGAAACTGAATAAAATATTCGTGGTCCACACCTCCAGCCACCGATCCCGGGCCGTCTGGCGCCGTTTTCTCGGTGTCAGGCACGTTTGAGTGCCTTGCAGGTGCAGTTGTCAGCTTGGCACCCCCAAGTTATCCACAGCAGGACCCGAGTTACTCACAGGCAGGTAGCTTCTTCAGGCCTGCACGGGCCCTGGACTGACCTCCAGCCTCCAGAAATTGACCTGAACATTGGTCGCACAGGATTACGGCCCACGAAAACTCATTGTGAGGTCCCGTTGATGCATTGAAGCTGACATTGATGCATTGCTGGGAGCTGTGACAGCCTGAATTCGCGCGAATCCCTTCCGTGCTTCCGTGTTTCCGTGTCGAATTCTCGGCCCCTCCCCCGCGCGGAATGGCTACCGCGTCAGGCCCGCACCAGGCGCCGGACGTAGCGGTTGAGGAGGACAAGGAGCGCACCCACGAGCAGCATCCCAATGAGAGCGGGCCACACGGGAGTCGCTGGGTGACGCAAGATGATCAGGGGCAGGAATGCCGCAAACGCCGCGGCCGCGCTCCAGGCGCGGAAGGCAAGGGGAGCCCATGCACGCCGCTCCCAGAGGCCGTATGCGGCCACCCAGGCGGCGAGGCAATGCAGGGCCGCCGCCGTCAGGTACAGCGGCCACTCCTCGCCGGCCCACTCCCTGACGGGGCGCGCCAGGGACAGGAAGGCGACACTCACCCCCAGCCAGGCAATGAGCAGTGCGATAACCGTGATGCCACGAGCGCGCACAGGCACCTCCGGGTAAGGACAGGGGGTCCCGTTTCCCCGTTTCCCCGTTTCCCCGTTTCCCCGTCTCCCGTTCTCCCGTTCTCCCGTTCTCCCGTTCCCCCGTTCCCCGGCGCGGAGGCCCGGCCTACCACCCCTACGCCAGCCCCGCGCGCGGGTTGAGCATCGGGTTGTGGCAGTGGGGGCAGGCGACGTACATCCGCTGCATCTCCGCGATCGGCGGCACGAAGTAATGCTGGCAGCCCTGGCACCGCAGCCGGTTGGGCGGCCACAGCTCCGACGTGGCGATCTCGACCGCGCGGATCGCCACCGTGGCGGGACAGTCGTAGGCATCCGCCTCGCCGGCGACCCGTGACGTCGCCAGCACCGTGTGCAGCCGCGCGATGACGGGCTCCGGCTCCGGGACCTCCCGCTGGTACACCACGATCCGTGGCCGCTCGCCGAACGTCCCCTCGGCGGTGATCGGCTGGGGATCGGTCACCGGCACCGCCGACCCCACCACCAGCAGGTGCGCATTCCCCGGCGCGGCCAGGATGGACACGAATGGCATGGGGCGCTCCTCTTCGTGCGCTTCGTGCTCTTGGTGGTTGATGTCCCTTGGCGTCTTTGCGTCTTGGCGGTTGGATCTCCCGGGACTGGTGTGGGGCGGAGCTGGCGCTCCGCCCCTACCCGACGAATCAAACGCCCAACCGCCACATTCCGTGCCCTTCCGTGTATTCCGTGCTTCCGTGGTGGATCTGTTCGCTCGGGGCCCGCGAGGGGCGGGGCCCCGCCCCGCCCCGCCCCTACCGATACCCCGCCGCCTGCAGCCGGAAGAGCTCGGCGTACAGCCCGCCCTTCGCCACCAGCGCCTCGTGGCTCCCCTCCTCCAGCAGCTCCCCCTGCTGGAGCACCAGGATCCGGTCCGCCATCCGCACCGTGCTGAACCGGTGGCTGATCAGCACCGCCATCCGGCCGCCGGTCAGCTCCGCGAACCGCTCGAACACCTCGAACTCCGCCCGCGCGTCGAGCGCCGCCGTCGGTTCATCGAGAATCAGGAGTTGGGCGTCGCGGAGATACGCCCGCGCCAGCGCCACCTTCTGCCACTCCCCGCCCGACAGCTCCACGCCTCCCGTGAACCGCCGGCCGAGCAGCTGGCCGTACCCGCCGGGGAACCGCTGGGCGACGGTGTCCGCCAGGCTCCGCTCCGCCGCGGCCTCGATGGCGGCGGCATGGCCAAGCTGGGACACGTCCCCCACGGCGATATTCTCCGACAGCGACAGGTCATACCGGAAGAAGTCCTGAAAGATCACCCCGACATTGGCCCGGAGGCTCTCCACACTGTACTCCCGAAGGTCCCGGCCGTCGAGCTGGATCCGGCCCTCGGTCGGGTCGTAGAGCCGGGCCAGCAGCTTGACGAGCGTGGTCTTCCCCGCCCCGTTCTCCCCCACCAGCGCCATCCGCTCACCGGGCCGGAGCCGGAAGCAGAGATGCCGCACCGCCCACCGCTCCGAGCCGGGATAATGGAAGCCCACATCCTCGAAGACGAACCCCTCGCGGAGCGGCACCGGCACCGGGACCGCCCCGGGCAGCGAACGGATGCGGGGCTCGATCTCGAGGAAGGTGAAGAGGTCGTCCAGGTAGAGACTCTGCTCCACCAGCTGCGAGGCGGCCATCAGGGTGCGCTGGATCAGGTCCCGGCTCTGCCGGAAGCTCGCGGCCAGGAAGGTCAGCACGCCGATCGTGATCGGTCCCGCGGGCGACTGGTGCCCCGTCACCGTGAGATAGATGATGGCGGCGTAGGCGCCGTAGTAGCCCAGGGTTCCGACCAGCGCCAGCAGGCTCGCCACCACGGCGCGGCGCACCGCGAGCGCCTTGTTGGCCTCGTAGAACTCGCGTGACAGGTCGGCGTAGCGGCTCACCAGGAACCGGGCCAGCCCGAAGAGCTTCACTTCCTTGGCGCTCACGTCGCTGGCGCCGATGTAGCGCAGGTAGTCGAGCTGCCGCCGCTCCTCGGTCCACGAATAGAGCAGCGAGTACGCCAGCGCGGCGAACCGGCTCTCGCCGAGGAACGACGGCAGCACCGCCAGCCCGAGCAGCACCAGCAGCCAGGGGACGTACACCACCAGCGCCACCGACAGCGTCACCAGCGTCACCGCGTCCTGCACCGTGGCCAGCAGCCCCGTGACCAGCCCGATCCGTCCCACCGTCTGCCGCCGGGCCCGCTCCAGCTTGTCGTAGATCTCGCTGTTCTCGAGCTGCTCCAGGTCGAGGCTCGCGGCGTGCTCCATGAGCTGCACGCTGGTGCGGTTGGCCACCAGGTCGCCGAGCAGCGATTCCACCAGCGCGGAGTACCGGGCCAGCACCTCGCCCAGCACCGCGAGCCCGAACTCCACCGCCAGCAGCCAGGCCAGCGGCTCCAGCGTCGGGTCGCCGACCGGGCGGTGCGCGGCGCCCCCCTCCACCAGCGCCACCACCTGGTCGATGATCAGCTTCCCGACCCAGAGCACCGCCAGCGGCACCAGCGCCCGGAGGGCCCGGAGCCCCACCATGAGCCCCGAGAGACCGCGATGCGTCTCCCACACCAGCCGGAGCAGCCGCGGCAGGTGGCGCGTGGCCCGGAGCCGCTCCCGCCAGGACGGCGGTTCCTCGATCGGCTTGCGCCCGGAGCGGGGCGGCCGGACGGGGGGGTGGGGGAGGGTCATGACGCAACTTAAGGGGAGGGGCCGACGGAACGACGGGCCGACGGCACGACGGGCCGGGGATATTGGGCCGCGAGGCCCGCGGTGCTCCCGCAGGGCGCGTTGCTGCCTCACCCATGCTGTGTGGGAGCCTTGCCCGCAGCTTCAGGCGCCCGGAGGGAGCGCGCGGGCCGTGGCGGCGGAGCCGATGGTGAGTGTCCAGCCGCTGGCGGGCACAAGGCCCGCCCTTACCGCATAGATTACCCCCATGCCTACCGCCCTGGTCACCGGCGCCACCGAAGGGATCGGCCGAGCCATCGCCTTCGGGCTGGGCCGGGCCGGCTATGCGGTCGGCGTCTGTGCCCGCACCCCTTCGAAGCTGCGCACCCTGCTCGACGACCTCCGCGCCGCCGGGGTCACCGCGCACGGTGTCCCGGCCGATGTCGGGCTCGAATCCGACGTGGCCACCATGGTGGACGACATCGCGCGCGCCCTGGGCCCGGTGGATGTCCTGGTCAACAACGCCGGCGTGGCGCTGCTCAAGCCCTTCGAGCAGCTCACGCTCGACGAGTGGGACACCACCATGGCCACCAACCTGCGGAGCCTCTTCCTGGTCACCCGCGCGGTGCTCCCCGGGATGCGCCAGCGCAAGCATGGCGCCATCGTCAACATCGCGAGCCTCGCCGGCCGGAACGGATTCGCCGGCGGCACCGCCTACACCGCCAGCAAGCACGCGGTGCTCGGCTTCGCGCGCTCCCTCATGCTCGAAGTACGCAAGGACAACGTCAGGGTGATCACCATCTGCCCCGGCTCGGTGGACACCCCGCTGATCGCGAGCCAGGGGATGCTCGCGCCCGACATCACCAAGATCCTCAAGCCCGAGGACGTCGCCGACACGGTGCTCGCCGCCCTGGCGCTGCCGGAGCGCGCCCTGGTGTCGGAGCTGGACCTGCGCCCCACCAATCCGTGAGCGGCATTGCCGTCACGATGTGCCTCTGCCGGCGGATGCCGTTCACGCGGCTGCTGCCGCTGGCGCGGGAACGGAACTGGACCCTCGAGGACGTCATCCGGGAGACCGGCTGCGGTGACCAGTGCGGCCTCTGCCGGCCCTACGTCCGCCGCATGCTCCTGACCGGCGAGACCACCTTCACCGAGCTCCTGGCGGAGTAGCCGCCCGGCGCGGCGCGGGATGACCGGCCCATGTCGCTGACTCCCCTGCTGGCCCTGTTGCCGGGCCTCGCCGTCGCCGGCGGGGTCTGGTGGTGGCTGGCCGGCCGGCTCGGGGAGGAGCGGGCGAGCCGAGTGGCGGCGGAGGCGCGGGCCTCCCTCCGGGACCGGGAGCTGAGCCGGCTGCAGGACGTGGCCCGGGCCATGGTCTCCGGCGAGCAGGTGGAGCTGGTGCTCCAGGCCATCACCGACGCCACCGCCGATCTCCTGAACTGCGAGAGCGCCGCCATCGGCTTTGTCGTGGAGGAGGGCCGCTTCGTCCGGCTGGTGGCGGGGAGCGGCCCGATCATCAACGCGCGAGACCGGCTGCTGCCGGTGGATCACTCGCTGCTCGGCTGGGTGGTGGCGGAGGAGGCGGCCGTCACCGTCCCCGACATGGACGCCGATCCCCGCAGCTTCCCCGTCCCCGACCTGCCGCTCAAGGCGCTGGCGGCGGTGCCGCTCCGCTCCAGCGGGATCGTCTTCGGCGTGCTCGCGGCGTTCAACCGGAACGACCGGGGGCCCTTCAGCAACGCCGACCTGCACCTGCTCGAGACCCTCGGCGACCAGATCGTGGTCGGGGTGGACCGGGCCCACGTCCTCGAGGAAAGCCGGAAGAAGGAGGAGGTGCTCGCTGCCAAGAACCGCGAGCTGCAGCGCGCCAACGAGCTCAAGAGCCAGTTCCTGGCCAACATGTCGCACGAGCTCCGCACCCCGCTCAACGCCATCAACGGCTTCTCCGACCTGCTGCTCACCGAGGAGCTCGGCCCGCTTAACGACTCCCAGCGCGAGTTCCTCGATTCCATCCTCCGGAACGGCAACCACCTCCTCGGCCTGATCAACTCGGTGCTCGATCTCTCCAAGATCGAGGCCGGCCGGATGACCCTTTCCCTGGCCCCGACCGACCTGCGCCAGGTCATCCTCAGCGCCGTCACCGACACCGCCCCGCTCCGGAGCGCCAAGCAGCAGGAGATGCGGCTCGAGATGGCGGAGGAGCCGCTGCCCGCCCTCGCCGACGGCGTCCGCATCCGGCAGATCCTCTACAACCTCCTTTCCAACGCCTCCAAGTTCACCCCCGAGGGGGGCTCGGTGACGGTCTCCGCCATCGCCACCCGGGCGCCGCTCCCCGTCCCCGCGGATCGCAGCACCGACAAGGCCCGCTTCGTCTCCCGCGACGCCGTCTGGATCTCGGTGCGGGACACCGGCATGGGCATCCAGCAGGACGACATGCCCAAGCTGTTCCACGAGTTCAGCCAGGTGGACAGCTCCGCCAGCCGGCAGCAGCAGGGCACCGGCCTGGGCCTGGCGCTCTCCCGCCGCTTCGTCGAGATGCACGGCGGGTCCATCGGCTGTGAGTCGGTGGCCGGCACCGGCGCCACCTTCTGGTTCATCCTGCCGGCCGAGGGACCGCTCCGCCGGCCGGGGGGCGCGGTCGAGGTGTCGCGGGGAGCCGCAGCGCTGGAGCCTCCCCCCGCCTAACGTTGCCGCCCGCCACGCAGCCTGAGGGCCGCTCTCGCAGTTCGACATGCCATTTCTGTAGTGCCGTGCGTAACTCGTTGAAAACATGGGCGTTACATCACGGCACCCAGTTTGCTCATGCCTTACCTGTCCAATGTTTACGCGCCCCTACTCGACGCCGGACCTCAACTCCGCCGGCTTTACCCTGATTGAACTGCTGGCGGTCCTCATCATCCTGGGGCTGCTGGCGGGCCTGGCCATTCCCAAACTTCAGGCCACCACCAAGCAGGCCCGGATCGCCCGCGCCATCGGCGACATCCGGAGCCTCCAGGCCGACATCATGGCCTTCGAGACCCAGAGCGATTCGGTCCCCGGCTCCCTCGCCGCCATCGGGCGCGGCGCCATGATGGACCCGTGGGGCAATCCCTACGTCTACAATCCGTTCCCCCGCAGCAGCCACTCCAAGGGCCCGCCTCCCGGCGCCCGGCGCGACCGCT
>CAZPER010000130.1:0-8078 GCA_964585655.1 uncultured Gemmatimonadaceae bacterium | reverse complement strand
GTGGTGATCATCGGCATTCTCGCTGCCATCGCGATCCCGAAGTTCGCCAACACGAAGCAGAAGGCGATCGTCGCCTCCATGAAGTCGGACCTGCGGAATCTGGTGACGGCGCAGGAAGCGTTCTTCTCGGATAACAACGACTACGCCGGCAGCACCACCGCCGCGGCCCAGGCCAACGGCGTCGCGGGCGCGGGCAAGGTGACCTTCGTGCCGTCGACCGGCAACGTGCTGGCGCTGGCCTACATCGACGCGGCCGGCTGGAAGGCCACGATGACCAACCCGGCCGTGACCGGCAGCCCGAACACCTGCGGCATCTACACCGGCCCGGCGGCCAACACGCCGAACGCCGCGGTGACCCAGGAAGGCTCCCCGGCCTGCTGGTAAGCCTCGCAGGATGACATGGCGGCGGGCGATCCACAGGGGTCGCCCGCCGCTCTGTTTTTGGCCCGGCACCCCGCCTGGGTCCGGACCCCCGTCTGACAGCAAACGCGTAAGTCAATGCCAACAATCAAGTTAATGAACAGGCCCCGGGCAGCATCCGGCGCTGGGGCGGTTCAGCCCCCCGGGGACGGTACGGGGTGTGCTTTACCGCTGGCAGCGGGCCACGGTACTTCAAGCATTCTGTGATGGTGGAAGGGATAAGTACCAGTTCCCCAATAGCTTGTTGGTCGGCACCTCAAGCAGGTTGGGAGCTTGACAAAAGCCGGGACGGCTTGTAGCGTAGCCTCCCATCTCCTTGTTCCAGAACCAGCTTGGCCGGGCACATACACATGGGCCTCTTCAGCCGTAGCAAGACGACTGTCGCCTTGGACATTGGTTCCGGGCTGATCAAGCTGGTGGCCGTCACCCACGGCGCCGGCGATCCAGTCCTTTCCAAGGTGGCCTACACGAGCGTCGTGGACGACGCCATCGTGGAAGGCGAAATCATGGACCCCGGGATCGTGGCGGACGCGATCAAGGGGCTCCTGGCATCCGCCGGGGTCAAGACCAAGCAGGTCGTGATCGCCGTCGGCGGCCGGGACGTGATCATCAAGAAGATCCAGATGGACCGGATGAAAGAGGCGGACGCCCGCGAGGTGATCCGCTGGGAGGCCGAGCAGCACGTGCCATTCGACATGGAAAACGTGGAGCTCGATTTCCAGATCCTGGACCCGGAAGGCGAGGGGCTCCAGATGACGGTCCTGCTGGTTGCTGCCAAGCGCGAGCTGGTCGAGAACAAGGTGTCGCTGCTGGCGGAGGCGGGCCTGACCGCCAGCGTCATCGATGTGGACGCCTTCGCGCTGCACAACGCCTTTGAGATCAACTACCCCGACGAGATGCGGGGCGTGGTCGGGCTGGTGAACATCGGCCACGAAATGACCAATATCAACATCCTCGAGGACGGCATTCCGGTCCTCACCCGGGACCTCCCGGTGGGCACCCGGCGTTTCCGCGAGGATATCCAGCGGGAGCGCGGGCTCTCCGCGGAGGAGGCGGACCAGCTGCTGCAGGGCTTCGAGCGCAACGAGATCCTGGATCCGTTCCTCGAGACCCGCGGCGAGGAGCTGGCCGTCGGCATCGAGCGCGCGGCGGCGTTCCTCCAGTCGGCCAGCCGGTCGGCGGGGGGCATCAGCCGGCTGTGGCTCACCGGCGGCGGTGGCCGCATCCCCGGACTGAACAAGGTGCTGGCGGACCGGCTGCGGATGCCGGTCGAGCTGGCCAACCCGCTGGCGCGCCTGAGCGTGGCGGAGGGCGTCTTCTCCACGATGAACATGGACGAAGTCTCGCCGCTCCTGATGCTGCCCATCGGCCTCGCGCTCCGCACCGCCGCCTGAGCCCGACGCCCGGAGACCGCACCCCATGATGATCACGGTCAATCTCCGACCCGGCCAGAAGCGCAAGGCCGCTGGCGGCGGACCCAAGCAGATCCTCGAGCGCTTCAAGTCGCTCGGGAACAAGGTCAAGGACCCGTTCCTGGTCGGTTCCATTGCCGCCTGTCTGGGCGTGGGCCTGTTCCTGGGCTGGGCGTTCCTCTCCACCAACGCCAAGTACAGCGAGCTCGGCCCCCGGCTGGAACAGGCCCGGGACGAGCACAAGCGCTTCGACAACCTGCTCAAGCAGAAGCGTCGGGCGGAGACCATCCGCGACTCGCTGCTGGCCCAGATCGCGACCATCCGCGGCGTGGATGGCGACCGCTACGTCTGGTCCCACGTCCTGGACGAGGTGGCCAAGGCGCTGCCGCCCTACACCTGGCTCACGACCATGGCGCCGCAGGCCTCGCCGGTCGTCGCGGACACCGCCGACACGGCGGTAAAGGTGATCCGGTTCCGGCTGGAGGGTCGCACCATGGACCTCCAGGCCTACACCCGGTTCCTGCGGCAACTCGAGGCCTCGCCCTGGGTGACGGACGTGACCCCCATGGAAGCGAAGACGATCATCGAGAAGGAGCGGCCGGTGACCCAGTTCACCATCCAGGCCTCCTTCCAGCGGGCGGATTCGGCGTACATCCGCACGGTGCCCCTCAGCCAGTCGGTGAGGTAACCCATGGCCGCCATCCCCCAGGAACGCCAGGTCCCCCTCCTCCTCGTGATCGTCGCGGGGCTGGTGGGCTATCTCGGCTACACCGGGACGGGGCTCGACAGCCTCGGGCTCCGTGGCGTGCAGCAGACCAAGGACAGCATCGTCGCGCGGACGAAGACCATCGACTCGCTCGCCGCGATGACGGACAGCGCCCGGAAGCTGCTCGCCTCGGGCAGCGTCGAGGACCTGCGCCGCCGGCTGGATGGCTACCGCACCAGCCTGGAGCTGATGCGGCGGCTGGTACCGGAGCGGAACGAGGTCGCCAACCTCATGGACGAGATCTCCACCCGCGCCAAGATCCGCGGGGTCCAGGTGTCCCAGTTCCAGCCGCTGCCGGTCGAGCCGGGGCCCGCCCCCTTCGAGACCCACAAGTACCAGTACTCGGTGATCGGCCGCTACGACCAGCTGGGCGAGTTCCTGTCCGACGTGGCCAGCCTGCAGCGGATCATCGTGCCGGTGGAGCTGACCCTCAGCGCCGCCGACCTCAACCGGGCCAAGGCGCTCGGCGACAGTTCCGGTGCCCTGCTGGAGGCGCGCTTCCAGATCCGCACCTATGTGAAGACCGGTCCCTCGGAGGGCATGCCCAGTGGCACCTAACCGGCTCACCCGGGCCGTGCTGGCGGGGCTCCTGCTGGGCCTCGCCGCCTGCGGCAAGAAAGACGAGGCGCCCGCCGCGGAGGCGGTGGACCTCACGGCCATCCGGGCCCAGCGCGACAGCATCCGTCGCGCCGCGGTGCAGGACTCGACCGTCCGCGCCCGCTACAAGACCTGTTCCGACTCGGTGACCGCCGCCGTCGCGAAGCTGCCCAAGGCCAAGCGGCCGGCAACCGCCGCCGCGGCCGCCGCGGATCTCGCCAAGGCCTGCGGCGCCGTTCCGGCGGCCCCGGTCGCCGTGGCGCAGAAGCCCGATACCACCAAGCGTCCGGCAACCGCGCCGGCCGCGAAGCCGGACAGCACCAAGGTGGAAGCTCCCGCGGCCCAGGCCGCGAAGAAGGACAGCACGCCGGCCCGGCCGGTCGCCACGGCGGCGCCCGCCGTCCAGCAGCCCGCGAAGCCGGCGCTCACCCCGCAGCAGCAGCAGGTGCTGCGGCAGGACTCGATCCGCCAGGTGCGGGAGCGGGCCCGGCAGGACAGTCTCCGGCAGCTGGCCGAGCGCCAGCGGCAGGACTCCATCACCCGGGCGCAGCAGGACAGCGTCCGGTCGGACTCGCTCCGGGTGGCGCGGGAGACCGAAGTGCTGCGCGAGACCTTCACCTATGCCGGGGGCGCGCGCGATCCCTTCGCCTCCCTGATCACCCAGGACAAGGTCGGCCCCGAGTTCAACGACCTCATGCTGGTCGGGGTGTACCTCGACCTGCGCCGCGCCAGCAACAGCGTCGCGGTGCTGCGGGACAAGACCAACCAGAAGCGCTACAAGCTCAAGGTGGGCGACCGGCTGGGTCGCCTGAAGGTGGCCCAGATTCGGCAGGCTGACGTCGTGTTCACCGTTGAGGACATCGGATTCGAGCGGCAGGAGACCCTGTCGCTGCGCAAGAGGGAGGAGCAGACCCCATGACGTTCAAGTCTCTGTTCGCCGCGGGAGCCGCCTGCCTCCTGCTGGCGGCCCCCGTCACGGCCGACGACCGGCCGCCGGCTTCGGAAGTCACCGCCGTCAGCGTCATCCCGACGCCGGGCCACGCCGAGATCGTGATCGCGCTCTCCGGCGCCGTGGAGGTCCGCGACTTCGTGCTCCGCGAGCCCGACCGGCTGGTGATCGACATCGTCGGGGCGCGGCTCAAGAGCGGCACCTCCTACGACGGGATCCAGCGCGGCGGCATCAAGGATGTCCGCTACTCCCAGTTCCGGCCGGACGTGGTCCGGGTGGCCATCTACCTCGACGGCTCCCGCGACTACCGGCTGGAGAAGGGCGACGACGCCATCCGGATCCGCTTCGGCGCCGACCAGAGCTTCCTGGCCTGGTCGAGCACCGCGCCCGCGGACCTCGAGCCGCCCGTGGCCCGGCCCGCGCCGGCCCAGCGCGCCCCCGAGGTGACGCCACCGGCCGAGACCGTGACCACCGCCGCGGCCCTGCCGCCCGCGCCCCGCATTACCGTGACCTGGGACCGCGCCAACATCGGCGACGTGATCGCCGGCTTTGCCGCCTTCTCCGGCCGGACCATCGTGCTGGGCAAGGGGATCACCGGTGAGGTGACCGCCGAGATCAAGAACCAGCCGTGGACCGAGGCCTTCGCCGCGGTGCTCGCCACCCAGGGGCTGCAGGCGATCGAGCTCCCCGGCGGCATCATCCGGGTGGACAGCCCGGCGGCCCTGGCGGCCCTCGACTCCACCGAGCCGGTCACCACCCGCATGGTGCCGGTCAACTACGCCAGCGCCGGCCAGCTGCTGCCGAGCGTCAAGTCGATCCTGACCAAGCGCGGGCAGGTGGTGTCGGACACCACGACCAATTCGCTCATCATCACCGAGACCCGGAGCCGCATCGGGGACGTCCAGGACTTCATCCGGAACCTGGATATCCGCACCCCGCAGGTCTCGATCCAGGCCAAGCTCATCTTCGTCAACCGGACCAACGTCGAGGCGCTCGGGCTGCAGTATGACTTCGGCGCGCTCAACCAGGGCGACGGGCCGTTCTTCAATCAGCTGGTCAACCGGGTGGATCCGACCACCGGCGATCCCTTCGATTCCGACGTGACCGACCTCTCGGGTGAGGGCGTGGCGGCGATCGCCAATGCCGACGCGATCATCTCCCAGGCCGCGCTCAAGCTGGTCTGGACCACCACCGTGGGCGGTTTCCGGTTCTCCAGCTTCCTGCAGGCGCTGCAGAGCGTGGACCTGGCGGACGTGCAGGCGGAGCCCTCCATCACGACGCTCGACAACCGCGAGGCGATCATCAAGGTGGGCGAGGACGTCCCGGTCCGTATCATCGACTTCGGGTCGCAGGGTGGCGCCGGCGCCGCCCAGCCCAAGGCCACGGTGCAGTTCAAGGAAACCGGCATCCAGCTGCGGGTCACCCCGCACGTCACCAACAACCGCCAGGTCCTGATGCAGGTCGAGGCCGAGCGCTCCGCGCTCCGGCTGCTGGCCGAAGCCGACCTGGGCTTCACCATCCAGAAGCAGAACGCCAAGAACCAGCTGCTGGTGGCCGACGGCGAGACCGCGGTCATCGGCGGGCTGACCGTCACCTCCATCACCAAGACCCGCAGCGGCATCCCGCTGCTGGTGGACCTGCCGATCGTCGGCAAGCTGTTCGGCTTCAGCAACACCCAGGAGCAGCGGCAGGACCTGATCATCCTGGTGACCCCGCGGATCGTGGACGACGGCGCGCAGCAGTAAGCGCGGGCGGGTGGCCTGGCAGGAGCGAGCCCGACCGCAGGTCGGGCTTCGCTATTATGGGGTGGGGCGTCGCGCGCCTCCGGCACGGTCGGGCCGGGGCGCGGGACGCGCTCCGGGCACCCGGCCCGGCCCATCCGCGCACCCTCCCGACCGCCGGACCCCGATGCCGCTCCGCTTCCTCACCGCCGGCGAATCCCACGGCCAGGCCCTCGTCACCATCGTCGAGGGGCTGCCGGCCGGGCTGCCGGTCACCGCGGAGCAGGTGGATCGGGAGCTGGCGCGGCGCATGAGCGGCTACGGCCGCGGCGCCCGGATGAAGATCGAGAAGGACCGGATCGAGTGGCTCGCCGGCGTGCGCGCCGGCGAGACCCTCGGCAGTCCGGTGGCGATGGTGGTCCACAACCGGGACTGGACCAACTGGCAGGAGATCATGGCCGCGGAGGGGACCCCGGGGGAGGAGCGCCGCCGGCGCCTCAACCGGCCCCGCCCCGGCCACGCCGACCTGGTCGGCGTGATGAAGTACGACCGGCAGGACGCCCGCGACATCCTCGAGCGGGCCAGCGCCCGGGAGACCGCCATGCGGGTCGCGGCGGGGGCGCTGGCGCGGCGGCTGCTGGAGGAGTTCGGGGTGGACGTCGGGAGCCACGTGGTCTCGCTGGGAGGGATCGTGGCGGCGGCGCGGGCGGCTGCGGACCTGCCCTGGCCGCTCAACCCCGCAGCGGACCGTTCCGAGGTGCGGGTGCTGGATTCGGCGCTGGATGCGCGGATCATCGCCCGGATCGACCAGGCGAAGAAGGATGGCGACACCCTCGGCGGCGAATGCGAGGTCGTGGTCCGCGGCCTGCCCGCGGGGCTCGGGAGCCACGTCCACTGGGATCGGAAGCTCGACGGCCGGCTGGCCGGGATCCTGATGTCCATCCCGGCGGTGAAGGCGGTAGAGATTGGCATGGGGTTCGAGGCCGCCCGCCGGCCCGGCTCCGAGGTGCACGACCCGATCATCGCCGAGGCCACGCCGGGGAGCCCGGCACCCGCGCCCGCCCGGAAGGGGGGCTATGGCCGCCAGGGGAACAACGCCGGCGGGCTGGAGGGCGGCATCACCACCGGTGAGGCGCTGGTCATCCGGGTGGGGATGAAGCCGATCGCGACGCTGATGTCCCCGCTGCCCACGATCGACCTGCGGACCGGCCTCCCGGCCAAGGCCCAGGCCGAACGTTCGGACGTGACGGCGGTGCCGGCCATGGGGGTGATCGCCGAGGCGCTCACCGCCTGGGTCCTGGCGGATGCGATGCTCGAGAAATTCGGCGGCGACTCGCTGCGCGAGATGCGCCGCAACTATGATGGCTACCTGGCGCAGCTCGGCGACCGCTGGACGGCGCTGGGCGCGGTGGCGCCGGAGACGGGGGAGGCGTGAAGCGACATGTGATCCTGGTGGGGCTCCCAGGCGCGGGGAAAACGACCGTCGGCAAGCTGGTGGCCGAGCGGCTCGGCGCGCCGTTCGTGGACTCCGATGCGGTGCTCGTGCGGAAGATGCAGATGCCCGTCCCCCGGATGTTCGCCGAGTTCGGTGAGCAGCGCTTCCGCCAGATGGAGAAGGAAGCGATGCAGCAGGCGCTGGCCGGCCCGCCGGCGGTGCTGGCGCCGGGTGGCGGCTGGGTGGCGCAGCCGGGGGCGCTGGAGAGCGTGGCGGACAGCGCGTTCCTCATCTACCTGCGCGCGATGGCGATCACGGCGGCGAAGCGGGCTGGGCAGGAGGGCAACCGGCCGCTGCTGGTGGGCGAGGATCCGGTGGAGAAGATGCGGCTGCTGCTCAAGGAGCGTGAGCCCTTCTATATGAAGGCGGCGTGCGAGGTGAAGGCGGACGTCAAGTCGGCGGTGGCGCTGGCCGACGAGATTGCCCAACTCGCTCGGGAACGCGCCGGCTGGTGATCATAAGCGCTTGTCCTGCCGTGGTTTCCAAACTCGTCTCTTGCCAATTCCCCCTGTTGCGCGTTTTCTTGTCGTCCCGCGGCGACCCCGCCGCGGTTCACTCTGGCAGGTAGCTTCTCGCGCATGGCGACACCCAGAAAGTCCAAGACCGCCGACACTCCGGCCCAGGGCCCCAAGCCCCCCAAACCGGCCAAGGCCGCCAAACCCACCAAGCCCGCCCAAGTGGCCCAAAAACCGGGAAAGCGGCGGTTAGGGAAAAAGGG
>CAZPER010000129.1:0-8806 GCA_964585655.1 uncultured Gemmatimonadaceae bacterium | reverse complement strand
TCCCGGGGCTGCTCCGGGGACTGGCCCATGCGGGGGGCGGCGGCAATGTCACGGGGCCGCACAAGGAACTCGCGGCCGACGCCGTGGGGCAGCGGAGCGCCCTGGTGGAGAGTCTCCGGGCCTGCAACACCTTCTGGGGGGCGCCGGGGGGTATCCGCGGGGAGAACACTGATGTCGCCGGGGTGCTGCAGGCGCTGGCGGCGCTGGACGCGCCCGACACCGCCTGGCTGATCGCGGGGACCGGCGGTGGCGCCCGGGCCGCCGTTGCCGCGGCCATCACCCGTGGGGCGAAGGTGGCGGTGCGCTCCCGGGATGCGGGGCGGCGCGCCGCCTTCGAGGCCTGGGCCCAGGGCCGCGGCGCGACGATCGGGAGCGCCGAGGAGTGCGAGGTGCTGGTCAACGGCACGCCGCTGGGCCTCCGGCCGGGGGACCACCTGCCGCTCGCGCACGAGGAGGCCCCCCGCGCCGTCGTGGCGTTCGACATGGTGTATGCCCGGGGGGAGACCGCCTGGATCCGGATGATGCGTCAGGAAGGGCTCCGCGCCGCCGACGGCCGGAGCATGCTGGTGGCCCAGGGCGCCGCCGCCTTCCGGCTCTGGTTTCCCGACGAGGACCCTCCCGTCGACATCATGCGGGCGGCGGTGGAACATGCCCTCCGCGAGCCTGCCTGAGGCCCTCCGCGCCGCGGAACGCTGGCTGCTGCCCGGCGCCTGCCTGGAGTGCGGCGGGGGCGTAGGGCCAGCTGATCCACTGTTCTGTCCCGCCTGCCAGGGTCGGTGGCGCGCGCTGCCGGAGCCGCAATGCGGCCGCTGTGGCCAGCCCGTGGCACTGCTCGCCTCCGGCTGCCGCATCTGCGCCGCCTGGCCCGACGGGCTGGGCCGGGCCCGGAGCGCGGTCTGGCTCGATGATTCCGCCCGCCATGCAGTGCACGCCCTCAAGTACGACGGCTGGCGACGGGTTGCGCCGCTGCTCGCCCGGCGGATGGCGCCGCTCGTCCCGAGGCAGGGCGGGGTGACCCTGGTGCCGATTCCGCTCGCTGCCGCGCGCGAACGGCGGCGCGGCTACAACCAGGCCGGGGTGCTGGCCGGCGCGCTGGCCGGGGCCGCGGGGCTTCCGGTGGCGCAGGACTGGCTTCGCCGCACCCGCGACACCCGCACCCAGACGGCGCTGACGCCGGAAGCCCGCCGGGCCAACATCGCCGGGGCCTTCAGCGTCATCGCCCCGCCCCGGGGGGCACGGGTGGTGCTGGTGGACGACGTCTTCACCACCGGCGCCACCCTGGCGGAGGCCGCGGTCACCCTGCTCGAGGCTGGAGCGGGCGCGGTGGAGGCGGTTACCTTTGCGCGTGCCCGGCCCCCGCTGGGATAGACGAGCGCCTCGTTCCTCATTGGAGATGTCATGCCGATCAAAGTCGCCATCAATGGATTCGGTCGCATCGGCCGCAACGTGCTCCGCGCCGCCAAGACGCTTGGGGTGAAGGAGTTCGATTTCGTCGCGGTGAACGACCTCACCGACACGAAGACCCTCGCGCACCTGCTCAAGTACGACTCGGTGCATGGCCGCTTCCCCGGCACCGTGGAGGCGAAGGGCGACGCGATCGTGGTCAATGGCGACAGCATCAGGGTCTTCGCCCAGAAGGACCCGGCCACCCTGCCGTGGAAGGACCTGGGGGTGGATATCGTGCTCGAATCCACCGGCATCTTCACCGAGCGGGACAAGGCCGCCAAGCACCTGGAGGCCGGGGCAAAGAAGGTGGTGATCTCCGCCCCCGCCAAGAACGAGGACATCACGATCGTCTACGGGGTGAACCACACCAGGTACGATCCGGCCACGCACCACGTCATCTCCAACGCCAGCTGCACCACCAACTGCCTGGTACCGGTGGTGAAGGTGGTGCTGGACAATTTCGGGTTCGTCAACGGCTTCATGACGACGGTCCACTCCTACACCAACGATCAGCAGATCCTGGACCTGCCGCACAAGGACCTGCGCCGGGCCCGGGCCGCCGCGCTCTCCATCATTCCCACCACCACCGGCGCCGCCAAGGCGACGAGCCTGGTGCTCCCGGAAGTGAAGGGGAAGCTCGACGGGGTCTCGCTCCGGGTGCCCACGTCGGATGTCTCGGTGGTGGACCTCACCTGCACGGTGACGAAGAGCACCACCATCGAGGAGGTCAACGCCGCCTTCCGCTCGGCGGCGGACGGTGCCCTCAAGGGGGTGCTGGCGGTCTCCGACGAGCCGCTGGTCTCGGTGGACTACATCGGGAACCTGAGTTCGAGCACGGTGGACCTGGCGCTCACCAACGTCCTGAACGGCACCCTGGTACACGTCTCCTCCTGGTACGACAACGAGATGGGCTATTCCGCCCGCTGCGTGGACCTCATGCGGTATATCGGCGGCCGGTTCTAGCCGCATGAAGCGATCCCTCCGCTCCCTCGACGCGGCGGCCCTCGACGGCCGTCGCGCGCTGGTCCGTGTGGACTTCAACTGTCCCGTGAAGGACGGCGCCGTCACCGATAACACCCGGATCCGCGCCTCCCTCCCCACCATTCGCTACCTCCGGGAGAAGGGAGCGCGGGTCATCCTGCTCTCCCATCTCGGCCGGCCCAAGGGCCCAGACCCGAAGCAGAGCCTCCAGCCCTGCGCCACCGAGCTCGAACGGCTCCTCGGCGCGCCGGTCGGATTCATCGCCGACCCGCTCGGGCCGGGTGCGGCCGCCGAGAGCAGGCGGACACCGCGGGGCGGGGTGGTGGTGGTGGAGAACACCCGATTCCATCCCGGGGAGGAGAAGAACGACCCGGAGCTGGCGCGGGCCTTCGCCGCGCTCGGGGACCTCTACGTCAACGACGCGTTCGGGTCGGCCCACCGGGCCCACGCGAGCACCGAGGCGGTAGCCCGGCTGCTCAAGCCGGCGGTCTCCGGCTTCCTGATGGAGAAGGAACTCGAGTATCTCGGCGGCTCCCTCGATGCCCCGAAGCGCCCCTTCGTGGCGGTCCTCGGGGGAGCCAAGGTGTCGGGCAAGATCGACCTGATCGAGAACCTGCTGCCGCGGACCGACGCGATCCTGGTCGGCGGTGCGATGGCGTGCACCTTCTTCCGCGCCATGGGTCTCGAGACCGGCACCTCCCTCGTGGAGACGGACCGGGTGGAGATGGCCCGTGCCCTGATGGCCAAGGCCGGAGACAAGCTTGTCCTCCCCAGCGGCGCGGTGATCGGGGAGAAGCTCGAGGCCGGCACCCCGACCCGCTCCGTGCCCCGGGACCGGATTCCCCCGGGGTGGGCCATGTTCGACGTGGATGCGGCCACGGAAAGGGACTTCGCCGCCCGGATCGCCGCCGCGAAGACCGTGGTATGGAACGGCCCGATGGGAGTGTTCGAGACGCCGCCCTTCGACCACGGCACGCTCGCGGTTGCCCGGGCCATGGCTGACGCCACGGCCACCGGCACCATCACCATCGTCGGCGGTGGGGACTCGGCGGCCGCGGTAGCGCAGGCGGGCCTCGAGGACCGGATGAGCCATGTGTCCACCGGCGGTGGCGCCTCCCTCGAATTCCTCGAGGGGAAGGTGCTCCCCGGCGTCGCAGCCCTCGACGAAGCCTGAGCGATGCGCCCTCTCGTCTACGCCGCCAACTGGAAGATGCACCTCCCTCCCGCGGAGGCCCGGGCGTTCGCGGAGCGATTCCTGGCGCTCACCACCCCCGTCAGCGGGCGGTCGCTCTGGTTCTTCCCGCCCGCCGTCTCGCTTGAGTGCACGGCCACGGCGCTCCGTGGCCGGCCGGACATCAGGGTCGGGGCGCAGGATGTCCACTGGGAGCCCAAGGGCGCGTTCACCGGGGCGACCTCGGTGCCGCTCGCGGCCGGCGCCGGTGCCGCCGGGGCCCTGGTCGGGCACTCGGAGCGGCGGCACGTCTTCGGTGAGACCGATGCGGAGACCGGCCGGAAGGTGCAGGCCCTGCTGGGCGCCAACCTGACCGCACTGCTCTGCGTCGGCGAGAAGCTGGATCAGCGCGAGGCCGGCGAGACGGAAGCCGTCTGCCTCCGCCAGCTGCGGGCCGGCCTGGCGGGGGTCACCGGTGCCGCCTGGGAGCGGGTGATCATCGCCTACGAACCGGTCTGGGCCATCGGGACCGGCCGGAACGCCACCCCGGAGGATGCGGCGCAGGTGCACCGGGCCATCCGCGCCGAGCTGGCGCGGCTGGGTGCCCCCGGGCGGCGGCCGGTGCTCTACGGCGGGAGCGTCAACGGCGGCAATGCCGCGGCCCTGACGGCGCAGCTGGAGATCGACGGCGTGCTGGTCGGGGGCGCCAGCCTCGACGCAGAGGGGTGGGCCGGGATCGTCGGCCGGGCCTGAGCGGCTCCGCTTCCAAATCGGGGGTCCGCGGATTAGACTTGTCCGGCTTTCACCGGACCGGACATGTACTACTTCCTTCTGACGCTGCTCATCATCGACGGCCTCCTCCTCGCGGCGGTGGTTCTGCTGCAGGCTGGCCAGGGGGGCGGGCTGGCTTCCCTCGGCGGCGGCACCACCGACCTCGTGGTCGGCGGGCGCCAGGCGGCGACGCTGCTCACCAAGATGAGCTGGATCTGCGGCGGCATCTTCCTCACGCTTGCGCTGATCATCTCGCTTGTGGCGCCCAGCTCGGGCCGCTCGAGCAGTGAAGTCCTGGAGCGGCTGCGGCAGAACCAGCCCCAGGCCGCGCCGGCCAACCTCCCGATCGAAGCCGCCCCGGCACCGCCGGCCGATTCCGGCGCGGCGAAGGCCCCGGCACCCGGCCAGTGACGCGGCGTACCACGTGGGCTGAACGCGGGGGATCGGCATGACCGATCGCCCCGCGTTTGTCTTGCTCGAAGACGGCACCTGGTACCCCGGCACCAGCAGCCGGCCGCTCGAGGCCGCCTATGGCGAGGTGGTCTTCACCACCAACCTGAGCGGCTACCAGGAGGTCTTCACCGACCCGAGCTATCTGGGGCAGATCGTGGTGATGACCGCCCCCATGATCGGGAACTACGGGGTGAACGCCGAGGACATGGAGTCCGGCAGCCCGAAGATCGCCGGCGTGGTGGTCCGGGAGATGGCTCGCCGGATGTCCAACTGGCGCGCCACCCGATCGCTGGATGACTGGCTGGCCGAGTCGCGGGTGCCGGTGATCGAGAACATCGACACCAGGCGGCTCACCCGGCACATCCGGGAGCGGGGCGCCATGCGGGGGGTGATCGCGGAAGGCCGGGAGCCCACGCCGCAACTCACGCTGAGCCTGATGGAGTCCCCCTCCATGGAGGGGCTGGATCTCGCCTCCCGGGCCACGATCGCCACCAGCTGGACCGAGGGCAAGAGCGGGCCACATGTCGTGGCCTACGACTTCGGGATGAAGCGCAACATCGTGCGCATGCTGGTCCAGCACGGCTGCCACGTAACGGTGGTTCCCGCCACCACGCCGGCGGCACAGGTGCGGGAGCTTCAGCCCGACGGCCTCTTCCTGTCCAATGGCCCCGGGGACCCCGCCGCGGTGGGCTACGCCATCAAGAACATCCGCGAACTGGCGGATTCCGGCCTCCCGACTTTCGGGATCTGTCTGGGGCACCAGCTGCTCGGGCTCGCCTTCGGCGGCCAGACGGTCAAGCTCCCGTACGGGCACCGTGGGGGCAACCATCCCGTCCGCGATCTCAAGACGGGGCATGTACTTATCACCTCCCAGAACCACGGCTTCGCGGTCGAGGGTGAGGATCGTGGTGTGCCGGGCGCTGCCGGGCTCGAGGTCACCCACGTCAATCTCAATGACCAGACGGTGGAAGGCATTCGCCACAAAGAACTTCCAGTGTTTGCGGTGCAATACCACCCGGAAGCCTCCCCCGGACCCCACGACGCCTATCCGCACTTCCAGGAATTCGTCCGGCTGCTCCACCGCTGAACCCCCGTAAATGGGCCAAGCCCTTGACAGTCAACGGTTAAGGCCCTAGAGTCTCAAGCATTCCGACGCCACTTCCAGGGTGCTCGGCATGAAGACCTCCGGGGGAAAGATGACCAAGGCCGATCTCGTCGAACGGGTGACGGAGTCCATCGCCCGGACCGCGGGGCCCATGATCTCGAAGAAGGACTGCGCCCGCGTCGTGGACGCCTTTCTCGACGCGGTCAAGGAAGCCCTTAAGAATCAGCACAACATCGAGGTGCGCGGCTTCGGGACCTTCAAGATCCGGCGGCGGAAGACCCGCATGGCCCGGAATCCCCGCACCGGCGATCCGGTGGAGGTGGCCGCCCGCCCGGTGCCGGTCTTCAAGCCCAGCAAGGAGTTGCGTGCGCTGGTCGCGGACGAACCGATGCCCGCAGACGTCGGGGACGATTCGGACGACATGGACTGAAGTCCGGCGGGCACCGGCTCGGCAGTCGTGGCGGGTTCCCTTCGGGGCGGGTCGCTGACCCGCCCCAACGCGTCTAACCCCCACGCGTCGCTATCTTTGAGCATATGCCTGTACGCGTGCTCCTCTTTGCGGCCTATCGCGATGCCGCCGGGCGCGAGGTCATCGACCTCCCGCTGCCCGCCCCCGCGACCGTTGCCGAAGTGCTGCGCCAGCTGAAGCTTGCGGTACCCGGAACGGTCGCGCTGCCGGACCGCCCTCTGGTGGCGGTCAACCAGGTGCATGCGCGGCTCGAGTCACCCGTGGCGGACGGGGACGAGCTCGCCCTGTTGCCGCCGCTTGCCGGCGGCTGACATGGGCCACCTGACCGACGCACCGATCGAGCTCGGCCCGCTCCTCGAGGAGGCCGCCAGTCCTGACCGCGGGGGAGTGACTACCTTCCTCGGCCTGGTGCGGAACCACCAGGATGGGCGCACGGTGCTCCGGCTGGAGTATTCGGCCTACCTCCCGATGGCGGAGGCCGAGACGGCGCGCATCATCGCCGAGGCGGCCGAGCGCTGGCCGGCTCATGTGGTGGTGCGGCACCGGGTGGGTGCGCTGGCGATCGGGGATGTCGCGGTGGCGGTGGTTGCGGCTGCGGCCCACCGCGGGGAGGCCTTCGAGGCCTGCCGCTACGTGATCGAGGAGCTCAAGCGCCGCGTCCCGGTGTGGAAGAAGGAGTTCTACGCCGACGGCACCATCGAGTGGGTGGACCCGACGGCGCGGCCGGCGAGGATGGAGCGCACGTGACCATGGCGCCTCCTCCTGCCAACTCGCCGCGCCGCCGGGCCGGCGAGCCGGTCAGCGACCGATTCGGCCGCCCGTTCCGCAGCCTCCGGATCTCGGTGACCGATCGCTGCAACATGCGGTGCCGGTACTGCATGCCGGAGGAGGAGTACGTCTGGCTGCCGCGCGGCTCGATCCTCACCTTCGAGGAGATCGACCGGCTGGCGGGGGTCTTCGCCGGGCTCGGCGTCACCAAGCTGCGGCTCACCGGCGGCGAGCCACTCCTCCGCCACGACCTGCCCGAGCTGGTGACGCTCCTGGCCGGAAAGCACGGGATCGACGAGCTGGCCCTGACCACGAACGGCATCCTCCTCGGGGAGCTGGCGGCGCCGCTGCGGGCGGCGGGGCTGACCCGGGTGACGATCAGCCTCGATACGCTGCGGCCGGACCGGATGGAAGCCTTCGCGCGGTCGAAGCGGCACGTGGACGTGATCGCGGGGCTGCGGGCGGCGCGGGCGGCCGGGTTCCCCGGGATCAAGCTCAACACCGTGGTGATCCGGGGCTTCAATGACGATGAACTCGAGCCGCTGATCGAGTTCGGCCGCGCGGAGGGGTGCGAGGTCCGGTTCATCGAGTACATGGACGTGGGCGGCGCCAACGGGTGGCGCCCCGAGGATGTGATCTCCCGGCAGGAGATCCTGGACCGGCTGGGGCGGCGCTACGGCGCCGTCGAGGAGCGCCCGGATGGCGCCGGCGGATCGGCGCCCGCAGACCGGTTCGCGCTGCCGGACGGCACGGTGTTCGGCATCATCGCCTCGACCACCGAGCCGTTCTGCCGCAGCTGCGACCGGGGCCGGCTCACCGCTGACGGCCACTTCCTGCTGTGCCTCTACGCGGAGCGGGGACTCGACCTGCTCACGCCGTTGCGGGCCGGCGCCAGCGATGCCGAGCTGACGGACCTGCTCAGCGGCAGCTGGGCCGCGCGCGAGGACCGTGGCGCGGAGGACCGGGCCCGGCTCGCCGATCGGGGGGCGCTGTACCAGCTGCAGGCGCTGCGCGCCGATCCCCGTAAGGAAATGCATACCCGCGGCGGTTGAGCGGACGACCTGCCGACCGGATTCCGGCCGGCCACGCGCCACCTTTCACCCGATCCCTCATGGCCCTGCACATCGCGCTGATCGAACCGAAGATTCCGCCCAACACCGGCAACATCGCCCGCCTCTGCGCCGCGACCGACACGCCGCTCCACCTGATCGAACCGCTCGGCTTCAGCCTCGACGAAAAGGACGTGAAGCGGGCGGGGCTCGACTACTGGGACCGGGTGGACCTGTGGCTGCACCCCAACTGGTTCCGCTTCCGGGACGCGATCAGCCGCGACCGGTGCCTCTATTTCTCGGCCAACGCGGAGCGGGACTATCGCGAGGCGCCGTTTCAGACCAATAGCGTGCTGATCTTCGGGAACGAGACCGACGGCCTGCCGGCGAAGATCCTGGAGAAGCATCCCGAGCGCTGCTACCGGATCCCGATGCCCGGAGGGGTCCGCAGCCTCAACCTGGCGAACGCGGTGAGCGTGGTGCTGTACGAGGGGATGCGCCAGCTCGGCATCGGCGACGGACCGCCGCCGGTCCTCCCGGAGCCGGTGCTGGACGAACCGGACGAGTTCGAGGAGGACGATCTGCCCCAGCCC
>CAZPER010000128.1:0-8831 GCA_964585655.1 uncultured Gemmatimonadaceae bacterium | reverse complement strand
GTCCGGGCGACCCGCCACCCCGGCAGCCCGTCCGGCCGGGCCAGCGCCGCGCGCAGCGCGCCCTCCGCGATGGGCTCGATCCGCGGCGCGCGCTGCCCCCGCGGGAAGAGGCTCCCTACGGCGTGCATCGCGGCCAGCACCGGTGTCCGCGGCGCGAAGGTGAACACCATCGAGGTCCGGGCCAGCGCCCCCAGCCGGCGCAGCGCGCCGACCAGGTCCGGGGCCTGGTAGTGAATCAGCGAATCCATGGCGAGGACATGGTCGAATCCGCCCGGCCAGGGCTCCAGCATGTCGCCGGCGAGAAACCTGACCCGGCCGCGGAACTCCGCCGGCAGACGCTCGTCCGCCAGCGCCACCAGGGTGGGCGACAGGTCCACCGCGACCACTTCGGCACCGCGGCGCGCCAGCTCCACCGCGGCCATCCCGGTGCCGCAGCCGGCATCCAGCACGCGGCGGCCGGTGAGGTCGTCGGGGAGGTAGCCGAGCAGCGTGGCACGCATCCGTTCCCGGCCGGCACGCACGGAGGCCCGGATGCGGCCCACCGGCGCGTTGGAGGTGAGCCGGGCCCAGGTCTGGGCCGCAGTCCGGTCGAAGTACTCCTCGAGCCAGGCGCGGCGGGCATGATAGGTGGACGGGGCGGTGACGTCGGTCATCAGTCGAAGCCCAGCAGGTCGAAGATCTCGCGGTCCTTGAGCGAGGCGGGCGCGACCGGATCGGTCCCCGCCAGGAGGCGGCCGGCCAGGGCCAGGTACTCCTGCTGGATCACCTCCAGTTCGGCCGACGGCTCCATCTCGAACAGGGTGCACTTCTTGAGGCGGCTGCGACGGACCACGTCGAGGTCGGCGAAGTGGGCCAGGATGTTGAGGCCCACCTTGTCGGTGTAGCGCCGGACCTGGTCGGTGGCGGCGCTCCGGTTCACGATCACGCCGCCGAGCCGGACGCCGTAATTCTTCGCCTTGGCGCTGATGGCCTGCACGATCCGGTTCATGGCAAAGACCGAATCGAAGTCGTTCGCGGTGACGATGAGGCCGCGATCGGCGTGCTGCAGCGGAGCGGCAAACCCGCCGCAGACCACGTCGCCCAGGACGTCGAAGATCACGACGTCGCTCTCTTCCAGGAGATGATGCTCCTTGAGCAGCTTCACCGTCTGGCCCACCACGTACCCCCCGCAGCCGGTCCCGGCGGGCGGGCCCCCCGCCTCGACGCAGAGCACGCCGTGGTAGCCCTCGAAGACGAAGTCGCTGCTCTGCAGCTCTTCGGGATGGAAGTCCACGCTCTCCAGCACGTCGATCACCGTCGGCACCATCCGCCGGGTCAGCGTGAAGGTGGAGTCATGCTTGGGGTCGCAGCCGATCTGGATCACCCGCTTGCCCAGGTGGGCAAACGCGGCCGAGAGGTTGGAGCTGGTGGTGGACTTGCCGATGCCGCCCTTGCCGTAGATCGCCAGGACCAGCGCGGAGCCGACGGACTGGGGCGAGTCATCATGCACCTGCAGGCTGCCCTCCCCGTCACCGGGGAGGGAGCCGACCACCGGGAGCGACCGGCGGCCGGGATTGATCGCGGTCATGCGCGCACTCCTGCGACGACGCCTTCGAGGCGGTCGTCGAGATCGGCGCTGGCCTGGCGCAGCGCGTCGAGGGTCGAGGGGTCGGGCTGCCAGTAGCCCCGATCGTTTGCTTCCAGGAGCCGCTGCGCCATCCCGGCCGCGGCGGTGGGGTTGAGCGCCGCCAGCCGGTCCCGCATCGCCGGGTCCAGCACGAAGGTCTCGGTGACTTCGGTGTAGACCCACTGGGGGACGTCGGTGCCGGTGGCGGACCAGCCAAAGGTCGTGGAGACGTGGCCCGCGAGGTTGCGCACCCCCTCGTAGCCATAGGCGAGCTGCGCCTCGAACCACTTCGGATTGAGCAGCCGGGTGCGGGTCTCCAGCGCCACCTGCTCCTCCACCGTGCGGATCCGACCTTCCGCCCCCGTATGGTCCCCGATGTACGCCGCGGGCCGGCTGCCCCGCGCGCGGGTGATGAGCCGGTTCATCCCGCCGAGGGACTCGACGTACTGATCGATGTCGGTGGTGCCCAGCTCCACCGAGTCGAGGTTCTGGAATGAGACCTGCGCCGTGGCGAGGGTCCGCTCGAAGAGCGCCGCCTCCGGACGGGCCGGTCCGTTCACGCCGTAGGCGAAGCTCTTCCGCCGCAGGAACTGCTCGGCGAGCTCGTCCTCCCCGTTCCAGCGGCCGTTCTCCAGCAGCAGGTTGACGTTGGAGCCATAGGCGCCTTCGGCATTGCTGAAGACGCGGAGTGCGGCGGTCTCCAGATCGCACCCGGTCGCGGCCATCTGGGCCAGCGCATGCCGACGGACGAAGTTCTGGTCCTCCGGTTCCTCCGCCCGCGCCGCCAGCAGAGTTGCCTCGGCCAGGAGCCGGGTCTGCAGCGGCAGCAGGTCCCGGAAGATCCCGGACAGGGTCAGGACCACGTCCACTCGCGGCCGGCTGAGCTGGGTGAGCGGCAGCAGCCGCGCCCCGACGAGGCGCCCGACACCGTCGAAGCGCGGTGCCGCGCCGAGGAGCGCCAGCGCCATCGCCAGCGGCACCCCCTCGGTCTTCATGTTGTCCGTGCCCCAGAGCACCATCGCGACCGTCTCGGGGAGGGCCCCATCCCGGGCGACGGTGTGCTGGAGCAGCTGCGCCGCCCGCCGCTGACCCTCGAGCACCGCATACGCGCTGGGTACCCGATAGGGATCGAAGCCGTAAAGGTTCCGGCCGGTCGGGAGCACGGACGGGGTGCGCAGGAGGTCCCCCCCCGGCGCCGGGGGGACGTACCGGGCGTCGAGCGCCCGCAGGAGGCCGGCCGTCTCGTGGTCCTCCGCCAGCAGCCGCCCCGCGCGTTCGAGTTCCGCGCCGGCACAGCCGGTGGCGGCGAGGGCCTCGAGCGTCGAGCGCCGCCCCTCCTCACTCATCGGCTCGCCCACCACATGCAGCCCCAGCGGGATCAGGGTGTACTCCAACTCCAGGAGCCGGGCGCGGAGCCGATCCACCTCGGCATCCCGTTCAGTCGCGGGCCACGCCGGTTCGGCCGGGCCGAGGTCGAGCCCCGCGGCCGCGGCCTGCAGCAGCTCGGCGAGGGTGGCGCGTTCGGCGATCGCATCGGGGGCGGCGCCGCGGAACCGGTCGAGGGTCGCCTTGAGCTCGGCAAGCTTCCGGTAGAGACCGGCGTTGCCCAGTGGCGGCGTCAGGTAGGACACCAGTGTGGCGCCGCCCCGGCGCTTGGCCAGGGTGCCCTCGGAGGAGTTGTTCGAGGCGTAGAGATAGATGTTCGGCAAGTCCCCGATCAGCCGCTCCGGCCAGCATGCCGCGGACAGCCCCACCTGTTTGCCAGGCATGAACTCGAGCGCCCCGTGGGTCCCGAAGTGGAGCACCGCGGTGGCGCCGAAGTCCTCCCGCAGCCAGCGGTAGAAGGCGCTGAAGGCGTGGGTCGGCGCGAAGTTCCCCTCGAACAGCAGCCGCATCGGGTCTCCCTCCCACCCGAAGGCCGGCTGCACCCCAACGAAGACATTGCCGAACTGTGCGCCCAGAACGAAGAGCGAGCGGCCATCGGTCTGCTGCCGGCCGGGTGCCGGTCCCCAGACCCGCTCCAGCTCGGCCAGGTACGGCTCGCGACGGACGTGATCGTCCGCGGCGATCGTGGCATGCACATTGGCAGGAGCGCCGAAACGTCCAGCGTTGCCCTCGACCACCGCCTGACGCAGGGCTTCGACGCCAGCGGGGAGGTCCACTGTGTAGCCCTGCTCCTTGAGCGCGGCGAGCACCCGCTGCAGCGATGGAAAGACCGCCAGGTACGCCGCGCTTCCCGTATTGCCCGCGTTGGGAGGGAAGTTGAAGAGGACGATGGCCAGCTTGCGCTCGGCCCGCGGCGTCTGGCGCAGCCGGATCAGCCGCTCGACCCGCCGGGCCAGCAAGTCGATCCGCTCCGGAATCGGGAGCGCGGCGGGGGTGGGGCCGTCGGGCCCCCGGCCGCGCCCGCCGAAGACCAGGGGCCCGGTGGCGCCGTCCAGCTCGGGGATCGCGACCTGGAGGGTGGCCTGCAGCGGGTTGAGGCCCCGCGCGTCCTCGACCCACTCCTCGATCGTCTGAAACTCGAGTGAGGGCAGCGACAGGTAGGGCACGTCGAGCGCCGCAAGCACCGCCTGGGCGGCGGCCTGGTCGCTGTACGCCGGGCCGCCGACCAGCGAGAACCCGGTGAGCGAGACCAGGGCGTCAATCGTGGGCGCGCCCTGCCGGTCGCGGAAGAAGCGATCGATCGCCGGCCGGGCATCGAGGCCGGCGGCAAAGGCGGGAACCACCGAGAGGCCGCGGGCTTCGAGCGCCGCGATCACCGCGTCGTAGTGCGCGGTGTTCCCCGCCAGCAGGTAGGACCGCCCCACCAGCAGCCCCACGGTGCCGCGGCCGCCCGCGGCGGGGAGCGCGGCGCGATCGGTGCCGAGTCCCCGTCCCGGCAGGGAGGGGTGGTAGACCCCTTCCTCGGGGTAGAGCTCCGGCTCGGCGACGGTGAGACTTCCATGCAGGCCCGCGCGCGGGCCTGCGGCGTACCGGTTGATATGCAGCCGGATGAGGTTCGCCAGGTTTGCGTCGGAGCCGGACAACCAGTACTGCAGCGAGAGCAGGAACACCCGGACATCCTGCGCCACCCCCGGGATGAACCGCAGGATGCTCGGCAGCGTCCGCACCAGCTGCATCTGCCGCTCCCCGGCGGACTGCCCGTCCTTCCGGGAGCCCCGGAGCTTCTTGAGCAGCCCCAGCGGCGACCAGGGACTCCGCTCCCGGTCCTCCGCCATGGAGAACCGCCCCAGGCGCGACAGCCGGACGATGTCGCTGGTGGAAAGCACACCAAGGATCGCGTCATAGCGCTGGCGATGCTCCTGCAGCACGGGCAGGATCTCCCGCGCCATCTCTTCCTGGAACAGCTGGGTAACCAGCACGAAGTCCGCCCGCCGCAGGTCCTCGCGGCAGCGGTCGGCCGCGGCGGGATCGGCGGCCCAGTCGGCGCCGACGTGCATGCGGAGGTCGAGCCCCGGGAGCTCCGCCGCGAGGAGCCGGCGGGCGCGCTCGAAGGCGTCGCGCCGGTGACCGTCCAGGGTCACCAGCACGAAGCGCACGGGAGCCCCGTGCTCAGCGGGCGTAGTGGGCCTTTGCCTCATACAGGGTGTCGAGGGTGATCTCCGGCAGGCTCCGTTCCGCGGCGTAGCGCTCGGTGTTGCGCCGCGCGCGGGCGCGGACAAAGAACGGGATCTTCTTGAGCTCCTTCTCCGCTTCGGGAGTCCAGGCGGTTGGCTCGGCGACTCGGGGGCTCGGCGGCTCGGCAGGCGCCTCGTGGCCTTCCGCGCCTGCCGCCACGACCATTTCCACCGCCTGTGGAGCCGCTGCCTCGGCCAGGGCCACTGGAGCCAAGCCGTCCAGTCGCCGAGCCGCCGTGGCGCCCGCGCCAGCTCCCAGGTGCGACGGCGCGCTGTCGCTGAACTCGAAGTCCTCGCGGAACATCGTCAGCAGGTGCTCTTCCAGCCCCATCATCAGGGGGTGGACCCAGGTGTCGAACAGCACATTGGCGCCCTCGGGTCCCATCTGCGGCGAATAGCGGGCGGGAAAGTCCTGCACGTGGACCGGGGCGGAGATCACCGCGCAGGGCACCTGCAGCCGCTTGGCGATGTGACGTTCCATCTGGGTGCCCAGCACCAGCTCCGGTGCGCTCTCGGCGATGGCGCGTTCCACGGCGAGGTAATCGTCGGTGATGACCGCCGTCAGCCCAAGGGCCTCCGCGGCCGTCCGGACCTCGCGGGCCCGCTCCCGGGTGTAGGTCCCCAGCCCGACCACGTGGAAGCCGAGTTCCTCCCGCGCCACCCGGGCCGCGGCCAGAGCGTGGGTGGCATCGCCGAAGACGAAGACCCGCTTGCCGGTGAGGTAGGTGGAATCCACCGAGCGGCTGTACCAGGCAGAACGTGCAAGCACCTGTGCAGCGGCCCACTCCGGATCGAGGCCGGCAAGGGTTGCCACCTCGCGGGCAAAGTCGCGGGTGCCGTTCAGGCCGATCGGGATGCTCCGGGTGGAGGGCTGCCGGAAGGTGCGCTGCAGCCAGTCGGCGGCCGGCTGGGCGATCTCCGGGTAGAGCACGACGTTGAAGTCGGCCTCGCCGATCCGGCCGATGTCGGCGGCGCTGGCGCCCAGCGGAGCCACCAGGCTCACCTCGATGCCGAGCGCCTCCAGCAGCCGGCGCACCTCGGTGACGTCGTCGCGGTGGCGGAACCCGAGCGCCGTGGGCCCGAGGATGTTGCAGCGCCGGCCGGGCTCCCGGCGCGCGGGCGCCTCGGGGGGCCGGACCGAAAGCGCCCGCACCACCTGATAGAAGGTCTCGGCGGCACCCCAGTTCTCCCGCCGCTGGTAGGACGGCAGCTCGAGCGGGATCACCGGCACCGGCAATCCCAGCCGCCGCGCCAGGCCGCCCGGGTCGTCCTGGATCAGCTCCGCCGTGCAGGACGCTCCCACCAGGAGGGCGGCGGGGCGGAAGCGCTCATACGCATCCTGCACCGTGCGGCGAAAGAGGTCTGCGGTGTCGCCGCCGAGGTCGCGGGCCTGGAAGGTGGTGTAGGTAACCGGCGGCCGACGGTTCCGCCGCTCGATCATGGTGAACAGCAGATCGGCGTAGGTGTCGCCCTGCGGCGCGTGGAGGACGTAGTGCACGTCGGTGAGCGCCGTGGCGATCCGCATGGCTCCGACGTGGGGCGGCCCCTCATAGGTCCAGACCGAGAGCTGCATCGTCAGACCGTCAGCGCCGCCCGGCGGCGCAGCGGGCGGGTGAAGAGCTCCGCGAGGTCTCCGGCCTGGTCGTAGCCGTGCACCGGCGAGAAGACCAGCTCGATCGACCACTTGGTGGCGAAGCCCTCGGCTTCCAGGGGATTCGCGAGGCCGAGCCCGCACACCACGAGGTCGGGGCGGAGCGCACGGCAGCGCTCCAGCTGCCGGTCCACGTCCTGACCCTCCGAGAGCTGGACCGACGGGCCAAGCAGGGCCAGGTCGGGGCCCACGATATCGCGGTGCAGGTACGGGGTGCCGACCTCGACAAGTGACGCGCCCAGCTCCTCCCGGAGGAATCGCGCCAGCGGGATCTCCAGCTGGGAGTCGGGGAAGAACATCACCCGCTTCCCGGCCAGCAGCGGCCGGTGGCGGTCGAGGCCGCGCTCCGCCCGGTCCATCGGGGCCAGGCAAGCGCGCCGGAGCAGTTCCGCCGGGCGCTGGAACGCGGCGGTCGCGGCCGAGAGCCACCGCGTCGTGCCGGCCACCCCGAAGGGGAACGGGGCGCGGATGGGGACCGCCCCCCGCTCGGTCAGCGCCCGGAGCGTCTCGGCGAGGAAGGGCTGGGCCAGCAGCACCCGCGTCCCCGGCCCAACCGCCGGCAGCTCCACGGAGTGGCGCGGCGGGAAGAAATGCACGCTCTCGAAGCCGATGGACCCGAAGAGCCGGGCGAACTGGTCCTCGACGATGTCCGGCAGGGTACCCACGACCAGGAGGTCCGCCTGGCCGGCGGGCAGTTCCGGGAGCGCCGGGACCAGAGCCGCGAGACAGGTATCCTCGCCTTGGGTGAACGTGGTCTCAATCCCGCTGCCGGAGTAGTTGTAGACCCGGACCGACGGCGCGAACCGCGCGTTCAGCCGGCTGGCCGCCCGCGAGAGATCCAGCTTGATGACCTCGGAGGGACAGGACCCGACGAGGAAGAGGGTGCGGATGTCCCCGCGGCGGGCGAGCAGCTCCGCCACGACGCGGTCCAGCTCATCGTGGGGATCGCAGCTGCCCGCCAGGTCCTTGTCCTCGATGATCGCCGTGGCGAAGCGAGGCTCGGCGAAGATCATCACCCCCGCCGCGGACTGCAGCAGGTGGGCACAGGTGCGGGAGCCGACCACGAGGAAGAAGGCGTCCTGCATCTTGCGGTGCAGCCAGACGATGCCCGTGAGACCGCAGAACACTTCCCGCTGACCGCGCTCGCGCAGCACCGGGAGCCCGGCCGGCGCGGCGGGCGGGAGCGGGCAGCTCCCGGCGGGGGCGGGAAGGACGCTGGTCACGCGGCGACCCCCGCCAGGTCATCCCGGGCCTCGCGCCGGGCCAGACGCAACTTGAAGAGGAACTGCCCGGCGTTGATGAGGTAGGTGGCGTAGGCCGCCAGCGCGAGGAGCATCAGCGTCACGGGGGAGGCGCCACCGATCGCCAGGGCTACGAGGTAGCCGGTATGGAGGGCGAGAACCAGCATGCTGAACACGTCCTCCCAGAAGAAGGGACGGGCAAAGAGGTATTGGCCGAACACGTCCCGTTCCCAGATGGCGCCGGTGATCATGATGGCGTAGAGCGTCAGGGTCTTGCCGACCACTGAGACGGTGGCGAGGGTGTACCCGTCGCCGGTAAGGAGGTAGCGGAGCACCAGCGCCAGGCTCACCAGGAACACCAGGAACTGCACCGGGGCGAGGATGCCCTGGACCAGGGTCCAGCGGGACCGGTCCCGGCGGCGGCGCTCCTCGGGGGTGTACACCCGGCGGGCGGCGGGGCGGGCTCGGCTCGGAACGACCGTCGGGCTGACCTGCTCGGCCAATCCAGACATGGGACCTGAGGCGGTGTGGTGGTGAGGCAGTGGGGACGGCAACGACCCCAAGCTACGGGCGGGGTCCGAAATCGTCAAGGAGACTTGACGTAACGTAAAGTGGACACCATGTTGACACCACGCTGGAACGGCTTCCTTGACGATGGCTCAAGTCCGCTTCATTGTCCGGTCGCGTTTCCGCTCCTCTGCCGGCCCGCCTTC
>CAZPER010000127.1:0-8924 GCA_964585655.1 uncultured Gemmatimonadaceae bacterium | reverse complement strand
CCCGGGGACGCCGCCGCAGGCGCGCCTCCTCCTCCGCGAGGGCGGCCGCGACCGCGAGCGCCTCGATCCGCGCCGCGTGGGGCCGCCCCTCGAGCAGGTCGGGGCGGCGGTCGAGGAACTGGCTGTCAATGTCCGCCCGGTGGAAGTCGGGATCGTCGAGCAGCCGCAGGTGAAAGGCCTGATTGGTGGCCACGCCGGTCACCACCAGCTCCTGCAGGGCCCGGCGCATCCGGCCGATCGCCTCGGCCCGGTCCGGCGCCCAGACGATCACCTTGCCGAGCAGCGAGTCGTAGTACAGCGTCACTTCATTGCCCGCCTCGAAGCCGCCGTCCCACCGGACCCCGGGACCGGCGGGGAGGCGCAGGTACTCGATGCGCCCGGTGGAGGGGAGGAAGCCGTTGGCCGGGTCCTCGCTGGTGATGCGGCATTCGAGCGCCCAGCCCCGCGGGGTGAGCGGTCCCCGCGGCAGGCGCATCGGCTGCCCCTGCGCGATCCGCAGCTGCTCCCGCACCAGGTCCACGCCATACACCAGCTCCGTCACCGGGTGCTCCACCTGGATCCGGGTGTTCATCTCGAGGAAGTAGAACGACCCGTCCCCGGCCAGCAGGAATTCGCAGGTCCCCGCACCCCGGTAGCCCACCGCCGCGGCCGCGGCCACCGCGGCGGCGCCCATCTCTTCCCGGAGCGCCGGGGCGACTGCGGCGGACGGGGCCTCCTCCACCAGCTTCTGGTGCCGCCGCTGGACCGAGCACTCCCGCTCGCCGAGATGCACGGTGCGCTCGTGGTCGGCCAGCACCTGGATCTCCACGTGCCGCGGCCGTTCGACGTAGCGCTCGAGGTAGACGCTGGGATCGCCGAAGGCCTTCTGGGCCTCGGAGGCGGCGGTCTCGAGCGCGGGGAGCAGGTCCGCGGCGTGGCGCACCACCCGCATCCCCTTCCCGCCGCCACCCGCGGCCGCCTTGACCAGCACCGGGTACCCGATCTCCTCCGCCGCACCGATGGCCGCGGCCGGCTCGGTGATCGGCAGGGTGAGCCCGGGGACGATCGGGACGCCCGCCGCCTGCATGCGACGCCGCGCCTCGGTCTTGTCTCCCATCGCGGTAATGGCGCTGGCCGGGGGCCCCACCCAGGTGAGCCCCGCCGCCACCACCGCGGCGGCGAAGTGGGCCCGTTCGGCCAGGAAGCCGTAGCCCGGGTGCACCAGCGTGGCGCCGCTCGCGCGCGCCGCCTCGAGCAGCCGGTCCACCCGCAGGTAGCTCTCCCCCGGTGGCGGTGGGCCGATCGGCAGGGCCAGGTCCGCGGCGCGCACGTGGGGCGAGAGCCGGTCCGCATCAGAGTAGACGGCGACCGCCTCCAGCCCTTCCTCGTGGCAGGCCCGGATGATCCGCAGGGCGATCTCGCCGCGATTGGCGACCAGGACGCGCGGGGTGGGGCTCACGCGACCCCGCCGGGAATGGCCGCGGCGGGGCGGACGGGACAACAGGATGGCATCAGGAGTCCGGCGGAATCAGTTGCGACAGGACGCGCGGTGGTGGACGCCGAGGGGGAGGAGGAGCGTGGTGCAGAGCAGCGGATTGGCGCTGGCGGCCCGCTCGTAGATCGCGAGCACCTCCGCCGCCACGGGGTTGGGCCGCCCCAGTTCCGCCTGCAGCAGCTCAATGATGCTGAGGGGATCCGCGGCGATCGGCCCGATCACGCCGGCCACCCGCACCAGCCGGACCGGCGTCAACGGCAGGGTCGGCGCGCTCCCCGAGGGAACGCCAGGGGTGAGGCAGACCGGACGCCGCTGGGCCGCATCGCCCAGCGCCTCCGCCACGGGCAGCGCCGGCGAGACCTCGAGCGCGGTGGCCATGGCGCGACGGTACACCGAGTCCTCGCCGTACTGGAGCGGCAGGAGGAGCAGGAGGTCGCCTCGTTCGCGGGTGGCGAGGACCACGCTCCACACCGCGGTGGCCTCGAGCTCGGTCCCGGTCACCAGTACGCCCCCGATCGGACAGGACGCCACGAGGTTGCGGCCCACTTCGCGCAGGTAGCCCGGCGCGAGGACCACGGTCGAAGTGGCAAAGGTGGCGCGGGTGGCGATCCATCCGCCCTGCTCCACCCCGAGCAGCGCGCGGTCCCGCTCCACGGTGGCGCGCAGCAGGCGGGCGGAGTCGGTGGCGGCGCGGAGCGCCTGGTCGAGGGCGGCCACGGCGAAATCGAGGAAGAGCGCGCCGGGGGGATCGCCGGTGTGGCCGCGGCGGTGCCACTCGCGGCTGTCGAGCAGGTAGAACCAGCCGAGCGCGCGCCACGCGCCACCATCGTCCGGCGCGGTCGCGAGGTAGCGCCCGAGCATCTCGGTGGCCTGGGTGCGTTCGCCGTGGCGGGCCAGTTCCATGGCGCGAGGCGCGATAGACGGATCCACCGCCGCCTGGGCGGTGAGTGGCAGGGCCGCGAGGAGACCGACCGAGAGACTGAGCAGCGTGCGCGAGGTGCGACCTGGCATCAAGGCGTAAGCTACGGCAGGGTACAGGGATGCGCTAGGGTTCGGGGTTCAGAGCGGCAGGTTCCCGTGCTTCCGTGGCGGGTTGCGGTCCCGCTTGCCGCCGAGCGCGCGGAGCGCATCGATCAGGCGCGGTCGGGTGTCGCGGGGGTCAATGACGTCATCCACGAAGCCGCGCGCGGCCGCCAGGTAGGGATTGGCGAAGGTCTCAGTGTACTCCGCGATGCGCCGGGCGGTCTCCCCCTCGTGATCGGCCGCCTGGTCGATCTCCTTCTTGAACAGGATCTCCACCGCCCCCTTCGGTCCCATAACGGCGATCTCCGCGGTGGGCCAGGCCAGGTTCAGGTCGCCGCGGATATGCTTGCTGCTCATGACGTCATAGGCCCCGCCATAGGCCTTGCGGGTGATCACCGTGAGCTTGGGGACCGTCGCCTCACAATAGGCGTACAGCAGCTTGGCGCCGTGCTTGATGATGCCGCCATGCTCCTGGGCTACTCCCGGCAGGAAGCCGGGGACGTCCACGAATGTCACCACCGGAATGTTGAAGCAGTCGCAGAAGCGGATGAACCGCGCCGCCTTGAGCGACGCGGCGATATCCAGCACCCCCGCCAGCACCGCCGGCTGGTTGGCCACGATCCCCACCGGCCGCCCCCCCAGCCGCGCGAAGCTGGTAATGATGTTCGCGGCGTAGTCCGGCTGCACTTCCAGCAGCGACTCCCGGTCCGCCACCAGCCGCAGGACTTCGTGCATGTCGTAGGGCTTGGCGGGGATATCGGGAATGAGGTCCAGCAGCCGCTCCTCGCGGCGGTCGTCGGGGTCGTTCTCGGCGCCCTGGCGGCACGGCGGCTCGGCCAGGTTGTTCTCGGGCAGGTAGCCCAGCAGCGCCCGCACCGCCGCCAGGCAGGCGGGCTCGGTGTCGTGCACGAAATGCGCGACCCCGCTGGTGCCGCCATGGGTGTCGGCCCCGCCCAGCTGATCGAACGTCACCTCCTCGTGGGTGACCGTCTTCACCACGTTGGGGCCGGTGACGAACATGTAGCTCACGCCGCGGACCATGAAGATGAAGTCGGTGATCGCGGGGCTGTACACGGCGCCGCCGGCACAGGGGCCGAGGATCACCGAGAGCTGGGGAATCACGCCGGAGGCGAGGGTGTTCCGCAGGAAGATGTCGGCGTAGCCGCCGAGGGAGGCGACGCCCTCCTGGATCCGGGCACCGCCCGAGTCGTTGAGCCCGATCACCGGCGCCCCGGCCTTGAGGGCCAGGTCCATCACCTTGCAGATCTTCTGGGCGAAGGTCTCCGAGAGCGACCCGCCGAAGACCGTGAAGTCCTGGGAGAAGACGTACACCGGCCGCCCGTCCACCCGGCCATACCCGGTGACCACGCCATCCCCCGGGATCCGGTGCTTCTCGAGTCCGAAATCGGTGCAGCGGCGAGTGACGAAGCGGTCCAGCTCCACGAAGCTGCCGGGATCGAGCAGCAGGTCCAGCCGTTCGCGGGCGGAGAGCTTCCCCTTCTTGTGCTGCTGCGCCAGCCGCTCGGGCCCGCCGCCCTGCTCGGCCTGGGCCTGGCGGTGGTGCAGCTGATCGAGGAGTTCGCGTGGGGTGGGCATGGGGGGAGAAGGTACTGCGGGAGGGCGGGAGGGCGGTAGCGGCAGGACGGCCAGGCAGCGGGAAAGCACAATCGGGCGATCGGGCCACCGCCCAATCGCCCGATCGCCTGATCGCCTGATCGCCCGCTACACCCGCGGGCGCGCGATCGGCTCGTAGGGAGTGAGGATCCAGTTCACGTCGGGGGTGTTCTTGAGCCGGATGACCGGCTTCTTCCCCGGCACGTACCAGAAGGCGAACTCGGCCTCCTTGCCATCCTCATCATACAGCACCGTGAACAGGGTCGAGTCGCTCGCCTCCCGGGTGCGCACGTCGGTGACCCGGTGCCAGGTGTAATCGGGCGACTGGGAGCTGGTGCGGAAGGCGATGCTGTTTTCGCCCAGCTCGAACATCCGCCCGGCGTACCGCCCGGTGCCCGCTTCCCACACCCCGAAGGCCTGGCTCAGCCCCACCGGTTCACTGCTGGAGGCGCTCAGCACCAGCGGCCGCACCACGAAGACCCCGAGGGCCATCACGAACCCCGCGGCCACCACGATCGGCGGCACCTTGATGTCGGGCAGCTTGAGGCCGGTCTTCTGCTCGATCCGCCGCTCCACCTTGTCGATCTTGCGGCGGACCTTGCCCGGCAGCCGCATGACGGTGTTGAGGTTGGCGAAGTAATCCTTCAGGGTCCAGGTCGTCGCCAGTTCGCCGTCGGCGATGGAGCGGTACCCCGGCGCATGGGCGCCCTCGACGGGCGGCGCGGGCTGGGGGGGGAGGCGGGGTTCAGTGGCATTGCTCATGGTCTCTCCGTTTGCACTCAGAACTTGGACGCCAGGCCGAGGAAGCCACCGTCGTTGGCGCGCACCACGTCATCGAAGCTCGCGCCCGCGTTGAGCGAGACGGCGCTGATGCCGTCCGGGCCAACGCTGAAGAGGTCGTAGGTGGTGTTCACCTGCACCCCGAACCGGTCCACCCGGGGCGCGCCCGCCGGGAACTTCACGTAGATGTAGGGACTGCCCCAGGGATCCATGATGTTCTGCCCCACCCCGGCGAGGTTGTCGGGGAGGCTGTCCCGGGAGTCGAGCGTGGTCTGGATGGCCTGCAGGTCGCCGATGGCCTGGGCAACCCGGGCCGATTCCGTGACCGCGTGATACTTGGGCAGGGCGATGCTCGCGAGCGAACTGGCCAGGGCAAGGGTTGCCAGCAGCTCGATGAGGGTCATGCCGGCCTCCTTGGACCGGCGGACCACCTTCGGAGGCTGGTGCAGCGCCTGGGGATCTTCCTGCATTATCGGGCTCACGCGGTTGAGAGTCGGTGAGTCCAGAAGCAAGCCCCGTGCGTGATCCGCAAGGCGCTGTGGACAAACGACTTACAGTGGTACCGCCGGAGATTGCCCGGCCCGCCCTGCCGCACCCTGCAAGGGCCCGGGACCGCCAAAGCGAGCGGGGCCACGGATGCTCCGTGGCCCCGCCGCCCTGCCCAGCCCGCCGGCCCGGCTCAGTCGTCGGCCGGGGACTCGTCGATGATGACCTTCTTGGGCGGGATGATCGGCTCATCGGGATAGTTGACGACCGCGAGCACGATCCGGTGATGGATGGGGTCGACTTCCAGGACCTTGAGATCCACCGCCTGGCCTTCCTTCACCTCTTCGGCCACGTTGTCCACGTTCACGATCCCCAGCTGCGACATCGGCACGAAGCCCTCGATGTCGTTCCCCAGGTCCACCACCACGCCCTTGTCCATCAGGCGGGCGACGCGGCCCCGGAGCTCGGTGCCGATCGGGAAGGTCTCGCCGATCTTGAGCCACGGATCCTCTTCGGCCTGCTTGAGGCCCAGGGAGATCCGCTTGTTGTCGGCGTCGATGTTCAGGATGACGACGTTGACCCCGTCGCCCTTCTTGACGACTTCCGACGGGTGCTGCACCCGCTTGGTCCACGACATGTCGGAGATGTGGATCAGGCCGTCGATGCCCGGCTCGATCTCCACGAATGCGCCGAAGCTGGTCAGGTTGCGCACCTTGCCCTGGATCCGGGTGCCGACCGGGTACTTGAGCGGCAGCACGGTCCACGGATCCTGCTCGGTCTGCTTCATGCCGAGGGAGATCTTCTCCTCGGACTCGTCCACCTTGAGCACCACGGCCTCGATGGTCTCGCCGATGGAGACGATCTTCGAGGGATGGCGGACGTTCCGGGTCCAGGACATCTCGGAGATGTGCACCAGGCCCTCGATCCCCGGCTCCAGCTCCACGAAGGCGCCGTAGTTGGTGATCGAGACCACCTTCCCCTGGACCCGGGTGCCGACCGGATACCGCTCGGCCACCTTCTGCCAGGGGTAGGGCTGCAGCTGCTTCATGCCGAGGCTGATGCGCTCCCGCTGCCAGTCGATGTCGAGGATCTTGACCTCGACCTCGCGGCCGATGCCGACCATCTCGGTCGGGTGGGACACCCGGCCGTAGGACATATCGGTGATGTGGAGCAGGCCGTCCACCCCGCCCAGGTCGATGAACGCCCCGAAGTCGGTGATGTTCTTGACCACGCCCTTCCGGACCTGGCCCACGGCGAGCTCCTTCATCAGGTGCTCGCGCTTGTGCGCCCGCTCGTTCTCCAGGATCACGCGGCGGCTGACCACGATGTTCCGCCGGCGCTTGTTGAGCTTGATGATCTTGAACTCGTAGCTCTGGCCCAGCAGCTCGTCGATGTTCGGCACCCGGCGGAGGGCGATCTGGCTGCCCGGCAGGAAGGCGTCGACGCCCATCAGGTTCACCACCACGCCGCCCTTGATCTTCTTCACCAGGGTGCCCTGCACCGGCTGGTCGGACTCGTGGGCCAGCTTGATCTTCTCCCACACCCGCATGAAGTCGGCCTTCTTCTTGGAGAGCACGACCGCGCCCTCCTGGTCCTCGAGGTGCTCGAGGAAGACTTCGACCTCATCGCCCGGGCTGGGGAGTTCCTTGAATTCGTCCAGGGGCACGGAGCCCTCGGACTTGAAGCCGACATCGAGGATGACGGCGCTTTCGGTGATGCGGAGGACCTTCGACTTGACGATCTCGCCCTCGACGATCTGGGACATGGTCCCTTCGTACATCGAGAGCATCTCTTCGTATTCGCTCTCGCTGTAGTCTTCGTCGTACAGGTCGGCCCGGACCTTGAGGCCAGTGGCGGTGGCGTGCAGGGCGGAAGGGGTGATGGTGGAACGGTGGGTGCTCACAGCGGAACCTCTACGTGGCCGCGCCGGCAGTGGCCGCGGGCAGATGGTGGAATCCCGGCCGGCGGAGGTGCCGGCGTGGGGAGCCAGAAAAAATAGCGCCGTGGCAGGGGGGAGGACAAGAGCGGACCGCCCGGTGCGAGGGTCTGCGACGCTGCCGTGTTGTCGCGCCGGGGGGTGGCCGCACAGGAACGGGGAGCCCGCCGCGCGGCGCACCCCCCGTCACTCCCCCACGGCAGCGTCGCCGAATCGCCCAATCGCCCTGCCGCCCTACCCCTCCACCCTCCCGCGCGCCAACCGGACGATTTCCGCCACCTGCTCCTCGAAGGTCAGGTCGGTGCCGTCCAGCGGCACGGCGTCCGCCGCCATGCGAAGCGGGGCGACCGCCCTGCTGGAGTCCGCCTGATCCCGGGCGGCGAGGGCGTCTGTCTCCCGGTCGAGATCGGCGGCGGCCACGGCCTTCGAGCCCCGCTGCCGCAGGCGCCGCTCGGCCCGGGTCCGGGGGGAGGCGGTCAGGTACACCTTGAGATCCGCCTCGGGGAACACCACGGTGCCGATGTCCCGGCCATCGACGACCACCGACTGCCCGGCGAAGGGGAGTGCCCGGAGCCGATCGTTGACCCAGGCGCGGACCTCCGGCAGGGCCGACACCGCCGAGACCAGGGCCGTCACCCCCGGGGTGCGGATGGCCTCGTCCGCCGGCTCGCCGGCGAGGTAGACACCGTAGCCGGTGCCGTCATAGTGGAGGGCCAGTCCCCGGCGCTCCGCCTCGAGCAGCAGCCGGTTGGCATCGAGCGGGGCCCCGGGGGTCACTCCGCAGTGCCGGGCCCCCACCAGCGTCACCCCGCGGTAGAGCGCGCCCGAATCGAGGTGCGCGTACCCCAGCGCCCGGGCCACCGCCTGCGCCGTGCTCGACTTGCCGGAGGCGGCAGGTCCGTCAATGGCGATGACACGGGCCGGCATCACCTGGCCCGGATCGCCTTGAGCATGGCGGGAAAGCCGGGGTAGCTCACGGCGGCACAGGCGATGTCGTCCACCCGGATCCTCGCCCCGGGCACGGTGCCGAGCACCGCGAAGGCCATCGCGATCCGGTGGTCCCCCTGCGTGACCACCCGGCCGGCGGGCGGGGTGCGCCCACCGGTGACGTGGAGATCGTCCCCCTCGACGCTGGCCCTCCCCCCGACCGCGCGGATGTTGGCGGCGATGAGTGCCAGCCGGTCGCTCTCCTTCACCCGCAGCTCCCCCACCTCGCGGAACACCGTGGTACCGCTGGCCCGGGTGGCGAGTGCCGCGAGCATCGGGATCTCGTCGATCAGTCCCGGGATCTCCTCCGGCCGGACCTCCGTGGCCCGGAGCCGGGCGGGTGCGGCCACGAGGTCCGCCACCGGTTCATCGAATTGCAGTTCCACCCCGTCCACCTCGACCGGAGCGCCCATGCGCTCCAGCACCTTGAGATAGCCCACCCGGGTCGGGTTGACGCACACCCCGGTCACCCGGAGTTCCCCCCCTTCCGCCAGGATCGCGGCGGCCACTGGAAAGGCGGAGGAGGAGGGATCGCCGGGAATCTGCATGTCGGAGGGGGTGACGCTTCCCGTCGGCGGCATGTGGACCCACTCCCCCTGCTCCTCCACCCGATAGCCGAAGGCG
>CAZPER010000126.1:0-9213 GCA_964585655.1 uncultured Gemmatimonadaceae bacterium | reverse complement strand
TCTTCACCTCCGAGTCCGTCACCGAAGGCCACCCCGACAAGGTCGCCGACCAGATCTCCGACGCCGTGCTGGATGCCATCCTCCGGGATGACCGGGCCGGCCGGGTGGCCTGCGAGACGCTGGTGACCACCGGAATGGCGGTCGTGGCCGGGGAGATCACCACCACGACCTACGTCCACATCCCGGACGTCGTGCGGGAGACGATCAAGAAGATCGGCTACACTGACGCCAACTACGGCATCGACGGCAACACCTGCGCGGTGCTGAGCTCCATCGACCGGCAGTCGCCGGACATCGCCCAGGGGGTGGACACCGGCGGCGCCGGGGACCAGGGAATGATGTTCGGCTACGCCAGCGACGAGACCCCCGAGCTGATGCCGGTGCCGATCCAGCTGGCGCACCGCCTCGCGGAGCGGCTGGCGGCGGTGCGGAAGGGGCTCAAAGGGCTGGACCAGCTCGAATGGCTCCGCCCCGACGGCAAGAGCCAGGTCTCGGTGGAATACGAAGGAGACCGGCCGGTGGCGGTGCGCACCGTGGTGGTCTCCACCCAGCATGCCGCGACGTGGAAGGGGCGGGAGCTGTCGCAGCGCGCCATCCGTGAGGGCGTGATTGAGGAGGTCATCCGGCCGGTCCTGGCCCGGACCGGCCTGGAGACGAAGCGCACCACCTTCCATATCAACCCCACCGGGCGGTTCGTCATCGGCGGCCCGCACGGCGACGCGGGGCTCACCGGCCGGAAGATCATCGTGGACACCTACGGCGGCATGGCCCGCCACGGCGGCGGCGCCTTCAGCGGCAAGGATCCCTCCAAGGTGGACCGGTCCGCCGCCTACGCCATGCGCTGGGTGGCCAAGAACATCGTGGCCGCGAAGCTGGCCCGGCGCTGCGAGGTGCAGGTGGCGTACGCCATCGGCGTCCGCGACCCGGTCTCGGTCATGGTGGACACCTACGGCACCGGGGTGGTGCCGGACATGCAGCTGGAGCGCGCGGTGCGGGAGGTCTTTGACCTGACGCCGGGCGGGATCATCAAGGCGCTCGACCTCCGCCGGCCCATCTACTCGCCGACCGCCGCCTACGGGCACTTCGGCCGCCGGCCCTACACCCAGGGCAAGCTCCGCTTCTTCCCCTGGGAGGAGATCGGCAAGGTCCGCGAGCTCCAGCGCGCGGTGGGATGATCGAGGTCACCGTCGCCCAGCTGGGGCTCGACCGCACCACCAACTCCCCGGTGGTGATCCTGCGGGAGAAGGAAGGCCAGCGGGTGCTCCCGATCTGGATCGGACCGGCGGAAGCCAGCGCGATCGCCATGGAGCTGCAGGGGATCAAGCCGCCGCGGCCCATGACCCACGATCTGCTCAAGACCGTGATCGTGGGGCTGGGGGCCACCGTCCAGCGCATCCGGATCAGCGCCATCAAGGAGAAGACCTACTTCGCCGAGCTGTGGCTCGCGCGGGAGGATCACGTCTTCCAGCTCGATGCCCGCCCGTCCGACAGCATCGCCCTCGCCCTCCGGGTCCACGCCCCGATCTTCACCGAGTCGGACCTCCTGGAAGAGTTCGGCGACGCCGATCCCACCACCAGCACCCCTCCCGATCCCGCGCAGGAGGCGGAAAAGCTCCGGGCCTGGCTCGAGAAGATGAATCCCGAGGACTTCGGGAAGTTCCAGCCGTGATGGGGAGGGTGCTGCTCGCGGCCGCCCTGCTCGCGCTGCCGGCCGGCGCCGCGGGGCAGGGCGCCGCGACGGTGTCGGGCCGGGTCCTGAAGCTGGGGAGTCGCGATACCGTCCCGGTGCCGGGAGCGGCGGTGGTGCTGCATCGGGTGGCGCGGGACAGCCAGGGCCCGATCGATTCGACCGCGGCCGGCCCGTCGGGCCAGTTCCGCTTCCGCTATCAGGTGGACACGAGCGCGGTGTACCTGCTGAGCAGCGGCTTCGCGGGGATCGAGTACTTCTCCACGCCGCTGCACCTCGATCCCGCCGCGCCCGACACCGGCCTGCTGCTGCTGGTCTCCGACACCGCCAGCGGCCTGCCCATCGACGTGATCTCCCGCCACCTCGTGATCAGCCAGCCCGTGGCCGACGGCACCCGGCCGGCGCTCGAGATCGCGGTGCTGGGAAATCCCGGTGCCGTGACCCGGGTGGCCGGCGACAGCAGTCATCCGACCTGGGCGGCCCGCCTCCCCACGGGTGCCCTCGGCGCCCAGATGGGCCAGGGCGATGTCTCCCCCGGCGCCGCCGTGTTCCGGAACGACAGCCTGCTGCTGTTCGCGCCGCTCGCGCCGGGACAGAAGGAACTGATCTTCTCCTACTCCCTGCCGGCCCGGCCCGGCAAGCTGACGCTGCCGCTCGGAGATGGGGCCGCCAGCTTCACGCTGCTGCTCGAGGAGCGGACTCTGGCGGTCTCGGGCGCCGGGCTCGCCATGGCCGACACCCAGCAGATCGAGGGCCGTACCTTCCAGCGCTGGACCGGGGCGGCGGAGCCCGGCAGCAGCGTGACGATCGGCTTCGGCGGCGGCGCCACCCGCTGGCTGCTGCCGATCCTCGTGGGCGGGGTCGCGGCCGCCCTGCTGCTGGTGATGGTCCGGGTCCTCCGCCGGCCGGTGGCCGCCCCGCGCCCCGCGGCCAGTCCGCTGCTGGACCAGCTGGCCCGGCTCGATGCGCGCTACGCCGGCCGCGAGGGACAGGTGCCGGACAACGAGTGGCGGCAATACCAGGAGGAGCGGGTCGCGCTCAAGGCGGCGCTGGAGCAGGAGCTTGCCGGGAGGCAGGCCGCACCTTAGGTTGGACGCGCACGTACAACTGCAATCGCGAGTCGGGATGCTCGGAAGCCGGTGCAAGACCGGCGCGGCCCCGCCACTGTAACGGGTAAGCAGGATTCTCGCTCACACGCCACTGGGAAACCGGGAAGGCGAGCGGGAAATACCCGAAGCCAGGAGACCTCTCGTCTCGCGCCACCACGAACACCCTCGGGGGAGGGATCGGTGGCGACATCAGCCTTCGCCGGCTCCTGTCCGCCCATCTCGCCCTCCCTCGAGATGGGCGGTTCTGTTGCGGCGGACCTTCGCACTCCTGCTCCTCACCCTCGGCAGCTGCACCACGCCGCCCCGGCCCCCCGCCGGGCCCATCGTGGTCGTCGATGACGCCGCCGACACCGTCCGGCTCGCCGCTCCCGCCCGCCGCATCGTTTCGCTGAGCCCGGCCACGACCGAACTGCTGTTCGCGATCGGCGCGGGGGACCGCGTCGTGGGCCGGACCCGCTGGTGCGACTATCCCGCCGAGGCGCTGGCGGTCCCGAGCGTCGGCGACGGCCTTCCGCCCAACACCGAAGCGGTCCTGGCCCAGACACCGGACCTGGTGCTGGTCTATCGCTCGCCGCAGAATGCCGCCGCGCTGGCCCGGTTCCGGGCGGCCGGGATCGCGGCGCTGGAACTCACCATCGATCATCTTGCCGATGTGCCCCGCCTGGCGCGGCTGCCCGGCCCCGCGGTCGGGACCGCGCCGCGTGCCGATTCCGTTGCGGCAGCCTTCGAGGCCGCACTCGCTGTGGCGGCACGGCGCTCGGCCGAGCTGCCGGATAGCGGCCGTCCCAGGGTGCTGCTGCTGGCCTGGGACCAGCCACCGATCGCCATCGGGGCGGGGAGCTTCCAGAGCGAGATTCTGACCCTTGCCGGGGGGCGGAATCTCTTTGCCGACCTGGCGGCGCCCTCGGCCCCGGTCAGCATCGAGGCCATCGCCGCGCGGCGCCCAGACCTGGTGCTGGTGGGGGACACCGGAGCGCCGGGCTTCGCGCGGCGTCCCGAATGGCAGGTCGTCGGGGCGGTGGCGGAAGGGCGCTTCGTGCGGCTCACGAGCGCGGCGTTCAGCCGGCCGAGTCCGCGCGCCCTGGCGACGGTGGAGCAGCTCCGGAACGCGCTGGCGGCGGCGCCGCGATGACCCGGGGGCGGTGGCCACTGCTTGGGGGATTCGCCCTGGTCTCGCTCGCGGCGGGCCTCATGCTCGGCGCCGTCCCGATCGCGCCGGGAGAAGTCTGGGCCGCACTCCGCGATGCCGGCGCTCCCGCCGGTCCGATCGTTCGGGGGCTCCGGCTGCCGCGGGTGCTGCAGGGATTCCTCGTCGGGGGCAGCTTGGCGGTGTCGGGGGCGGTGTTGCAGGCGCTGATCCGGAACCCGCTCGCCGATCCCTACCTGCTCGGCATCTCCGGGGGCGCGGCCATCGCGGCGGTCGTAGTCATCGCGCTCGGCATCTCCGGCGCCTGGATCCTGCCGCTGGCGGCATTCGGCGGCGCGATGGCCGCCCTCCTGCTGGTGTACCGGCTGAGCCTGGTGCAGGGGCGCCGGCTCGATGCCCATATCCTGCTGCTCGCCGGCGTGGTGGTGAGCGCGTTCACCAGCGCGCTGGTGAGCGCCGTGCTCACGCTCTCCGAGGCGGCCCAGCTGCGCAACGCCTTCCTCTGGATGCTGGGCGGGCTGGGGGGGGCGTCGTGGCAGTCCCTGGGGGTCTTCGCGGCGTACAGTGTGCTGCCGCTCGTGGTCCTCGCCCGGCAGGCCCGCGGCTTCGACCTGCTCGCGCTCGGAGACGATGCCGCCCGCCACCTGGGCGCGGACCCGGTGCGGCTCCGCCGGCTGGCCTACCTCGCCACCGGGTGCCTCACGGCGGCTGCCGTCGCCACCTGCGGCATGATCGGATTCGTGGGGCTGGTCGTGCCCCACGCCATCCGCCGGCTCTGGGGTCCGCTGCACCTGACGCTGCTCCCCGCGGCATTCCTCCTTGGCGGCGCCTTCCTGGTGCTTGCCGACACCCTCTCCCGGTCCATCGCGCCGCCGGTCGAGCTGCCGGTCGGGGTGGTGACCTCGCTGGTCGGGGTGCCCCTCTTCGCGTTGCTGCTGCGCCGGACGCTCCGATGATCCTCGACGCCCGAGACCTCATGGTGTCCTATCCGGGAGGCGCTGCACCGGCGCTTGCGGGGGTCTCGCTCGCGCTCCGCCCCGGCGAGCTGGTGGCGGTCACCGGACCGAACGGGAGCGGCAAGACCACGCTGCTCCGGGCCCTGCTCGGGATGCTGCCACTCTCGGGTGGGCAGGTGGAGCTGCTGGGCCGCCCGGTCACCGAGTGGGGCCACGCCGAGCTGGCGCGGGTCGTGGGCGTGGTCACCCAGCGGGAGGATTCCCTCTTCCCGCTGACCGTGGAAGAGACCGTCTCGCTGGGCCGGTATCCGTTCCTCGGCCCGCTCGCCGCGGCGGGCGCGGCGGATCAGGCCATCGTGGCGGAAGCCATGCTGCGGGCCGACGTGGCGCGCTTCGCGTCCCGGCGCACCGATGAGCTCTCCGGCGGCGAATGGCAGCGGGTCCGGGTGGCGCGGGCGCTGGCGCAGGAACCGAAGCTGCTGGTGCTGGACGAGCCCACCGCCTCGCTCGACGTGCGGCACGAGATGGAAGTCTTCGAGCTGGTCCGCCGCCTCGCCGGGCAGGGGATCGCCACCCTCCTGGTCACGCATCACCTGAACCTCGCGGCGCGGTATGCCGACCGAATCGTCCTCCTCCACGAGGGACGGCTCGTGGCCGACGGCCCCCCCGCCGCCGTCCTCACGCGCGACCATGTGGCCCGGGTCTTCGACTGGCCGGTCGCCATCACCACCTGGTGCGATGGCGCACCACAGATCGTCCCACTCAAGCCCGGCGAGTAGCCGGACCCGAAAGGAACCGCATGTCCCCCCGATTCCTCGTTGCCGCCGCCGGGCTCTCCCTCGTGGCCACGGTGCCCCTCACCGCCCAGCAGCGGGACACCGTCCAGCTGGTGGAGATCGTGGTCACCGCCGACCGGGCGCCGACGCCGGCGCCCCGGGTCGTGGCCGCGACGACCGTCCTCAGCGGGGATCAGCTGCGGGCCCAGGGGATCCACTTCGTGGACCAGGCGCTGGCCCAGGTGCCGGGAGCCGCCGTGGTGCCCACCGGCACCTACGGGGGTGTCTCCTCGCTCTTTCTGCGGGGCGGCGAGAGTGACTACACCAAGGTGCTGATCGACGGCGTGCCGGTGAACCAGGCCGGAGGCGCATTCAACTTCGGCACCCTGAGCACCGACAATGTGGAGCGGATCGAGATCGTGCGCGGGCCGGCGTCGGTGCTGTACGGTTCGGACGCGGTGACCGGCGTCATCAACGTGATCACCCGGCGGGGCCAGGGCGCCATCCAGGCGACGGCGGGGACGCAGGCCGGGAGTCACGGCACCTGGCGCGGCGACGCCGGGGTGAGCGGGGGCAGTGAGCAGGTGAGCTACTCCGCCGCGATCTCGCGCTATCGGACCGACGGGATCTATCGCTTCAACAGCGGGTACGGCAGCACGGTCGGCTCCGGGGCGGTGACCGTCCGGCCCGACGCGCGTACCGAACTGACCCTCACCGCCCGGACCGGGGACAACCGGCTCGACTTCCCGACCGACTTCACCGGCGCCGTCACGGACAGCAATCAGGCCAACCGGCAGGACGCGACCACCCTGGGGCTCGAGCTGGGCCATCGCCTCTCTCCCGCGGCGGAGGTGCGGGTGTTCCTGGCGTCGCACAGCCAGACCGACCGGGCCTTCAACCTGCCGGACAGCGAGGGAGACTCGCTCGACTTCTACTACGAGAACCAGGGCCGCGCCCTGCGCCGCTCGGCCGATGCCCGGGGCATCTTTCAGCTGGCCTCCCGCGCCCGCCTGACCGCAGGCGCGCAGGCGGAGTTCGAGGAGCTGGAGGAGCTGAGCACCACTGGCTCCCCGTTCGACGCCACCCGCAGGAACGTCGGCGGTTACGCGCAGGCCGTGGTGGATATCGGGACCCGTGGTCTCGTGAGCCTCGGGGGCCGGGTGGATGACAACCAGCGCTTCGGTACCCACGCCACCTATCGGGTGGGGGTGGTGTACGCGCTGCTGCCCAGCCTCCGTGCCCGCGCGTCGGTCGGCACGGGGTACAAGGAACCCTCGTTGCGGGAGAACTTCGCCGCCACCCCGTTCGAGGTGGGCAACCCGGGGCTCGATCCGGAGGAGAGCCGCAGCTGGGAGGTCGGGCTGGAACAGGCGCTGCTTACCGGCCGCCTGACCCTCGCGGCCAACTACTTCGACCAGCGGTTCCGCAACCTGATCCAGTACAACGGCGGCGCGGCGCCGGGCAGCCCGAACTACTCCAACGTGGCCCGGGCCACCGCCCGGGGGGTGGAGCTGACGGGGGATTTCCGTCCGGCGCGCCACATCGTCATCGCCGCCTCCTACACCCGGCTCACGACCCGGGTGGACGACCCCGGCTTCAGCAGCGGGGCGGGGGATGCCTTCGTGGATGGGAAGCAACTCATCCGCCGGCCGAAGCACAGCGCCCGCCTCGATGCCCGGGCCCGGCTGCTCGACCGGATCGGCGCCGGTCTCGGCGTGACCTATCTCGGCCGCCGGGCGGACGTGGACTTCCGTCCCTTCCCGTCAGTTCGCACCGCACTGCCAGGGGTCGTCACGATTGATGCCGACGCGGAACTCGACCTGCTGCGCCCCGCGGTGGGACGGCCCTGGCTCACGGCCACGCTGCGCGCGGAGAACCTGACCGACCGCCGCTACGAGACCGTCGTCGGGTTCCGGGGCCGCGGCCGGGCGGTGTATGCCGGCGCCAGGGTGGGGATCTAGGCCGGTCCCCCCTACCGCGGCGCCGACTCCGGCCGCGGGTCGCATCCGGAGAGGGAGCATGGCATCTTTCAGTCCATGATGCGCCGTCTCCCACTCGGTTTGCTGCTCGCCGCCGTCGGTCTCGGCTGTGCCGAGGCCTCGGCGCCGCTGCCGCCGCCGGAGGAGGTCCTGCTGGTGGTGAGCCGGGCCCCGGCCACCCTCAGGCTGATTCCGGTCGATGCCCCGACGACCTTCACGTCCATCCCCCTGGGCGGGACCAGCCAGTCGCCCCGTGGGGTGAGCGCCCAGGGGGGATGGGCGCTGGTCCCGATGGGCCAGGATGACGCGGTGGCCGTGGTGGACCTGCGAGCCCGGGTGGTCACCCGGACCATCGCGCTGGCGCCCGGTTCGGGCGCCACCGGTTCCGCCTTCATTGATGATTCGATCGCCTACGTGGCCAATCCGGCCCTCAACTCCGTCACCCGGATCAACTACCTCACGGGCGACACGGCGAGTGTGGACGTCGGGGTGTTCCCGCAGGAACTGGTGTTCACCCGGGGCAGGCTGTTCGTGCTGAACGGAAACCTCGTGGGCGGGGCACCCGGCGGGGCGAGTTGGGTCTCCGTGGTGGACCCGGCCACGAACCGGCTCGCCACCGGGGTGGACTCGATCCTCATGCCCGGGCCGGGGAACGCGGCGTTCGGTGAAGTGGCTCAGGACGGCGTGCTGTACGTCATGAACGTGGGCCCCGACGACACCGTCACCGCCGGGCGGCTCAGCCTGATCGACCCGGTGGGGCGCACGGAGCTGGGGAGCTTTGGCGGCTTCGGGGCCGGGCCCGGCGCCATCGCCACCGACGGCGGTGACCGGCTCTACGTCAGCTCCCGGTCCGAGGGGCTGATGGTGTTCGACCTTGTCACCCGCGAGGTGATCCGCGGCGCCGGGAACGGCATCGGGATCCCGGAGAACAGTGCGGTGGCCGTGGACAGCGACGACCGGGTGTACGCCCTCGAGTCCGGACCCTGCACGGTTGGCACGACCGGCACGGTGCACATCCTGCGGAGGAACCTCACCGAGATTCGCGCGGTGAGCGGTGGGGACTGCCCGGTCGGTGCCCGGGTCACGGAGATCCCGCCGCCGTAGCGCGCTCCGGACACCGTCCCTCCGATGCCCCTCATCTCCACCCAGGCCATCATCCTCTCCACCCTGCGTTACGGCGAGACGTCCAAGATCGTCCGCCTGGCCACGCGCGAGCATGGGGTCCAGAGCGCCATCGCCAAGGGGGCGAGCCGGCCCAGGAGCCGCTTCGGCGCGGCATTGCAGGCGCTGAGCGGCGGACAGGCGCACCTGCTGCTTTCCGAGCGCCGCGACCTCCACACCCTCACCGGCTTCGACATCACCACACTCCCGGTTCGGCTGGCCGCGGAAGTGTCCCGGTACGCGACCGCCACCGCCCTGGCCGAGCTGATGTTGCGGGTGGCGCCGCCGGATCCGCACCCCGAGGCCTCCGACACCCTCGAGGCGCCCCTGGCGCTCCCCCAGCAGGCGCCCCCCCCGGCGCTGCCGGCGCTCACCCCGCGGTTCCACTGGGCGGTGGG